>CAKSIR010000007.1 GCA_934462775.1 uncultured Ruminiclostridium sp.
GTAAAATTTTTCTGCGGCGTATATGTAGAGATGCGGGTTTGGGAAATGAAAAATGCGGGGCGCTTTCACCCCGCACAGACTGTCGAAAAACTTGCCACCGGCAACTTTTTCGAGGATTATGCTGCGAAAATTTTTCACTTGTGGGGCGCTTTTTTTCTTGAAAAAAGTGCCCCACACCCCTGCAAAAAAGCGCCTTGTGTTAGAGATTCCGACTTCTGCGGAAGTCGGCTTAGGGCGTTGCCCTAAGTACCCACCACTTTTTGAAAAAAGTGGACAAAAACTTTAAATTTGATTTTTCAACAGCCAGTATGGCGATATTGCTTTTTGGTATGAAAAATGCGGGGCGCTTTCACCCCGCACTGTTATATTATTCCTCGTTCTTTACCGCCTCTGCGTATTCCGCCTGAATTTCAGGTATTACGGAAAGCACCGGCTCTACGTCTTTTTTCCGTATCTTACGGTCAACATAGTTCTTTGTTATCTTCATAACCACAGGCGACAGCGCAACCACGCCTATAAGGTTAGGAATCATCATCAGTCCGTTGAACGTATCGGAAATATCCCACGCGATTGTGGAGGTCATAACTGCGCCCGACATAATCATCAGCACGAAAATGACCTTATAGACCTTTGCTGCCTTGATGCCGAACAGGTACTCAACGGATTTCGAGCCGTAATGGGACCAGCCCAAAACCGTCGTAAACGCGAACATGAGCATTGCGACCGCAACGAACATTTCCCCCGGCGCGCCGAAAACATTGCCGAAGGCGGACGCAACCAATGTCGCGCCGTCCCCGTCGCCGATCATGTGACCTGTGCTGAGGTCGATCTGTCCCGACGAGAGAACGACAATAGCTGTCATTGTGCAGACAACTATCGTGTCGGCGAAAACCTCGAAAATGCCCCACATACCCTGCTGGACGGGTTCCTTAACGTTAGAGGCGGAGTGAACCATTACGGACGAGCCAAGACCCGCCTCGTTGGAGAAAACGCCGCGCTTGCAGCCCTGGGTGATTACCGTTGAAACGGCGATGCCCGCTGCGCCGCCTGCCACTGCGTCAACGCCGAATGCGAAGCGGAAAATCGAGGTGAACATATCGCCTACCGTATTGATATTGATACAGAAAATAACGATGCAGCCGATTATGTAAGCGCACGCCATGAACGGAACTACCTTTTCGGCGGTTGCGGCGATTCTCTGAAGTCCGCCGAAGATGATTACTGCGCCTAAAATCATCAGTACAAGACCGATAGCGATGGAGGTCCACTTAACGTCGCCGAAGGCGTAGCAATCGTTAAACGAGGAGAAGAACGCCGACTCAAGGTTAAGGGTGATTTTGTTGATCTGACCGCAGTTGCCGATACCGAACGACGCAAGGATCGCGAAGATCGAGAAGAATATCGCAAGCACCCTGCCCGCTGTTTTCATGTGCTTATAGCCGCCAAGACCGTACTGTAAGTAGTACATTGCGCCGCCCGACCACTCGCCCTTTGCGTTTTTGCGGCGGTAATAGATACCGAGCACGTTTTCTGAGAAGTTGGTCATCATTCCGAAGAACGCAGCCAGCCACATCCAGAAAACGGCGCCGGGTCCGCCCACTGCGATAGCGGCGGCAACGCCTGCGATGTTGCCTGTGCCGATTGTTGCGGCAAGGGCTGTGCAAAGCGCCTGAAACTGGGAAACAGAGCCTTTTCCCTCTTTTTTGTGCGCCTTTTTGCTGAACATTCCGCCTATGGTGGAGGTCCACCACGTTTTCAAGTGCGAAATCTGGAACACTTTTGTGAGAACGGTCATCAGAATACCCGTACCGATAAGCAGGATAAGACCGATTTTTACCCATACAAAGTCGTTTATGGCGCTGTTGACGTCAACCAGCGCGTCAATGAAGCTCTGCCCTTCGTTTTCTGCAAGAGCTTTTATAAATTCTCCCATTCCTGTCACCTTTTCTGTTATAAATTTGAAAACACGATGATAATTATAACAGCATTTTCCTCATTTTTCAACAATTTGCAGCACCTTTGTATAAATTACCAATTTTGCATTTATTTTTTTGTAAAATTGCATAATACAGTGACGCATTAAAGTCAAGCTGACAATTCGCTCCGCTTTTTGGTTTTCTCACCAAACCAAATCGTGAAAAGTTAAGAAAAATATATGCAGAAATTACAGAAAAGCCCAGATATTGCAATGCCGCTGACGTTGACATTATATAATTAAAGTGTTATAATTATGTAGATTGGGACTATGTCCAAATATAATTATGAGAGGTAACTATGAAAATTACAGCGGTTATAATGGCAGGCGGACGCGGAGAGCGTTTTTGGCCAAAAAGCAGAAATAATTTTCCTAAGCAGTTTTTATCACTGACTACCGATGGCGAAACAATGATTCAGAAAACAGTTTCCCGCTTATCGTCGCTTGTTGCAATCGAGGACGTATTTGTGGTAACAAACGCAAATTACGTTGATATAGTTAAAAACCAGCTGCCCGATATGCCCGCAGAGAACATTCTTGCCGAACCTGCCGCAAGAAACACAGCTCCCTGCATAGGTCTGGCCGCTGCTGTTGTTCAAAAAAAATATGAAGACGCAATAATGCTTGTTTTGCCGTCAGATCACCTGATAAAGTTTAACCAGATGTATATTGACACGCTGAAACAGGCTATTTCTGTTGCGGAAGAAGGCAGCAATCTGGTTACAATAGGTATTACTCCTACCTATCCCGAAACAGGCTACGGCTACATTCATTTCGGAAAGGACGACAACACGTCGGTGGGCGTTTATAACGTGCGCCGCTTTGTTGAAAAGCCGAACATTGAGCTTGCAAAGGAATACGTAAATTCGGGCGAATACCTCTGGAACAGCGGTATGTTCACATGGAAGGCGTCCTCCATTATGGCAAACCTGAACAAGTTTATGCCTGAAATGACAGAGGGGCTTGCAAAAATCAGAGAAAGCTACGGAACGGATCTCTTTGACGACGTGCTTAAGCAGGTGTTCCCTACATTCAAATCCGAGTCGGTTGACTTCGGCATTATGGAAAAGGCAAGCGGAATTTACACTATTCCCGGCAACTTCGGCTGGGATGATGTCGGAAACTGGCTTGCTCTTGAGAGAATCAACAAGACAAATGAATTCGGCAACATGATTCACGGCGACGTTATCAGCATAAATACAAAGAACACCACTGTAAGCGGCGGCAAAAAGCTTATCGCAACAGTGGGTATTGAGAACCTGATCATAGTAGACACAGACGACGCTTTGCTTGTGTGTGCAAAAGACAGCACCCAGGACGTAAAAAAGGTAATCGAAAACCTTAAAATCTGCAACAGAAACGAGTTAGTATAATTGAAGATTTCCGTTAATATTCAGCCTCTGCTGCACAGCGACAAATCGGGAATCGGTTTTTACGAGGCCGAGCTTATCAAGGCAATGGGCAGGCTGGATAATGAAAATGAGTATGTACTTGATTTTTTTTCGCTGAAAAACTCAGACGACAAAATAAAAACGGCTGAAAAATATGCGGGCAAAAACATAAAGCTCAATCCCTGCAAGTGGTTCAGCGCAACGGTATATCAGCTGCTGTGGGCGGTTATCCCGATTCCGTACAGGCTGTTCTTTAGGGAAAAATCAGACGTTTCCCATTTTTACAATTACTATGTTCCGCCCTTTGCGCGCGGAAAAAAGGCTGCTGTTATTTACGACGCTGTAATAAAGGATTTTCCTGAAACGGTGCGCTTTAAAACAAAGCTTATGCTCAGGCTGACGCTTAAAAGCTCGATCAGACGCGCTGACAGGATCATAACCATTTCGCAGTTCAGCAAGCAGCAGATAATAAAGCACTTCGGCGTTCCTGCGGAAAGGATCGACATAGTTCCCTGCGGCGTTAATTTTGACGTTTTCAGACCTGATTACGACAATAAGCTTATATCTGACGCAAAAAGCAAATACGGCATTAACGGCGATTACATTCTCTATCTTGGAACCCTTGAGCCGCGAAAAAATATCGAAAGAATAATTGAAGCCTATTCGGTTATGCTGAGCAGAACCGAAGCTCCGCCGCTGCTTGTTCTTGCAGGAGGAAAGGGTTGGCTGTACGAGTCGATTTTTGAAAAGGTCAAGACCTTGGGGCTTGAGGACAAGGTAGTTTTCACGGGCTATGTGCCGGACGGCGATGTGCCGCTGCTTATGAAAGGCGCTATGATTTTCTGCTTTCCGTCAATTTACGAGGGATTCGGAATGCCGCCTCTTGAGGCAATGGCCTGCGGAACTCCCGTTCTCACCTCAAACAGCACCGCGCTCCCCGAGGTGGTTGGCGACGCCGCCATACAGGCTGACCCATATTCGGTGGAGGAGATCGCGGAGGGCATGATAAAGCTTACCGAAAGCAGTGAGCTTCGCCGCCGGCTGTCGGAAAAAGGGCTTGAGCAGTGCAGAAGGTTTACATGGGAAAAAAGCGCAGCTGAAATGCTTGATGTTTATAAGAGATTAGTCAATGAAAAAAATTAGGGTTTTACAGGTAAACAAACTTTATTCTCCGTGGATTGGCGGTATTGAAACGGTCACACAGGACATAGCCGAGGGGCTTGGCTCGGCGGTTGACATGAACGTTCTCGTTTGTCAGCCAAAAGGCAGGGGCGCAGAGGAAACAGTCAACGGCGTTAAGGTAACGCGTGCAGGAAGCCTTGGCATATATTTTTCAATGCCCGTTTCCTTTTCTTTTATCCCCAAGCTGCGGAAAATGTCTAAAAACGCTGATATTATCCAGCTGCACGACCCAAATCCCTTAGGCGATTTGGCGCTGCTTCTGTCGGGGTACAAGGGGAAAGCGGTTGTCTGGTGGCACAGCGACATTGTAAAGCAGAAAAAGCTGCTGTTCTTTTTTAAACCCATTATGAACCGCTTCCTAAAACGTGTCGACAGAATAATAGTCGCTACCGAGGGACATATAACAAGTTCCAAATACCTCGGAAAATACAAGGAAAAGTGCGCAGTTATTCCTTACGGAATAAAGGTCGACGAATATCTGAACAATCCGCGGCTGCCTGTTCTTACCGAAATGCTGACGGATAAGAGCAGAAAAAAGGTGCTGTTCACGGGCAGGCTTATATATTATAAAGGTATAGAGGTTCTTGTCAGGGCATTTGAGAATATAAACGGCGCGGAGCTTTTTATTATCGGCACAGGCTCTGAGGAAAGCAGAATGAGGGAGCTTGTATCCGAAAAAAATATGTCCGGCAGGGTTCACTTCCTTGGAAATCTGCCAAAGGACAGGTTGAGAGCGGCGTTTGCCGACTGTGATTTTCTGGTGCTTCCGTCGGTTGCCAACAGTGAGGCGTTCGGACTGGTTCAGCTTGAGGCGATGGTTTACGGCAAGCCGGTAATAAACACCAACCTCCCTACCGGAGTTCCCTTTGTCAGTGTCGGCGGAAAAACAGGCGTAACCGTTCCGGTAAACGATGTTGCAGCTCTTGCGGAGGCAATACAAAAGCTGACGGACGACAGCGCGCTGAGAGAAGAGTACGGCAGAAATGCCGCAGAGAGGGTAAAGCAAAAATTCGATGTAAATAAAATGGCAGAATCCGTTCTGTCTGAATATAAAAAATTATTGAATATTTCGGAGGACTTATAATGAAAAGAGCTCTTATTACAGGTATAACAGGACAGGACGGTTCATACTTGGCCGAACTCCTGCTTGAAAAGGGATACGAGGTTTACGGCCTTGTAAGACGCAAGTCGAAGCTGGATTTCGGCAACATGGAGGGTCTTGCCGCAAAGGAAAAGGTCCACTTTATTTTCGGCGACATAACAGATATGGCTGCAATGATAAATGCAATCAAGGAAGCTCAGCCGGACGAGGTATATAATCTTGCCGCGCAGTCCTTCGTTGCGCAGTCGTTCAGAGAGCCTGTCGCCAGCGCCAACATCACAGGCGTTGCCGCAGCAAATATTCTTGAGGCAATCAAGACAATCAAGCCCGACGCAAGATACTATCAGGCAAGCACGTCGGAAATGTTCGGCGGCTGCCGCGAGGATCAGGAGGAGAATTTCGGCGGATACACTGAAAAAAGCTTTTTCCACCCGCGCAGCCCATACGGCGTAGCAAAGCTTTACGCTCACTGGATTACAAGAAATTACCGCGAAGGCTACAATATGTTTGCCTGCTCAGGTATCCTGTTCAACCACGAAAGCGAAAGACGCGGACATGAATTTGTTACCAGAAAGATTACTGACGCAGCCGCACGAATCAAGCTGGGCGTACAGGATCACCTGGAGCTGGGCAATATGGACGCAATGCGCGACTGGGGTCATTCAAAGGATTATGTAAGAGCTATGTGGCTGATGCTTCAGCAGGACAAGCCTCAGGATTATGTAATCGCTTCTCACGAAACACATACGGTACGCGAGTTTGTGGAATTATCCTTTGCCGCCTTGGGAATCACTGTAAAATGGCAGGGGGAGGGCGTTGATGAAATCGGTATCGACAGCGCAACCGGAAAGACAATCGTTAAGATAAATCCTAAATTCTACCGTCCCGCAGAGGTCGACCTTCTTCTCGGCAACCCTGCAAAAGCTGAAAAGGAGCTTGGCTGGGTGAGAGAAATCTCGTTTAAGCAGCTTGTTGAGAGAATGGTAAATAACGACAAGGCTCTTGTCGAGGCTGAAATAAAGAATAAGTAATCTGATTCGGAGGGACTCTATGAAAGCGCTGATAATAGGAGCTGCCGGCTTTGTCGGAGGCTATTTAATTGAACATCTGGCGGACAAATGCCATTGGGAAGTCAGCGCTACAAAGCTGCCTTCCGAGAAAATCGAGCAGGAAAGCTGCACGGTTTACGACCTTGATATACTTGACGAATCTGCAATCACGGCTTTGCTTGAAAAGGTAAAGCCTGACTGCATTTTTCATCTTGCGGCGCAGAGCTCGGTTGCGGTTTCGTGGAAAAAGCCTGCCCTCACTGCACAGATTAACATTGTTGGCGCAATAAACCTGCTTGAATCGGCGAAGGGTCTGGATTACAAGCCCCGCATACTTCTTATAGGCTCCAGCGAGGAATATGGAATAAATAAGGAAGCCGGCGGTCAGATAAGCGAGGAAACAAGAGAAAATCCACAGAATGTATACGCTGTTACGAAACTGACCCAGAATATGCTGGGAAGAGTCTATTCAAATGCGTACGATATGGATATTATATCGGTTAGGGCGTTCAATCATATAGGTCCGCGGCAGCTTCCGCAGTTTGTGGTATCGGATTTCTGCAAGCAGGCGGTCGAAATTGAAAAAGGGCTCAGAGAACCTGTAATGCGGGTAGGAAATCTTTCCGCAAAAAGAGATTTCACCGACGTAAGGGACATTGTGGCAGCTTATGAATTGCTGGCGCGCAAGGGAAAAAAGGGCGAAACCTACAACGTTGGCAGCGGAAAGGCAATTGCGGTAAGCGACATTCTCAGCTTGATCGTAAGCAAGTCCTCTCAGAAAATCAGCGTTGAAATCGATAAGGGCAAATACCGTCCTATCGACGTTCCGATTATAGAAGCCGATGTTTCAAAGATCAGCCGTGATACCGGCTGGAAGCCGACAATACCGCTCAGTGAAACAATTACTGACGTATTTACATATTGGCAGAATGCTTTAACACAGGGGTAACTAATGAAAACATTAAAAGAAATTTTTGCGTACAGAGAAATGATATTCAGCCTTGTCAGAAAGGATCTGCGCGGCAGATACAAGGGCTCTGTCTTAGGCTTTCTCTGGACCTTCATAAATCCGCTTTTCCAGCTGATTATATATACGTTTGTATTTTCGGTTGTCTTGCGTTCGGACATAGACAAGTTTTATCTTTATCTGTTTGTCGCTCTGATTCCGTGGATTTTCTTCCAAAGCTCGATTTCGGGCGGTTCCACATCAATCCTGAGCCAAAAGGATCTTGTCAAAAAAATATATTTCCCCCGCGAGGTTCTGCCAATATCCTATGTTTGCAGCTGCTTTATGAATATGCTGTTCAGCTTTATAATAATCTTTATAGTTGTTATATTTTCAGGCGTGGGCATAAACCTGACGGCTGTTTTCTGCCTGCCGATTATTATGCTGGTTGAGTTTATAATGTGCCTCGGAGCGGCAATGATCGCATCGGCGGTTACCGTTTTTTTCAGAGATATGGAGCATATTCTGAGCATTGTTACAATGGCGTGGCTGTATCTGACCCCGATATTGTATTCCACAGACATGATTCCCGACAAGCTTAAGCCGATATATTCATTTAATCCGATGACTCCCGTTGTGGACGCGTACAGAGATATTCTGTATTATCGCTCTGTGCCAAGTCTGTCCACGCTTTTATGGGCGTTCGCACTCGGAGTGGCTGTAATGTTGATCGGATGCCTCGTTTTTGGTAAATTGAAGAAGCACTTTGTGGAGGAACTATAATGGAGTTAGACAACTCAATTGAAATAATTGACGTAAAAAAGCAGTTCAAGGTATATTTTGACAAAGGTCAGAGTTTAAAGGAAAGGCTTTTGTTCCACAAGCGCAGCCGCTATGAAAACAGAACGGTTCTTAACGGAATTACTTTCAACGTAAAAAAAGGCGAGGTTGTGGGTCTTATCGGCGAAAACGGATGCGGCAAAAGCACGCTGCTTAAGCTGATGACCAGGATAATGTACCCTGACAGCGGAACCATTGAAATAAAGGGAAGAGTTTCAAGCCTTATCGAGCTTGGTGCAGGATTTCATCCGGATATGAGCGGCAGGGAGAACATTTATACAAACGCCTCCATTTTCGGACTGACAAAAAAGGAAATAGACGAGCGTCTGGACGATATTATAGAATTTTCGGAGCTTGCCGAGTTTATCGACAACCCTGTAAGAACCTATTCATCAGGTATGTATATGCGTCTTGCGTTTGCGGTCGCAATCAATGTTGACGCAGATGTGCTGCTGATTGACGAAATACTGGCGGTAGGAGATACAAACTTCCAGGCGAAATGCTTCGACCATTTAAGACAGCTCAAGTCGTCAGGAATTACTATCGTTATCGTATCTCATGATCTGGGAATGATTGAGAGGTTCTGCAACAAGGCAGTATGGATAAACAGCGGAGAGATCGCCTCGATAGGAAAATCCGCCGATGTTGTTGACGATTACCTGACGTTTATGAACAACAAGAAAATTGCGCTGCTTGAAAATCAGTCAAAAGCTCAAATCGAAAGACAGAACATGGATAAGCAGTCGGAGGCTCCGCAGCAGGAAGCAGAGGAAGCAGACGAAGAAGCCGCAGCAAATCCGGAGGAAGGTTCGAGCAGCAGCCCCGGCATGGACGAACATCTCTATCAGCAGGCGATGGATTACAGCTGCAAGCATTTCGGAACAAAGGAAGCGGTATTGACAAAGGTCGTACTGAAAAATCACAGGCATGAAGAAACGCTGCTGCTGGAAGCCGGCAAGGAATTTTATATAGATTTCTACTATCATGTAAACAAGCCCATAGACGAATATGTGTTCGGCATGGGAATATATACCCTTGAGGGCGAGTGGATTTTCGGTACAAATACGCTTTTGGCTCACAAGCAGGTTGTATTAAAGGATACGGACGGAAAAATTGAGTATAAGGGCAAGGAAATGAATTTGCTCACAAGCAAGTACATTTTGCAGGTATCAATAACAGATATAAACGGAACTCCGCTTGATTTTTACAGAGAATATTATCAATTCGATGTAATAAATAATCATCGTGACGCAGGCATAGTTTATATGGATAACGATTGGGAAATACAGTAACGAGAAAGTAATCATACAATGCCAAATAAAGATACAAAAAGTAATATCGCTTTCTTTTCAGCGGATTTGACGCCGCAAAAGGGACTGAAAAACCGTATTAAGCTTTTTTTCAAGAAAAAAATATATAGCTTGTTTCGGTCTGAAATAGAGCAGCTTAACATGAGCTTAAAGCAGTCTGCCGAGTCTGAGGAAAAGTCGGAAGAAGAGCTGAAAAACAGTATGAACGACTTTATTGAGAAACTTGACGGTCTAAAGGCTGAAATGACTGACGCATACGTCAGAATAGACAGTCTTTCCGACGCTTTAAAGGCTCTGGAGGAGTGCGCCCGACTGCTGGATAAAAAGGCAGAGGAGCTTACTCAGCAGATAGACAGTTTGCGGTCTGAATCAAGGGCGTCGGAACAGCGGCTGAACGCAGCTGTGGCAGACGTAAGCGGCGCTGTTAAAAACGTTGAGCAAAGCCTTGGCGATTCAGTTAAGAATACCGAGCTTAGTCTGAATAATGCGGTCAAGAAGGTTGAGCTTAATCTGGATAAGCAGAAAATTATCGTGGAAAATCTTGACGAGTTTAAGGTAAGAGCTCAGAATACGCTCAATTATTTTTCGGATTTTTCGCAGAATTGTAATTTCAGAATAAACGTCCTTGAGGACAGCTCCAACAAGATAGCAAAAGAGTTTAAAAAAGTCGAAATATCAAATCACTATGCGGTTTCGCCGACTTGTAATGCACAGTCGGCAGTATATCAGATCGTGCCTGTTTTCAACGATGGCGACGCAGTATGCGATTTCTCGCTGCTTCTGAAAAAACAGTTCGACAGACTGAACGTAAAAAACTATATTTACTCGTATCAGAACAACTCGCAGAACAATTTTATAAAGCCGATGTCAGATTTCAAATACCCTGCCTCCAACGACATAATGATTCTTCACATGGCGGCAGAAAATGAAATGGCTGATTATATGGGCTTTTTTGGTTGCAAGAGGGTTCTCGTATTTCAGAATGTTACTCCTCCGGAATTTTTTGCGGATTATAGCGAATTTGCACTGAACTCCGTCAAAAACGGCATTGCGCAGGTTGAAGCGCTGGCAGACAGCGTGGATTATTCGCTGACTGTTTCGGAATTTAATAAGGAAACAATGGTTAAATACGGATTTAAACCGGATAGTATTTCCGTTGTGCCGATCCCCTTTGATGAAAGCAGATACGTTTGCGATGCTGACAGTGAGTTCTCACGGCGGTTCAGCGACGGAAAAACCAACATACTTTTTGTTGGACGGGTTGCTCCAAACAAAAGGCATGAGGATTTAATCGACAGCTTTATCGCATATCACAACGGCTGCAATCGGAACAGCCGCCTGATTCTTGCCGGAAGATTCGGCGAAAACGACAGGTATTACCTTATGCTTAAGGAAAAGCTTGCCGATTTCGACGGCGAGGTTGTATTCACGGGCTATATTACTCAGGCGCAGCTTGTTTCGCTGTACCGTGCGGCGGACGTTTTCCTGTGCTTGAGCGAGCATGAAGGATTCTGCGTTCCGATTATTGAGGCGATGTACTTTGATGTTCCGATTATAGCGTACAGGTCGACGGCAGTTACAGCCACTCTCGGCGAGAAATGCTTTTTAATTGATTCAAAACAGCCTGACAATGTTTCAAGATGTATTGATCTGCTGGTAAAGGATGAATCCGAAAGAAAACAAGTAATCGGTAACCAGAGGATCCAATTTGAGAATTACTCAATGAGCAAATTTGAGGATTCGGTCAGCGCATGGATAAAAAAGATAGAACAGGAAGGAAATAGAAAATGATTGAGATAGATAAAAGCATCATATCCACAAACGAATTGATGGAAAAGCTTCAATTGACCATAAGCAAGTACAGCATTCCTCAGACTGTTTTAAAAACAGAGGAGGATACGGCGGAAGTATCCTCAAAGCTGCTGCTTAACTACTCTATCATAAACGAAAGCCTTGCTCAGCTTTCCGCAAATATAAAGCAGCTGAACGAAACGTGGTATATTCAGGATCAGTACATTACTTCCAACAAGAAGGTTATCGGCGGGTTTATCGTGCTGGTGAAAAGGTTTATCAGAAAATGCACATACTGGCTGATTAAGCCTTATGTAAACCAGCAGATTGCATTTAACGGCGCTGCAACAAGAGCTATATGCGATATGAAAAAAATTCAGGACCAGATACTTATTGCGCTTAAATCCGACAATCAATAAACGAGGTAGGAAAAATGAGAATAAATCAATTTCACGACGGTACAGCTTTGGGAGATGCAATTACCAATCAGATGCTGCTGATCAGGGAGCTGCTTATTAAGGAGGGGTACGAATCGGACATATACGCCGAGCATATTCCGCCTGAGCTGTCCTCAAAAATAAAAAACATAAACAAATATTCAGCAGATGACGATTCAATTCTCATTGTGCATCACTCAATGGGATTTGATCTGTTTGATAAAATCGTTTCACTGCCCGGAAAAAAGGCGCTGATTTACCATAACATTACCCCTGAAAGATTTTTTACCGACGAGGGCACGAAAAAATATATCCGTTTGGGATTATGGCAGACCAAGGAATACAGAAAATACGTTTCCTACGCAATAGCTGCTTCAAACTATAATCGCAAGCAGATGCTTGAGATGGGATATACGGACGTTGACGTTCTGCCTGTACAAATATCCCTTAACAGATTTGATACCGTAAAGTCATCTCAGAAATTCCTTGACAGATTCAAAGGCAGAAACAACATTCTGTTTGTTGGACGAGTTGTGCCTAACAAGTGCCAGAACGATGTTATTCGCTCCTTCCACGTTTACCACAAATATATCAACCCGGAAAGCAATCTGCTGTTTGCGGGCGACCTTAGCTATTATCCTTATGTAGACGAGCTGAAAAAGCTGTGTGCAGAGCTGGAGATAGAGGACAGCGTTTTCTTCTTGGGAAAAATTTCCGAGGAAGAGCTGAAGGCAAGCTACGAACTGGCAGATGTTTTTCTGTGCATGAGCGAACACGAGGGCTTCGGTGTGCCGCTGCTGGAAGCGATGAAGATGAAGGTTCCGGTGGTTGCTTTCGACTCATCTGCTATTTCTGAAACCATGAGCGGCGCAGGAATTATTGTGAACGAGAAAAGATACGACATTATCGGCGCCCTGATTCACGAGATTATTTACAATAAGATGCTCAGGGACATGATTGTCGAAAAGCAGCTTAAGAGATTGGAAAAGCTGGAGGCAACCGACACAAGAAAGATACTGCTGAACGCTGTCAACAATATAAAATCGGGCAGCAGGCCGCGCAGAATTCAGATGCAGGGACCGTTCGAAACCTCATACAGCCTTGCAATAGTAAACCGCAAGCTCATCGAAGCAATGTACAGCGAGCATAAGGCAGATATATCTATTTACTGCACCGAGGGTCCCGGCGACTATACGCCGAAAAGCTCAGACCTGGCGGACAAGCCGCTGGCAAAGAAATTATGGGAAAAGTCCTTTGACGTTACATATCCTGACGTAACAATCAGAAATATGTATCCGCCAAGAGTATCTGACGCAAACGGCGCTCTTAACTTCAGCGCATTCGGCTGGGAAGAGGACAGAATCCCCAAGGAATATGTGAATGACTTCAATAAATACCTTAGCGGTATCGGCACAATGTCCGATTTCGTTTCGGAAACACTGAAGAAGTCGGGAGTAACAATTCCTGTAAAAACCATGGGTCTGGGCGTTGAGCTTTGCCCTGATTATGACAAGCTGAAGCCCTATAAAAAGAAAATCGGAAAGAGGTTTACCTTCCTCCATATCAGCTCTGCGTTCCCTCGCAAGGGCGTTGACCTAATGCTGAGAGGATATTTTGAGGAGTTCACAGGCGACGACGATGTCTGCCTGCTTCTGAAAACATTTCCGAACCCTCACAATGAAACCGTTGAGCTTCTTCAGGAGCTGCGAAAGGAATTCCCTAACCCGCCTGCTGTTGAGCATATAAACTGCGACCTCAAGACAAACGAGCTTTACAGCCTGTACAAGGCGGCAGACTGCTATGTTCAGATGGCAAGGGGCGAGGGCTTTGGTCTGCCTGTTGCGGAGGCGATGCTTGCCAAAATCCCCGTAATCGTATCAAACAACACAGGCATGGCTGATTTTTGCAGCGACGATACAGCAATGGTTGTGGACTACGAAATGGAACCGGCGCATACGCATCTGACCGCTGACAATTCACAGTGGGCAAAGCCGAATGTTGACACAATGAAAAAGCATATGCGCTATATTTTCGAAAACGGCCGCACGGACGAGATAAACAGGAAGATCGACAACGCCTATAATCTTATATCCACCAAATTTACATGGCAGGCTGTTGCGGACAGATGGTTCGCGTTTATCGACACTGTTCAGCAGCATCAGGTAAAGCCGAAGGTTGCAATGGTAACGACATGGAACAGCAAATGCGGCATTGCAGAGTTCACAAGCTTTATAATAGACGAAATGCGCAATTATGTTGATTTTTCTATTTACCCCAACTATGGCGTAAAGCTGCTCCGCAGCGATGACGGCATGGTAAAGGAGCGCTTATGGCACAGTGCGTTTGAAGGAAACGCGGACGCGCTTATCGACGCTCTTAAGGAGTCGGATAACGAGTATGTTCACATTCAGTTCAACTTCGGCTTCTTCAAGCTGTGCGACCTTGCAAAGCTTATCGACACCCTCTCTCCCGAAAAGAAGGTAATAATCACCTTCCATAAGGTAAAGGACGCAGACGTGGGCGGAAAGATTGTAAGCCTGAAGTCCATAAAGGACAGCCTGAACAAGTGCCATGCAATTATGGTGCATCAGGTCAGCGAATGCGACTTGCTCTGTTCGTTCGGCGTTGACAGATCGATTGTGCATTATATCCCTCTCGGTCAGCCGCAGTATAAGGACATAGGCAAAAAGGCAGCCAGAAAGGCTCTCGGCATGGACGGCTCACTTATACTCAGCAGCTACGGTTTTTTCCTTCCGCATAAGGGAATAAAGGAAACCATATCCGCAGTAGCCATTCTGAAAAAGGAATATCCCGATATTAAGTACATTCCTTCCTGCGCTCTGCATGAATCCCCTGTAAGCAAGAATTATTACGACGAATGTGTTAAGCTTATAAAAAATCTCGGACTTGAGGACAACGTTAAGCTTTATACCGACTTCCTGCCTAACGAGGAGTCGATGAAGATACTTCAGGCGTGCGATATATGCGTAATGCCGTATCTGCCGAGCGAGGAATCCGCAAGCGGCGCAATCCGCTTCTGTGTTGCTGCGAACAGACCTATCATAACTACCGATCAGTACATTTTCAACGAATTCAAGGATTTCGTATACCAGATAGATAAGTCAAATCCTCAGCTCATTGCTGCCGCCGTTAAGGAGATCATTTCTTCCGGCAAGACAGACGAAATGCTGAAAAAGCTTAACGAGTACACTCAGTCTACCAAGTGGGAAAATGTCTGCAAGCAAATATACCAATTATATAAATAAGAGGATACAAAATGTCAAAGAAATCAATCATTGTAATCATATTAGTTGTTCTGTCGTTGATATATATGAATTTTTTCGCCAAAAGCCTTAATCAGGCGGTATATTCCGGAGAGGAATTATCCTCAAACATTGTAGGCGAAGGAGAAAAGAAATATGCCGATGAAAGCACGGGCAAAACAGGGTATCTGACTTACGGACCGTATTATAGGGCTTTGAACGGCAATGTTGAAATTGATGTATATTATAAAACGGACACCGAAATAAACACGGTTGAAGTATTTGGCACAACACACGAAACCCAGTATGCTATGTGCCGGCTGTCGCCGTCGCAGAACATCGCTCATTTTTCAATTGACGTTGAGCCGGGCACGGATTATCTGGAAATAAGGACAGCCTATAACGGCGAAGGATACATTCAGATAGATAAGGTATGCTTTTCGCCGCGGGAAAAGGATCTGTATTGTATTATTGTTTTTTATGACGTATGCTTTGTTGTCTGGGCAGTTATTTTCATTATAGTAAAAAAGAATAAGAGGAAAACAAATGATTAAATACGTTAAGTCGTTAAAAAAATATGAGATCGCTCTGCTGATTGCCAACGCGTTCATTTTGGCAGGAGTAATATGCTTTTGCTTTACAAAGGCAAATCTGTTCTTTAATTCGGATTCGTCGGCAGCAAATATGCTGGCAAGATGTATGACGGAAAACGGCAGTCTTTTCCCATCGGGGTGGGTATATTCAACTTCACCGATGGTGTGGTTTTTAAATATTCCTATTGCGTTCTTATCGTTGTTTATGTCCGATCAGCTGCTGATGCGCTCTATTTCGGTGCTGCTCTTTGTGATTATTGCAGTTGTGTCGATAGTTTTCCTGAGTAGAAGGGTTCTGAAAAACAACGCCTATCTGTACATTATGCCGCTAATGATGTGCAGCATATCCAACGATTACAATGAAATGGTTTTTGCGCAGGCTGCATATCTGCCGAGCATTTTCATTATATGCTTTTCAATAGCCTTTTTCCTTGACGGCGTGGACGAGGACTTCCATATAACAAATAAAAAGAGCTTTGTTGTATTCATACTGCTGATAATAATGTTCTCGTTTTATTCCATGAACAATCTTCAGCAGGTGGTATTCCCTATTTTAGGCTCAATTGTAATAAACTACCTGATAAAGCACCCGTCCGTATTTGAGAAGAAGAATTTAATTAAGACAATTATTACTGTAAGCCTAATTGTTATCGTATCTTTAGCGTGCGTTGTATCTACAAAAATTCTTTCCTCTAAATTTATTGATACATCGAACTACCTTTCGGAAATAACCAATTTCAACGGCGTTGACGGAATAACGGGCAGAATAGATATGCTGGTCGAGGCGCTGCTGTACAATATGGGAATAGAAGGGGGCGTGCCGCTGTTCACCGTAGACGGTGTAACAAACCTGGTGCGTATAGTTTTCAGCGCCGTTGTCTTTGTTATTCTGCCGATTTTAAGTCTGGCTAAGTTCAAGAAGTTCAGCTCTGCCGAAAGATTTATAGTTATTTTTCACTTCGTTTCCCTTGCAGAGGTATTGATAATCGGGCTGTTCTGCGCAATTCCCCACTATATGTCGCTGGCGAGATATTTGCTGCCGTCTATGTTTTCGAATTTCCTGGTTGCAGGCATATTCATGCACAGATTTATCGGTAAAACGCAGGTTTCAAGGACGGTTCTCGTTATTTCAATCTGTGTATCGGCAGTTTTATTAACGCTTCCGAAGTTTACCTGCCTCAAGGACTATAAGGAGGAATACAGCAAAAAGTACGCTATAATCGACACGCTGGAGGAAAACGACCTGCAATACGGCTACGCTTCATTCTGGAATGCAGGCATATATACGGTTGCGTCGGATTTCAAGCTGCAAATAAACTCCGTAATATTAGAGGGTCATGATGTCACCCCTTATTATTGGCTGTGCGACAAAAAATACTATAAGGAAGAATATCACAGCGATAAAACGTTCCTGCTTCTCCAGAACGACGAGTACGAAACATACTACGGAAGCAATTATATGAATTTGGCTTACGGAGAGCCTATTGATGTAATAACCACCGATGCTTACACTATTCTGGTTTATGACTACAACATTGCCATGAATAATTTCAACGGAAATCCGGAAAAAAATATCATACCGTACATGAGCTGTACAGACGATGAAGCGATGCGGCTGAATGACGGCTCTGTAAGCATAGCTCAGGGCAACATACTGTACGGCCCGTACTGGAATCTTGACGCAGGCAGCTACACCGTCGAGATAGAGGTTGAAAAAACCGACGGCTGTATGCTTAGAATCACTTACGACTGCGGAAACGGCGAGCTTAAGACGCAGGCTCTGACAGCAGGGACAAACAGTATAGAATTTGATTTGGATCAGGGCTACTCCAGCGTAGAGTTTGTAATAACCAATTCGGGAGAAAGCCCGACAATAGTAAAAAGCGTAAAGTGCGCTTTTGCTGATTAAGGCAGCCTTGTACAGCGGTAAAAGTGTAGGAGAATAGAATGCAGAAAACTGTTTTTCAGCTCATAAACTCTCTGCGGCAAACATCATCAGCCGAGGAGATAAACGAAATTCTCGGCTGGATCGAAGAAAAAAACAAAAGCCTGAAGGTTTCCATAACAAAAAACAGGCTGTCTGAAAGCGGAAGCTGGTTTTATGACGATGAAAAAGGCGAAATCCGAAACCAAAACAACAGCTTTTTCCAAATACGCGGACTTCGCCATTACAAGGACGGCAGGCTTGTCACCGAGCAGCCGATTATGATACAGGACGAAATAGGCTATCTCGGAATAATCTGCAGGAATATCGGCGGAGTGCTTCATCTGCTTATGCAGGCTAAAATTGAACCCGGAAACGTAAACAAAATTCAGATTTCCCCCACCATACAGGCGACCAAGAGCAATTTCACCCGGAAGCATGGAGGAAAGCAGCCTGCCTATCTGGATTACTTCCTTAACGCGGACAGGCATACGGTTCTGTTTGATCAGATACAGTCTGAACAGTCCTCGCGTTTTCTCGGAAAGCGAAACCGAAACATAATGATAATTGTGGACGAGGAAATCGAGGTTCTGCCAAGTCACAGGTGGATGACCCTGGGACAAATCAAGCAGCTGATGAAAATAGACAACCTTGTGAATATGGATACGCGTACGGTTTTGTCGTGTATACCCTTTTCAATGTACAGTCTTACCGAAGAGGAACGCACTGAAATCAAAGCCATGTTTACGGACAAGGCGCTGTTTGAGTCAATGTTCTGCGGTACAGACCGGAATGCCTTTGTAAGAATTTTCAGATACATAAATAATTATAAAATGCTGTGCGCAGGTGAAAACCGCATAGTTCCGCTTAAGGAGCTTTCAAGCTGGAGCTTCACCGACAGCGAAATTTCTCACAGAGATAAGTACCACTTCAAGGTTATTTTTGCCGACATCGAAATAGAGGGCCGCGAGGTCACCCACTGGACGCAGCCGCTTTTTGAGGCGGTAGGAATGGCGGTTTTTGGACTTATTTCTGCGAATTTTGACGGAAAAACGAAATTCCTTGTGCATTGTCTGCATGAGGCAGGCTGCTTTGACAGTATGGAGCTTGCTCCCTCCGTGCAGCTTGAAGCGGGAGCAGATGAAAGCGAATATGACGAAATAGCCCGCTTTTTCTTTGATTGCCTGAAGAATGAAAGCTGTATTGCTGCAAATGTTGTTCTTTCGGAGGAGGGCGGCCGCTTTTATCGGGAGCAAAACAAAAACATTATAATCAGAACAGACCCGCATAAGGCTCCGTCACTGCCTGACGGATACTTCTGGGTGGATTACAGAACGCTTAACGAAATGGTGCAGTACAACAACGTTCTGAATATACAGCTTAGAAATTTACTGTCTTTATTGGAGATTTAAAATGAGTAAAATAAAAATTGGCGTGCTTTGCCCGTCGGAAATAGCATTCCGCAGGTTTATGCCTGCATTGAAAACGCTTGACAATTTCAGCTATGTAGGACTTTCAGCGGCAACCGAACGGGAATTCAGCGGAGCTGACAGCGACGCGGTCATGGCGTCCGAGCTGGAAAAGGCGGAGAAATTCGCTGCGGAATACGGCGGAAAGGTTTTTTCCGGCTATGAAACGCTGATAAGCTCGGAGGAAATTGACGCGGTCTATATTCCGCTTCCGCCCGCGCTGCACTTCAAATGGGCAAAGAAAGCGCTGGAATCAGGCAAGCACGTTCTTCTTGAAAAGCCGTTTACCGCTTCCCTTTCCCATACGAAGGAGCTTATTTCAATTGCCGAAAGCAAGGGACTTGCCGTACATGAAAACTATATGTTTGCTTACCATACGCAGCTCGACTGGGTCAGGAGGCAAATAGAGGACGGCGTTATCGGCGACCTGCGGCTTATCAGAATAGATTTCGGATTTCCGTTCCGCGGCGCAAACGATTTCAGATACTGCAAGGCGCTGGGCGGCGGCGCACTGCTGGACTGCGGAGGATATACGCTGAAGCTTGCGTCAATGCTGCTTGGCGATACCGCGAGGGTTACAGAATCTCAGCTTTGCGGAAAAGAGGGCTTTGAGGTTGATATTTACGGCAGCGCAACGCTGAAGAACAGCAATGGACTTACGGCGCAGGTGTCCTTCGGAATGGATAACAGCTATCGGTGCAGCCTTGATATATGGGGCAGCACAGGAAGCATTTACACAAACCGTATCCTCACGGCTCCTGCAGGGTACAATCCTGTAATGACAATACGAAATGCAGAAGGAGAAAAGACCATTGAGCTTCCGCCGGACGACACCTTCAGAAAGTCGATAGCGGCATTCGGCGAGTGCATTTCCGACAGCGGCAAAAGGGCGGAGAAATACAGCGAGATAACAGATCAGAGCAGCTTGCTCGAAAACGTGCTTAAAGGAAAAGAATAATGTCAAAAGTTTCAATAATCGGCGCTAACGGCTATATAGCCAGAAATTTGTATTATCATCTCAGCGGGCTAAAGGAAGCAGATGAAATCTATCTTTATGACTGCTTTGATGAATCAGCGGATAAAAATGTAAATTATACCAAGGTTGATATACTGAATCGCGAGGATCTGTGCAAGGTAAATTTCGACTGCGACTATATTTTTTTCATGGCGGGTAAAACAGGCACGGCGGCAGGCTTTGATAATTACAGAACCTTTATCGGAGTCAATGAAATCGGGCTGCTGAATTTTATTGACGAATACCGTAAACAGTCCTCCAAGGCGAAGATTGTTTTCCCGTCAACAAGATTGATTTATCGCGGAAGCGATCAGCTTCTACCTGAGAACGCGGAAAAGGAATTCAAGACGGTTTACTCGATTAACAAATTTGCCTGCGAAAATTACCTTAAGCAGTACAGCGCCATGTTTGGAATAAGATACTGCATTTTTAGGATATGCGTCCCTTACGGAACGAGAATAGACGGCGCAAGCTCATACGGAACCGCTGAATTTATGGTGAAACAGGCAATGACAAACCGCGAGATCACTTTATACGGCGACGGCAGCATCAGAAGAACATGGACGCATATTGACGATATATGCAGGGCGCTGATTTGCGGAGCGTTCTCGGAAGCCTGCACAAATGACGTGTTCAATATAGGCGGAGATAATCTCAGCCTTAAGGAGGTTGCGGAAATGATTTGCAGCGAATATAACGCGTCCGTAAAATTCGTTCCGTGGCCTGAGCAGTCATTGGCAATTGAGTCGGGAAGCACTGTTTTCGATGACTCAAAATTTGTTTCCGCGACGGGATTTAAATATATTCGTCATCTAAAAAAATGGGAAAGGAATGATTTATAATATGAAGATTTCTTTTGCTGTTCCCTGTTACAGAAGCGAGCATACTATCAGAAAGGTCGTCGACGAGGTAAGGGCGGCAATCAGACCGGGCGACGACTATGAAATAGTAATGGTCAGCGATCACTCGCCTGACAATGTTTTTGAGGTTATAAAGGAGCTTTGCCGCGAGGATCCAAAGCTCAAGGGAGCTCAGCTGTCAAGAAATTTCGGGCAGCACTGTGCGCTTATGGCTGCGTATTCACTGTGTACGGGGGACGTTGTTGTAACAATCGACGACGACGGACAGATTCCCGTTGACGAAACATATTCCCTTATTGACAAGATAAACGAAGGGTACGACGTAGTGTACGGCTACTATCACAACAAAAAGGACGGATTCTTCCGCAAAATAGGAAGTAAGGTCAACAACAAAATGGCTGAATCGATGATAAGCAAGCCTAAGAACCTCATTGTAACCAGCTTTTTTGCAGCTAAGAAATACATAATCGGTGAAATGCTCAACTACAAGAATTCATTCCCATATATATGGGGTCTTGTATTCAGAACGACGCAAAATATAGGCAACGTACCTGTTACTCACCGTAAGAGAGAAGAGGGAAAATCGGGATATACTCTGTCGAAGCTGATTTCGTTGTGGATGAACGGCTTTACGGCGTTTTCGGTTAAGCCTTTGAGAATTGCTTCCGTGTGCGGTATTATTACCGCTCTCGGCGGATTTGGATTCGGAATTTTCACGATTATCAATAAAATCCTCAATCCTGATATTGCGGTCGGATACAGCTCGCTGATGGCGGTGCTCCTTTTTATAGGCGGAATGGTTATGATTATGCTCGGTCTGATAGGAGAATACATCGGACGCATCTATATTTCAATCAATAATTCGCCGCAGTATGTAATCAGCGAAACGGTAAACATATCAAAAACAGATTAACCCCAATCGCGCCGTATATCATTGCTTACAGGAGGCAGTAAATGTGAAAAAGGCAATTCCGTATTTTATTCTGCATTTAATAATTCTTTTTTACTCATTCAGCAGTATCTGCTCCAAATTGGCGTCGTCAAAGGAATTTCTTTCCTTGGAATGGTGCTTGCTGTATGGACTTGTGATACTTTTTCTCGGAATATACGCCATAGTCTGGCAGCAAATTCTGAGAAAGATAAACCTGAATGTAGCTTATGCCAGCAAGGCAGTAACGCTGATATGGGGAACGATTTGGGGCGTCTTGATCTTCAAAGAAACCATAACATGGAACAACATTGTTGGCGGAATCATTGTTATTGCCGGAGTTATTTTAGTCGGAGTAGGCGGTGATAAAAAGAATGAGTGAATTGGCTTTATATTCTCTGATAATGGTTTCAGGCTGTCTGGTAGCGGCATTTTCTCAGATTATGCTGAAAAAAAGCGCTGAAAAGCAATACGAAAGCAAGCTGAAGGAATATCTGAATCCGCTGGTTATTATAGCGTATATCTTATTTTTCGGCACAACGTTCATATCCATGTACGCCTTAAAGGTTGTTCCGCTTTCAATGGCGCCGATTCTTGAGGCAAGCGGATATATCTTTGTCGCAGTGCTGAGCTACATTTTTCTGAAAGAAAAGCTGACGAAAAAGCAGCTTGTAGGCATGGCGCTTATACTTGCGGGCATTGTAGTTTATTCATTAAAATTTTAGGAGATAATTCATGAAAGGTATAATTCTTGCAGGCGGAAAAGGCACCCGCCTTTATCCAAGCACAATTGCAGTAAGCAAGCAGCTGCTGCCAATATACGACAAACCGCTTATTTATTATCCGCTGTCGGTTCTTCTGCTGGCGGGAATAAGGGACATTCTGGTCATTTCAACACCTGAGGACACTCCGAATTACGAGAAGCTTCTCGGCGACGGCAGCCGCATCGGAATACACATTGAGTACAAGGTGCAGGACACTCCGCGCGGACTGGCGGACGCGTTTATTCTCGGCGCGGAATTCATAGGCAGCGACAGCGTGTGTCTTGTTCTTGGCGACAACGTTTTCTACGGACAGGGATTCAGCGCCTACATAAAAAAGGCGGTTTCTCAGATTGAAAACGGCGGAGCGACAATATTCGGCTATCCTGTTGCAAATCCCAGAGAGTTCGGCGTGGTTGAATTTGATGAAAACAATAAGGTAATTTCAATCGAAGAAAAGCCTTCGGAGCCAAAGTCCAGCTATGCGGTACCCGGACTTTATTTCTATGACAACAACGTAGTTGAAATTGCAAAAAATGTTACTCCGTCTGCGAGAGGCGAGATTGAGATAACCTCGATAAACAATCGCTATCTGACGGACGGAAAGCTTAACGTAACTCTTATGGGACGCGGAATGGCATGGCTTGACACGGGTTCGCCGAAGGGAATGCTAAAGGCTGCGGAATTTGTGCAGACCGTACAGGATATGCAGGGATTTTACATTTCCTGTATTGAGGAAATCGCGTGGCGCCGCGGATTTATAAGCACCGAGCAGCTTCGCTTGCTGGGTGAAGAAATGAAAATGACGGCGTACGGCCAATATCTTATAAAGCTTTCGGAGGACAGACAATGAAAATAATAGTTACCGGCGGCGCCGGATTTATCGGCGGAAACTTTGTACACTATATGCTGAAAAAATATGAGGATTACAGAATAATCTGCCTTGACTGCCTTACTTACGCAGGCAATATGGAAACCCTTGCGCCTGTAATGGACAACCCGAATTTCCGCTTCTGCAAGGTGGATATAACCGACCGTGAGGCTGTTTACAGAGTTTTCGAGGAGGAGCGCCCCGACATTGTTGTGAACTTTGCGGCAGAAAGCCATGTTGACCGCTCAATTGAAAACCCCGGAGTTTTCCTTAATACGAATATTATGGGAACGGCGGTAATGATGGACGCCTGCCGCAAATACGGCATCAGGCGCTATCATCAGGTTTCCACCGACGAGGTTTACGGCGATTTGCCGCTGGACAGACCCGACCTTTTCTTTACGGAGGAAACGCCTATCCATACCTCAAGCCCATATTCCGCCTCAAAGGCAAGCGCAGATCTGCTTGTTCAGGCATATCACAGGACTTTCGGACTGCCTGTAACAATTTCCCGCTGCTCGAACAATTACGGTCCGTATCACTTCCCTGAGAAGCTTATTCCGCTGATGATTGCCAACGCTCTGAACAACAAGCCGCTGCCTGTTTACGGAGAAGGGCTCAACGTCCGCGACTGGCTTTATGTTGAGGATCACTGCCGTGCCATTGACCTTATCATTCATAAAGGAACGGTAGGAGAGGTATACAATATCGGCGGCCACAACGAAATGAAGAACATCGACATTGTAAAAATAATCTGCAAGGCGCTGGGCAAGCCCGAAAGCCTTATTACCTACGTTGCCGATAGAAAAGGGCACGATATGCGCTATGCAATCGACCCGACCAAAATACATAACGAGCTTGGCTGGCTGCCCGAAACGAAATTCGCCGACGGTATTAAGAAAACAATTCAGTGGTATCTTGACAATAAGCCATGGTGGGAGCATATCATCAACGGCGAATATCAGGAATATTACAAAAGAATGTACGAAAACCGCAATGCATAATAAAAAAGAACGCTCTATTTCGGAGCGTTCTTTTTGCTATGAATAAACGATTTAAGCTCTGACACAAGCTCCTCTTTCAAGAGCAGCAGCACTGCAAAATACACGGCTGCTCCGACTGCTATGTCCAGCAGCACAGATGCCGCTCCGCCAAGCGGTATGAGCAGATGTACCGCAAGCAGCGCTGCCGCCATGCACAACGTTCCCACAACGTATTTCCATGCCTTGTCCAGCAGACTGAACGAGTATTCGCTTTTCTTCAGCAGCCTTATCTGAAGCAGGCAGGAAACAGCCTCGGCGGCAACCGACCCCGCAATGGCTCCTGCCGAGTAAAAGTACGGAATAAGCAGCAGGTTCAGAACCACATTAACCAACGCCGAAATCAGATAAATGCAGGTCATTTGGTTTTGCTTGCCGGTTGGAATAAGGTATTGCATACCTACAAAGTTGCCTACGCACATAAAGATTAGCAGCGGACCTGACATTTTCAGCAATGCGGCGGCGTTTGCAAATTCGGCTCCGAAAAACCATACGGTGAAGCTGTCGGCGGCAAAAAACATTCCCGCAGCAACCGGCAGCGACATCAGGAGAATAAACCGAAAGCACTTTTTGTAGCAGCCTATTATCGTTTCCTTTTCGTTTTTTGCAAACAGGTTGGAAACCCGCGACATCATTACGTTGTTCAATGATATTGCAATTCCCACAACCAATGATACTATTTTTCTTGACTGCTCATAATAGCCGTTTTCCGAAATATCCGAAACAATAAATCCAAGCATGATTTTGTCGAACTGGGAGTAAATCTCCACCGCGATCAGCGGAACGAAAAACTCGGCAATTCCCTTTGCGTGCCTGAAAATATTCAGCGAACGCAATTTTACACGGGTAAGGGATTTTTTCAGATACGGAATAAAAAAAACATTGCTTACCAGAACTGACAGCGAATTTATAAGTATGTACAGACCCGTGTCTGATTCGTTTTTTACGAGCACAAACACAAGCACCAGCGCCGAAAGCTTTACTGCAATGCTTTGCAGCGCCACAATACGGAAATTCTCAAGTCCCTGATAATACCAGGCGATGTCAAACGCCACGGACAGAATGATAAAAATCTGGTCGAATAGGTAGGTGGTGTATTCCTTGTATATAATCGAGAAAACAATATACACGGCAAGCGTAATCAGCGTAGTAATCGAGCGAAAAAGGAATATTTCCCAGAAAACCCGGCTCCTTTTCTGTGCGTCGTCCTGAATGTACGCAATTTCACGCTGACCGTATGAAGCAACGCCGAGAGCGGCAAAGGTGGAGAAAGCAATGGCTATCGTGTAAGTATAGCTGTAAATCCCCACACCTGACGAATGGAGCACTCTCGAAACGTACGGAGCCGTTATAAGAGGTACCAGTACAGCCAGCAGCTTGTACACTATGCTGTATAAGTAATTTTTTACTACCTTTTTGTCCATGGTATCTCCTGCCCTTTGTTGCGAGGTTATTCTTTCGCCTGATTTTTTACGATTTCAAAAAGCATTTCAGCGCTTTTTGCCCAGCTGTATTTGTTTAGAACGGCGCTGTTGTCCTCTTTGCTGACGCTCATTATTTTCTCAAGGTCGATGCTGCCGTAATCCGTAGGGTCAATGTACCGGACAGAGTCTCCGTACACTTCAGGCAGCGAGCTTACATTTGACACAATGCAGTCCGCCCCGACGCTCATTGCTTCCATAGGCGGTATACCGAACCCCTCGTACAGCGACGGCTGTATAAAAGCCTTGCAGTGCTTCATAAGCGCCTTGACTTCGCCGTCCGTAAGGTAGCCGGAGAAAATAACGTTGTCGGGAGCGCTTTTTTCAGCGTCTGAGGGGCTGCTGAAATACGAGCCGGTCACAACAAACCTTTCGGACGGATTCTGCCTTGCAGCGGCAATTATCCACTTTTCGTTCTTGTGTTCGAAATGGCTGCCCAGAGAAAAGAAATATTCCTTGTCCTTTAATGAAAACTTATCGAGGATTTTTTCGTCCTCCTCTATCCGTTCAAAATGCTGCCATGCGCAGGGGATTACCGCTATTTTGTCCTTATCGGTATTGTACAGCCTTGAAATATCCTCCTTTGCGCAATTGCTGTCAGTGAGGATAATCTGCGATCTTTTTGCAGCTCTTTGCAGATTCTTTCTCATTATCAGCCTGTACAGCCTGCCGCTGAACGATGAGTAAAACTGCGGAAACAGGTCGGGGATACAGTCATAAATCATGGTGGCGTCGCAGACTCTGCGAGGGAATATATGCAGCATATCCACAGAAACAGCGCCGCTCTTTTTCACATAGCGTGGAAACAGGAGGTTTTTCCATATCAGCTTGTAAACTCTGCCCACATTTCTGTCGGACGATTTCGGCAGCGAGTCTAACTCAACCACCTTTATATTTTCAAATTCGGGCTTTCTGCTGCCGTTTGCGGGGATAAGAACCTCCACCTGCTGATCTGTTATAAGCTTGTCAAGCTCCTTCAGTATCTCATAAGTGTTCCTCTGTATTCCGTAAATTTCTTTCTGAACCAGAGAATAGCCTATAAAAACAATCTTTTTCATTTAGGTTTCCTGCTTCTTTTCAGGGATTTCAGTCATCAGCTTATACAGCGCCTCTGCCGATTTCTTCCAGCTGTATTTCTCAAGGACAGTTTCCGAGCTTTCTATCGGTTCATTTAACAGTTCGGACAGGTTTACGCTGTAATCGTATGGGTCGATATAATGCACGCTGTTTCCGAAAATTTCGGGCAGGCAGGTCGCGTTTGAAACGATTGCCTGAGCGCCCAGCGCCATTGCTTCCAGCGGCGGAATTCCAAATCCCTCATATATTGACGGAAACAGAAACGCGCGGCAGTTCGTTATCAATGCGCAAACGTCCTCGTCGCTGACAAATCCGACCATGTACACATTTTCAGGGATATTGCCCGTGTCCGCCTCGTACTTCTTTCCTGCCAGCACGAATTTCATGTCGGGGTTATTGCGGGCGGTTTCAATTATCCATTTAACGTTTTTATTTTTTGCAAGCGTTGACAGGGAGAAATAATAGCCGTCTTTTTCCAAAAACGGGTATCGTTCCTTCCAGTCTGCGGTGGGAGCGCAATTTAGAATGTGCTGCCAGCCGCACGGAATTACGGTTATTTTTCCCTTTGCGGAGGGATAGTGCTTTTCGATGTCGCTTTTGCTGTAAAGGCTGTCGGTGACTATGGCTTTTTCGTGCTTAGAAATATATCTGTACTGAAAAACGTGCCACAGTCGGGATATTTTGTTTCTGAATGTTGTGAAGTGGGACGGGTTTACTTTATACATTATGTCGTGTATAACGGTAATTCCCGGCTGCGCTCCAAGCGGCACGATGTTGCACAGGTTTACGCATACAGAACCTTTGTCAGACTTTACATATTTTCTGAGGTCGGTCTGTTCCCATTTTACGCCTGTATTTTTTCCGAGCCGCTCTGCCTTGATATTTTTGTATTGCGGTATATCTGCGGCATTGGGCGGGACTGCGATTACAACCTCCGTATCGCCGCCGACAAGCAGGTCAAGCTCCTTTGTGATTTCGCGGGCATATCTTACAATACCCTGCATTCTTTCTCCCAGAAATTTTCCGTTTATTATGTATTTTCTCATTATTCCGCTCCGATTTTGCTGACGCGTAATTACAGGTCTTTCAACAGTCTGCCGATATTATCCTTAAACCGAGGGAACAGGAAATTATCCTCAACCCTTTTTCTTGCCGCCTCGCCGTAATCTTTGCGCAGCCCGTTATCTGCCGCCAGCTTTCTTACAGCTTCGGCAAAGGCGTTCACATCGCCGTTCGGGCACTCTATTCCCGTTACCTTGTCAAGGCTTACATAATTTACGCCGCTGCCTTTAATTGTAAAGGTTACGGCAGGCTTACCGAAATACATTCCCTCTGCCAGCGCAATTCCGAAAGCTTCGTTTTTGGTTATGGACGGAAAGGCAAAAATGTCGCAGGCGAGGTAGTATGCAATAAGGTCGCTGTCGCTGATTCTTCCGGGGAAAACCACCTTTGGATCGTTCTTTGCTTCCTCGGTGAGAGATTGAGTGAGGGGACCTTTTCCGCCTATAATTATCTGAAAGCTGTCATCAAGCAATTTTGACGCCCGGACAAGGCAGCCCATTCCCTTGTAGGGAACGTGCCTGCCCACGGCAAAGCAGACGGTTTTCCCGCTGTATTGCTCGCGTATTTCCTGCGCTTTGCGGCGGATTTCTTCTGTGACGGCAAGCCTTTCGGTTCGGATACAGTTGGGTATAACTGTGCATTTTTCCCTGAACCTGCTGAGAAACGGGCTTCCGTCAATATAGTTTGGGCTGGTTGCAGCTACTTTGTCCGCCCTCTTGAGCAGCTTAACCGTCTGTCCGCGGAACAGCCTTCCGAGAATTTTCTGCTTTGTTATGTCAAGATGCCAGTAAAGCACAAGCTTTGTATTTTTAGGCAGTAACGGCAGAAGGAAGCTTGAAACGTAGGGGTTGGGGTAGTGCAGTATTACAATGTCGGGCTGAAAGCCCTTGAAAAGCTTTTTCAGCTCCGACGGATAGCTGAGGGAGAGAGACTGGGACGCAGCCTTTGCAAAGCAGCCGCAGCGTATAACCTCGACTCCGTCAAGGCAGTCGTGAACCGTTTCGCTTCTGCGGCAGGTCTTTTCACCGTCGCTTGCGTCCTCGTTGAAACAGATTATTTTCTGGATTACGGATTCATTTTCCGCCAGCGTATCGGCAATATCCCTTGCGACCTGCTCAATGCCGCCGATATGGGGATATATGTAGTTTGAAATCTGGAGTATTTTTTTCATATCGGCTCTTCCTTATGGATATTTTTTCTTAGATAATTATACCAATTGAAGCCTGCTTTGTCAAATCCTATAAGCAGCCGCATCTGCGCATTATTTCCGCCAAACAAGCATATATTCTACCAAAAACAACCGTGAAAGGACAGATACTATGCTTGCTTTTACTTCAAACAAAAGGCGGACGCTGCAGCTTGTTATGGTAGCCCTTGCGCTGCTGTGCGGAATCGCAATCGGCGTTACCGCCATACTTAACGCCATAAACGCCGCCGCAGACGAGCCAATGCTGCCGATTTACTGCGTGGACAGAGGGGACAACAAAATCGCTTTGACCTTCGACTGCGCCTGGGGAAACTCCAACACCGACCGACTGCTTGAAATACTCGACGAAAACGGCGCTAAGGCGACATTTTTCGTAACCGGGGAGTTCTGCGACAAATTTCCCGAGGACGTGAAGAAATTCGCCGACGCGGGGCATGAAATCGCAAACCATTCCGACAGGCACCCTCACGTTGCAGGAATGAACATTACCGACTTTATTTCCGACACCAAATCCTGCGAAAACAAGATAACGGAAATCACAGGCAAAAAGCCCACGCTGTACCGCGGACCCTACGGCGAGTACGACGACAATATGCTGACAAGCGTGAGCGGAATGGGATATACCGCGGTGCAGTGGAGCGTGGACAGCATCGACTGGCAGGAGCCTGACGCCCCCACTATCTGCAAACGCATTATGGATAACACCGAAAGCGGCTCTATACTGCTGTTCCACAACGACCTCGAAAACACTTCCGAGGCGCTGCCTGAGCTGCTGCTGAAGCTTCGGCAGCAGGGCATGGATTTCGTCACCGTTTCCGAGCTTATCTACCATGACAGTTATCACATTGACCACACGGGAAAGCAGATTTACGACGTGAACGTCAGCGAATCCGCCTTTATCAGCTGCGCAGATCAGGCGATTGCCATTGCCGCCGCAAACCTTACTCCTGAGGATTTCGCAGCCCTTTCGGAGGGCGACGCTTCCGCAATGGCAAAGCTTATACCGCTGCTTTCAGCAGAGCAGCTTGAAGCGCTGTCCGCCCTTTCCCCCGCCGAGCTGCTGAGCCTTTACAATGAGCTTGCCGCAAGGGAAACCGCAGCCTACGGCGACAGTACAGAAACGGAAATTTCCGCCGAGGAGCGGGAATATCCGCCCCTTTATCCCAACGGAAATGCGAATGGTGAAAAAGAGCCTGAAGTGAAATAGCCTGCGTGAAATTTATTACATCTCAGTAAATTTATGGAAAATCGCCCAAAATCTTTGACAAATGGAACAAAATATGCGACAATAGAAGAAAAGCTTAACAACTACGGAAAAAGGAGCGTCAAATGAAATTTGTTCAGAGATTTGCGGCGGCGTTTGTAGCTGTCGTTACGGCAATGACCTTTCTGGTTTTCCCCAGTTCCGCCGCAAAGGTGCTTGAATGGGACGGAAAAGCGGAGCTGGTTTCGGGAAATAAATACATAGTGTCGTCGGATCTGCGGGTGCGGAACGATTTCGTAATCCCTGAGGACGCAAAAATTATCGTCAAGGACGGCGCGTCCATGGTTATCGGGCTGAACGTCCGGGCGCAGATTTACGGCGAGCTTTCGGCTGCAATCGGCGGCTCGATTACAAATTCGGGCGACATCGTGGTGGAAGAGGGCGGACAGCTTAACGCCTACGGCGAGTTTTTGTCGTCGGTAAGCGCTACTTTGAAAATCAAGGGCGCCTTCAGCGTCTACAACCACGGAAGCTCAAAGATTTCTTCCGCGGTAAGCCTGTTCAAGACAGGCTCGATCTACAATAAGGGCAGAGTGGTGTTCACCAAGAGCAGCGACTCCAAATTCTCCGCGCCAATCACAATAACCTCCAAGGGCGAAATGCACTTCCAGGGAAACGCGGCGGTAACGGTCAGCGGCTCGGTCGACTGCTCCGGCTACATGACGGTAGGCAAGGTGGGAACGCTGAAAATCAGCGGCTCGGTAACGCTTCAGCGCAAGGCGGACTATAACCGTTTCGGTACGGTTGAAACCACCGTAAGCGGTACGTTCACCGATAAGCGCGACGGCACAAACTACCGCAAATACACCGTTGAATCCATTGTCGACGAGACGGACGTAACTCTCAGGGGCGTTGACGTTTCCTACGCTCAGGGCAATATAAACTGGGAAAAGGTTGCCGCAAGCGGAATAGATTTTGCAATAATCAGAGCGGGCAGAGGTCAGGCAGGCTCAAAGCCGATGAAGGAGGACGATTACTTCGCAAGGAACATTCAGGGCGCGCAGGCGAACGGCATTGACGTAGGCGTATATTTTTACAGCTACGCGACTTCCGTCGAGGAAGCGAAAGCGGAGGCTAAGTTCTTTGTAAGCATTATCCAAAACTATGAGATAACCTATCCCGTTATCCTTGACATGGAGGAGGAAATGCAGTCGGGTCTGTCCAAGGACGAGCTGACCGACATGATAGACGCATTCTTCAAGCAGGTTATGCGGGCGGGATATTACCCCATGCTCTACTCCTACAAGTCGTGGATAGAGAGCAACCTTGACATGAGAATACTGGACAAATACGCGGTATGGCTGGCTCAGATTTCGTCAGCGCCAAGCTATGACGGCGCATTCTATATGTGGCAGTATTCGTACAAGGGCAAGGTAAGCGGAATAAGCGGAGCGGTGGATATGGACATTGCGTACAGGGACTTCCCAAGCATTTTCAGACGAAAAGGAATAAATAATTTATAATAGGTGTGCCGTCCGTTCTGCGGACGGCACAGACTGTCGAAAAACGTGCCACCGGCACCTTTTTCGAGGATTATGCTGCGAAAATTTTTCACTTGCGGGGCGCTTTTTTTCTTGAAAAAAGTGCCCCGCACCCCTGCAAAAAAGCGCTTTACAAAGGGAATTTCATCCTCTGCGGAGGACGACCAAAGGCTCTGCCTTTGGAATC
>CAKSIR010000008.1 GCA_934462775.1 uncultured Ruminiclostridium sp.
ACTTAGGGCTTTGCCCTAAGTACCCACCACCTTTTGAAAAAGGTGGACGAAAACTTTTATTTCTTTGCCAAAGGCGCACCCCTCTTACTCCCCTAAATTCACCGTGTTATACCCCACGACCTTTATCACCCTCAACCCGCTGAACGGCAGCGCCATCAACGGAAAATCCGTTCTGTCCGTGTCGTTCATGGCAATAAATATGCCGTTTTCTGTTGATGTGATTATACACTGAGATAAATACTCGCCGTTTTCGTCCAGAAGTTGAATTATATCGCCCTTTTCAGCCATGGAAATCGGCACATCGCACAGCGACACTAACCCGAATCCCTTATTTTCAAGGCAGTAGCTGTAAAAGCCGCTGCCGCTTATAAAGCTTTTGCTGTACCCCGAATGGCTTTGGGCGTCAATCTCGAAGTCGCTGTACCATTTCCACTGAACCTCGGGCGCGCCCTGTACGTCCATTGGAATCCCTCCCGCAATAAGGCACTGGGAGGTGAAGTTCGCCGTGTTTATGTCGTAGCTGCCGAAGTAGGCGGTGTTCCTGCCGCCTGCGGCTGAATCCGACCACGTTCTTGCATAATTTATCGCCGCGTCACGGAGGTAAACGTACTCCGTTTGGGGTATTTCCTTTGGCTCGCCGCCGTCCTTAAAGCCCTTTATCTCGTCAATAAGCAGCTCGTTTGCGCGGTCGGCGTACTTCTCAATGTATGAATATGTCAGGTCGGAGCGTATGTAGCCGTCCTTTTCAATCTCCTTTTCAAGCGCGCTCAGGGCGTAGCTGTGTATGTCGCTTTCCCATTCGTGGGCGAAAATTTCCCATTCCGTGCCGTTTTTCTTGTAGCTGAAACGGTGGGAGATCCCGCTCGTTTTGGCGGAGGTTTCCCCGAAGTAACAGCAAAAGCTCTGGGTCATTTCAAGCTCCACTAAGCTGTCGCTTGGCGAAACCGCTCTTTTGCACACTATTTCCGAGGTAATTCTCTGCGGCTCAAGACGGTTCAGGTAAAACCGCTCTGCCTCGTAGTTCATGGTCAGCCTATCCGTCAGATAATCCTCGCATTGGTAGGCGAAAAACGGGTACAGACTTTCCTCGCCGCTGCCTGTAAGGGTGGCTGAATAACGCTCAAAGTAGGATTTTATCCGCGCCTGCAGCTCCTCCGGCACGTTCTGCTCGTCAAAATTGGTCAGCGTTACCTCCACGTCCGCGCCGTTTGTCACGCCGTAGCTGTACGGCTCGTCGCTGCCGAAAAGCTTGTCGGTGATGTCCTTGGCGAAGTCGGTTGCCGTTAAAAGATAATAACCGCCTGTGCAGAAAAGTGCCAGTGCGGTAATAATTATCAGTGCTTTAAGCAGGTATTTTTTCATATCAGGACCAGCCGTAATCGTCATAATCGCGCCACTTGTCGGCAGCGGACATCTGCCCCAGCTTGAACATGACAAACGCAGCGCAGGCAACAATCGACGCAAGAGCGGCAATTACGGGGATAATCCATGTGTTGTTTTTCTTCATTTTCCGTCCTTTCACTAATGGGAAAAAATGTATCTGTATATTATTTCGGCAGCAGGGCGGCTTAACTTAACAGCTCCCTGTAAATTTCCGACTTGGAGAATTTGGTTTTAGCGGCAATTTCCTTGCAGGCGTCGCTTGCCTTTCTTCCGCCGTCAACCAGCTCCTGCGCCATTGCGGCAGCCTCCTCAAGGGTGATTTCCGCCTTGGCGGCTTCCTCCTCGTAGGGCGCTCCCTCAACGATAAGGACGTATTCGCCGCGCGGACTTTCCGCCTCGTACTTGGCAATCATCTGACTTATCGTGCCGCGGATAATCTCCTCGTGGACCTTGGTAAGCTCGCGGCAAAGGGCGATTTGCCTGTCCCCTAAGGCTTCAAGCAAATCGTCAAGGGTGTATTTAAGCTTGTGGGGCGCCTCGTAGAAAATCAGTGTACGGTGATAGTTTTTTATCTCCTCAAGATGGTCGGAGCGCTGCTTTTTGTTCACCGAAAGAAATCCCTCGAAGCTGAAACGGGAGGTGGACAGCCCCGAAACCGCCAGCGCCGACATTGCCGCCGTGGGGGAGGGAACAACCACCGTTTCAATGCCGTGCATCGCGCACAGCCTTACTAAATCCTCGCCGGGGTCGGAAATGCAGGGCATTCCTGCGTCGGTGCATATCGCGCAGCTTTCGCCGTCCATGATTCGGGCGATTATTTCCTCGCCCTTGCTTCTTATATTATGCTCGTGGTAGGAGATCATGGGCTTTTGTATGCCGAAATGGGTCAGCAGCTTCATTGTCACTCTTGTGTCCTCGGCGGCGATGAAATCCACGCTTTTCAGCGTTTCAACCGCGCGGGGGCTGAAATCGGACAGGTTGCCGATTGGCGTTCCCACCACATAAAGTTTACTCATATACCGATAAAAGCTCCTTTGTGTATTCGTTTCCGCTGCGCATATTCAGCGGCTCGGTTATTTTAAGCCCCGCCTTTGCGCCTTTTTTTCCGCTGATAAGCACCAGCCACGGCTGGTCGCCCTCCTTGTTCTGGACAAAGGTGATAACCTTCGGCTCGATTTTGTACTTTCTGAAGGTGCAGATAACGTCCGTCAGCCGTTCGGGAATGTGGCACATTTTCAGCGTGCCGCCGTATTTCAGCAGATAGTCAGCCGATTTTACCACGTCGTCAAGGCTGCACAGCAGCTCGTGCCGCGCGATTGCCTGCGCCTTTGAAAGCCGCTCAAGACCGCTTCGGGAGCGGAAGTAGGGCGGATTTACCGTCACCATGTCCATTGTTTCCCGTGGAACATCGGGACTTTTCAGGTCGCAGAGAACAGGCTGAATAATCCCGCTCAGTCCGTTTTCCTCGGCGGAAATTCTGAGCAGGTCGATTGCCTCCTCCTGTATGTCGACGGCATAGATTTTCTTGGGCGGGTCCTTTTTGCAGAAAAGCAGCGGTATAATCCCGCAGCCCGTGCAGAGGTCGCAGACCGTGTCCTTTCTTTTCGGCTTAGCGAAGCCTGCCAGAAGAAACGCGTCCGTGCCGAATCTATGGTCGGTGCTGACGGTTATGTTAAGGCCGCCCAGTGCGAATTTCTCAGTTTCCATATTAACCTACCATTATGTTGGCGACAGGCAGTACCTTTGCCTTGTCATCGGGCTTGTTCATTGTCAGCGAGAGAATGATTGAAACAGGACCTATTCGTCCCACATACATGGTCAGCGCCAGCACTACCTTTGACACAGGGTCAACCAAATCGGATACTCCCGCGGTAAATCCCGTTGTTGTAAAGGAGGACATTACCTCGAACAGAATGTTCAGCGCGTCAAGCTGCGGATTCAGGACGTACACAATGATAAACGACGCCGAAATAAAGGCGGCGGAGAGGAAAAGCACGGTAAGGGTCTTGTAGACTACGTTTTTCGGGATACGGTGCTTGAGGATTTCGGTATCCTCCTTGTTTTTGATTACCGACCATGCGGTTGCTATCATGATAAGGAATGTTGTTACCTTGATACCGCCTCCGGTTGAACCGGGACCAACGCCGATGAACATAAGCGCCATGGTGAACACCTTGGAGAACGCGTTGGTGGTAGGCAGGGGAATAGGCGCAAAGCCTGCTGTTCTTGAGGAAACGCTGGCAAAAAACGAGGTCAGCAGGTTTTCGCCGAAGTTCAGATGGCCGTACAGATACGGGTTCAGCTTTTCAATAAGGAAGTAGCCTACAAAGCCTACTGCAACCAGTATTCCCGACACGCTGAGAACGACCTTTGAGTGGAAGTACAGCTTTTTTGTTTTCTTGATGCCGGCGAGGTTTTCCCACACGACAAAGCCTATTCCGCCCATGAAAACAAGCATCGACAGAGTAAGCATAATCAGCGGATTGTCCGTTATGCTTTCCATTCCGTGAGGGTCAATGCCCATAAGGTCGAAGCCTGCGTTGCAGAAAGCGGAAATCGCCATGAAAACCGCCATAAACACGCCGTAGCCGCCGTACCGCGGAACAAACGCCAGTCCCAGCAGCAGCGCGCCGAAGCCCTCGATTGTAAACGAGTAGGTTATAATGCGGATAAAAAGGCGGCGGGTGGATTCTATTCCGTTTACGGTAACGTCGCCCGTTACCTCGCTTGCCTTGACAAGACCGATTTTCTTTCCCAAGGCGATGTTGAAGAACGTTACCAACGTAACGAATCCCAGACCGCCTATCTGTATCAGCAGCATAATCACCGACTGCCCGAAATAGGTCCAGTGGGTGAAGGTGTCGAACAGGGAAATTCCCGTAACGCAGGTTGCGGAGGCGGCTGTAAAAACGCAGTCGATAAAGTTGGTGAAGCGGCCTGTTTTGGAGCTGAAGGGCAGGCAGAGCAGCGCCGCTCCGATAATGATTATAATAAGAAAGCCGAGAGCCAGCGTTCGGGCAGGCTTCATAGACTTTGATTTCTTTTGAAGTACGGGCATTGCGATTCCTTTCTTGTGCTTATTCCGCAGACGCGTCCGCGGTTTGCAGAGTTATAGGCTCGCGGCTGTCGATTTTGCCGATTCCCTGCGACTGTGCGTAAGCAAGGGCGCGCTCGCCGTAAGCGTAAATAAGGTATCCGTCAACGTCTGCAAGCTCGGTAAGGGAAACGTCCTTTGCCTCGCCCTTAAAGCGCAGGGTCTGGCTGTCGGGCATTACGATAAAGCAGTTTTCGGGGATACTGTCTGTTTCAAGGGTGTAAAGCACCTTTGTGTTCTGGTTCAGGTACTGGAGCATGGTCGCCGTGTGGCGGGTGGTTTTGTAGGCGGTTATTGGGGGCGCGTCGACCTGATTGTACAGGTAGTCGGTAAGGGTTATTGCCTCCGCGTTCTTTACGGTGGATTCCTCGCTGCAAAGGGGCAGGTAAACCGCCGCAACGCATACCGTCGAGTACGCCGTGATTATGGCGAAAACCCCTGCGCAAAGGAACTTTTTCCGTTCCTTTGCGCAGCAAACGATAACGATAAGCAGCGCCATTATACAGAAAGCCGCCGAGGCGGTCAGCATAAAGGTTTCGTGGGTGTAAAGGGCGGCGGGAGCCTCGCCTATCCTCAGCGGGAAAAGTGAAAGTATAGGGGACAGGCGCACCCTTTCAGCCTGAAGAATGTCAGGCTCGGTAAAGGTGAAAAATGGGATATAAACCGCGCCGAGAGCGATTGCTCCCGACAGAATGTGTGGCAGCCTTACGTCGTATATAAAGAAGAACATCAGCACAAAAAGCAGCGCTATCGGAATAACTCCGTCAAGGAACCTGCCGAAAATGGCGGCGTCCTGATACTCGCTGTAATTTGAGCCGTACTTGTAGAATACGCCGATTATGAGGGTGAAGAACACGGTCGCCGCCGAAAAGACGGCGTACAGCACGAAATCCGCGCTGAACTTGCAGGGTGTTTTTTTCACTCTGCTGCGGATAACCGCCGCTGTTACAAGGACGAAAAGCCCTATTGCCAGTCCGCCGAAGCCCCATGTGGAGGTAACGAAGTAGTAAAGCTGACCGACAAGGGTCTTGAAGAAGCGGGATACTCCGTCCCCCTCGAAGCCTGACGCAAGGTTTTCAAAGAAGTTTTCGGCGGTGTTTTTCAGAGCGCCGCCGGTTGTTTGCCAGACCGATTTTTGAATGGAGTATGTAGTTATGCGCTCCAGAACCGCCGTTACCGCCATTGCCGGGAAAAAGCTGATAAGGCAGACGGTTTTCTTCCTGTACGCAAGCCTTGCGGCAACAACGGTGATTATCAGGGCGAGAACGATCCCGATAAGCCGCTCGTGGGCGGCAAAGGCGACAACGCAGAGAAAGCCCGCCAAAACGGACAGCATATTCTTGAAGCCGTAATGCTTCTCCGAGGCGGCGCACATTATAACCCACACAAGAACCCACGGCAGAACGATTGCAACGGTTTCGTTCCAGATGAACTTGGTGTGGGCGAAATAGGTCACATAGCCGCCGCAGATAAAGGCGCAGAGCGCAAGCTGACGGGGTTTTTTTACTCCCAGTTTTGCGGCGATGCTGTAAGCGAGAACAGGCACAAAGCTTATCATGAAGGAGTTCATCACAAGCAGCGCCTTGTACTGGACGTATGGGTCGTTGGTGAGCAGCATTATGGGCGTGTACAGCAGCCCCTGTATATAGCCGTAGAAATACTCGGTGCCGGACATTACTCCCGTCCAGTTTGCGCCGCAGAAGAACGCTCCCGCAGCGGCAACGCCGAACTCGTTGGGGTCAATGCTCGGCAGGGTCATGCGCAGGGAAAAAACCGTGTTTACGGCAAACCATACCGCAAATATAAGGAGCGTTGCCCCTTTGTTTCCGTATTTGTTGAAGAATCTGCGGAACAAGTCCCTCATATTCACAGTATCACCTTACTTTCTTACTGTAATAACGGCAGCAGCACTATCCGTATAACGGTGTACGAAATAACCGCCATAATGCCTAATCCCAAAAGCGCAAAGCGGAAGCCGGGGTTTCCCGCCTTGGCGAGAGCCTGATAGTATTCCTCGCTGGTTTCGCTGCCTGCGTAGCGCTGACGAATGGAGATAATTTTTTTCACCGCCCAGTTGAGGTACATTCTGTCGCCGAAAATTCCCATGAAAATGGACAGGGCGATGGAAATATAATAGAATACGGTGTTCAGCGTTATAAACGAAGAATTGCTGAGAATGGCTGCTGAAATTGAGTCAAGCCCCGCGTAGGAGCTGAAAAAGAACAAAAGCTGCGGAATGTTCAGTATCATGAACGCAACCGCCAGTATAACCGCGGGAACGTACATTCTGCGGTAGAACTGGTAGATAGGGGACAGAAACAGGGCGAACACGTTGAGGGTGGCTTTTCTTCCCGTCAGCGCAAGGCTTTTCAGCACGTTCAGAGTGTACGCTCCCTTGCCGGGGTAAGGGCTGATAAAGCGGGTAAGCTCCATTTCGCTTACTCCCATGTAGCGGCGCTCGTTGTTGGCGTCGCTGTTGCGGTAGAAGTTGTCCTCCTGCTCCCTGAGCCACTTTTCAAGCTCCTCCTCCGATTGCTCGAAGGAGCTGGGCTGTTCGTAGGTGTTGCCGTTGCGGTCGTATCGGGTGTAGCCCGGCTCCTCCTCGTCTGACGGCTCCTGCTGCGGCTCGTCGGGAGAAAAGTACGGCGGAGTGTCCGTTTTCTGCTTGGGGATTTCGGGAGTCCACTCAAAGCCTGTGCCGTGCTTGTCGGCGTAGGGGCAGTGACCTAACTTTTCCCAGCATATCCTGTGAACAGGGGCGCCGCAGTCGGGGCAGGTGACAATATCCTCGTCCCCTGAGAAATACCCCTTGCAGCAGGCGCATCTCTGTTTTAAATATGGGTTCATAGCGTTTCCTTTCTTTATTCGCCGCTTATCTTCACAATTCTTTCGGGGTCGGCGACGGTTTTGGAGCGGCGGTTTTTCCGCGCGTTGTACAGCGCTCTGCAAAGTCCTGCCAGAACGCCTAAGAGAATGTATCCGCCGAAGGTCGTTTCCAGCGCGGGAACGTCAAAGGGCATTTTAAATACAGTATTGCCTATCGCGCCGTTAATAAGCAGGTCCCGTATGCTGCCGATTATCATGCAGGCAAAGTCAAAGCCAAGTATATACATGATAACGTCCGCTATCATGGGCTTCACGGGGCGGAGGTAGAAACGGCTCTCGGTTTTGGAGAGAATAAGCGGATTTGCAACTAAAATAGGTATATAAACGCCTGCCCAGTCTATCTGGAGCTGATAATAGTAGTTCAGAAAGGCGAAAACAGGCATATAAACCACCGACGCCACAAGGGCGTAGATGATTATTCTCACGGTGTAGACGATTTTTCTCGGAATAAGGCGGCATAAAAGCACGGTTACAAAGGTGACCGCCGAGAAAATCATGCAGATTATCGCCGCCTTTTCAAAGCTGTTTGCAGCGGCAATGACCGGTGCGATAAGGGCGCCGCTCATCAGGACGATGTTCTGTTTTATTAAGCCGTCTGAAAGGCTGGCTGATTTTTTTGACATGGTATTATCCTTTTTTCTTCTTCTTTTTGTCGTTTTCTCTGCGGGGCTGTCTTATGTGGTAGCTTTCCGCAAGCTTGGTTTCCATGCTGACTGCGGTGCGGTCCTTTTCATGCTTTTCGTGGAAAAGTTCGTCGCGCAGGGAAGTCATAAAGCTTGGACGCTCCTTCTTTATGCGCGGTTTTTCCTCAGAATTTCCCGTAAAGCCCCATTTTTTGCGGTTAATCTTGGTAACCTTGTTGTCGATGGGCGGCATATTATAATTAGTTGGCGGCACAATAATTTCCATAGTGTCCGTAAGCTTCGGGGTTTTTCCCGCCTGAGCGTCCACCTTGACCTTTTCAAAAAGACCTAAGTGGGATTTCAGGTAAGCCGCCGCCTTTTTCAGCGCGGATATTATTCCTGCCGCAAAGCTGTCCAGATGCACCGAAACCGCGTTCGCAAGGAGCAGGACGAACACGAAGCTTGCCTCGACCTTGCCGAAATGCCTGAACACGACCGCAAGCACGCCGATAAGCATACCGTAAAGGATTTTGGCGAAACGGGTTTTCGGAATGGTCTGAGGGTCGCTTGCGAGGAAGATGAAGCCGAACAGCAGATAGCCGCTGATAAGCTCGACGATTATTGCGCTGCTGATATTGTCGTAAACAGGGAAAATCCATGACACGGCGCCGAAGGTCAGCAGTCCCGCCGCAGTAACAGAAACCGAAAGGGAACGGCGGCACAGCAGAATAATCCCGCACACGGTCAGCACGAAAACGTGGGTTGTGCCGATCGGACCGAGGAAGTTGCCTAAAAGCACGTCGATGGTTGAAATGCTCTGGGCGTTTCTCATTTTCAGCAGGAAGCTCTCAAGTCCCGATGAAAGAGGGGCTGAAACCGCGCCCCAAAGCTCCAGCTCCGCTCCCGCCTTTGGATAAAGCAGCATTTTTTCGGGGTAGCAGATAACCAGAAACGCCAGCGAAACGCAGGCGGGGTTGAAAATGTAGTTGTCCTTGCCGCCGAAGATGTGCTTTACGCCCATCGCCAGCGCCGCGCCGAAAATCACCATGCCGTAGTCGATGCTCGCAGGCATCATAAGGGCGATGCAGAAGCCTGTGGCAAAGGTGGAAAGGTCCTTCGGGTTGTAGGTTTTTCTGCTGAGCTTGCAGCAGATATAGTCCGAAAGCATACAGAACGCAATGGAAACAAGCACGATTATGAGCGCTCTTACGCCGCTTTTCCACACTGCCATTACGGTAAGGGCGGAAAAGCAGATAAGCTGGTCGAGGTAAATATACCTTGGCTTTTTAGGTGCTTTTTTCTCGCGGACGCGTTTCGGCTTATACTTTTTTACATCGGTATCGATTGTCAATGCCTGAGTTTCTGACATAATATATGAAATAACCTTTCTGTTTAATAAGGAGGTATTATGAAAATAGACGTACTGTCGGGCAGCACCGTTAAAATAACCCTTTCGGGAGGGGACATGAGGGACTATGACGTGAAGTACGAAAGCCTTTCGCGGAAAAGTCCCGACACAAAGCGGCTGCTCGGAGAAGTCCTCAAGGCGGTGAGCCTTGAAAGCGATATGTTCTTTGACGCAAACGCCGACCGCCTGTTTGTCGAGGCGTTTCCGCGGAGTGACGGCGGCTGTATGCTGTATATTTCCAGTCTTGAGGAGGAGGAGAAGTCCGCCCGTCCGAAAAGGGGCAGGACTGCGGCGCAGGCTCCGACAACGCTTGTATGCGGAGTGGAGGAGGTCGGGGCTCTGGGCAGTCTTTGCCGAACGCTGTGCCTGCTTAAGGAAAGGGAGGGCGCGCGGTTCAGCTCCGCAGTGTACAGCTGCGGGACGGGGTTCTGCCTGACGGTTGAGCCTGAGGGCTGCGCGGCAAGGCTGGAAGCGGTTTTGAGGGAATACGGCAATGTGCGCTCCGACAGCCTTTCGGCGGCAGGATTGCGGGAACACTGCGCAGAAATCGCGGTTGGAAACGGTGCTGAAACCATAGCCGACTGCATCGGTTAGGCGCAGCTGTCCACATTACTATATATAATACACAGTATAGCAGAAAACGGCGGTATTTGCAATAGGCGGGGAGATAAAAGTGGGGGCAGGCGATTGGCTGCGGATATGACAAATTATTAACAAGCACGTCTAAAAACTTGCCACCGGCAACTTTTTAGAGGCGTTATAGCGTAAGGCACAGTGTTGCAGGAGCGCTTTTTTTCTTGAAAAAAGCGCCCCCGCACCCCCTGCAAAAAATCGCCTTGTCATGGGATTCCGTTTTCTGCGGAAAACGGCTTAGGACTCTGTCCTAAGAACCTGCAAGCCTTTGAAAAGGCTTGACCTAAACTTTTTCTCTTTGGCAAAGGCTGAAACTTTTTTCTCTTTGGCAAAGGCTGAAACTTTTTTCAAAGCCGCAGCCTTTCCCGCCGCTTAATTCATTTTGTATATGCCTTTTTCTTCTCCGCTGATAAACGCCATTATTTTGTCAAGCTCGTCCAGCGCCTTATCCTCATTCTCATACACTCCGACTGTAATCGATGTTCCTAAGTTGTTCATCGCAATTATTCCTGCCTTATTCCTGCCGCCAATCACCTTTGTAACTTCAAACCTTGAGCAATACATCAGCAGCTTTCCATTCTGCGCAAGCACCCAAATCATAACGCGGCGTCCTTTCCCTCGTTGTCGATTTTCTTCGCGTTCTGCACAAACAGCGTCACAAAGAAGAATATCAGCATCAATATCACCGTTATTGCAAGGCTGCCTGCTAAATTCAGCCAGTCTGTTTCTTCCCCCAGCGGCATTCCTATCGCCATTATTTTAAGGGAAAACGGATTGAAGCGATCCGCGTTGAAGCCGCTCAGAATCAGCGGGATAATCGTTGACAGCACATAAATTATCGCCGCGCTCAGTCCGCCTCTGCCTGTGCAGATTCCCGCCATAAGCATAGCCGTCACAATAAACGCCATGTACAGACCTGCCAGCGCTCCCGCGCCTGTCACCGTCGCCCAGTCAATCGCTCCGCCAAGCAGCAGGAGCGACGTTAATCCCGAGATAAGCGACGCCGCAAAGACTGCCGCAAAGGCAAAAAGCGGATAGAAAACAAACTTCGGCAGCGTGTAATTCATCGGCGTAAGTCCTGCGCAGGAGGGGATAATTACCGAGCGCTTTTTCTGCTCGCCCCCCGCCGTTGACATCATCAAAAGCAGCAGAATAAGGCTGCCGCTGGCAGTAATGTCCGAAATCGCGCCCGTAACGCCTGTGTTTGCGTCAATATCGCTTATTCCCAGCGTCTGCTCAAAAATAGCGCCTGTCGCCTCGCTGTTGTCCATTGCCTCCGCAAACGCTCCTGCCATCTTGAAAATCAGCGGGTCAAGAATTGCGAAAACCACGAATGTTATAAGTATTCCCCACATTTTGAAGGTTCGGGAAAACAGTAAAAATTCCTTTTTTAAGCCTGCTTTAATCTGCATCTCAGTTCACCGTCCTTAAAAATACGTCCTCAAGGCTTGGTCTTGAAACCTCGATTTTCCGCGGTACAAGATTGTTTTCCGCAAGGAATTTAACAAGGTATCTGTTCGTTTCCTCAGGATTTGCCGTGCGAAGCACAAAGTTGCCCGTTTTTTCGTAGAAATCCACCTTGTCCGCAAACTCAACCGCCTTGATTTTAGCAGCCGTTTCCTCGTTCACGTCGAAAAGCTGCAATGTAATTCCGTTGTTGGTGTCCCTGCCGATTATCTCGTCAATCGTACCCTCAACCGCAAGTCTGCCGTCCCTCATTATGCCTATTCGGTTGGAAACGCGCTCAACGTCGCTGAGAATGTGCGTGCAGAGCAGAATTGTCGCGCCCGTGCCGGTAAGGCGCTGAATTATCTGCATTACCTCCGCCCTTCCCTCGGGGTCAAGCGCGGAGGTCGGCTCGTCCAGTATCAGCAGATCGGGACTGTCAAATATGGCAGCCGCAATGCCCAGACGCTGATTCATGCCGCGTGAGTAGCCCTTTATGCGGCGCTTTCCGCCGTCTATCATGCCCGTTATTTCAAGACATTCGCAGATTCGCTGCTTTGCATTGCCCTTGAAATTTGCGCAGGCGGCAATGTACTCCAGGTACTCGTAGCCGTTCATGTAGCCGTAAAGGGACGGCGTTTCGGGCAGATAGCCGATTTTTATCCTGTCGTCAGGATTTTCGCCCAGAATAATTTCGCCCTCGTCCTTGGGAATAATGTTGCACAGAATGTTCATTGTAGTGGTTTTTCCGCAGCCGTTTCTGCCTAAAAAGCCGTACACATCGCCCTTGTTAATGGTCATGTCCAGACCGTCAAGAACGTTGAAATTTCCGTATTTTTTTCTAAGACCTGAGATTTTAACCAATTTTCCACACCCCTTGTTGAATTATGTTAATATTGTCCTGCCTTGGTAAATTTGATTTACTTAATTATACCACTTATCTTTTGCAATGTCAATAAGCAGCGCATAACTTACGTCAAAATTATGCAGAAATGTTTGCATAATTACAGGCGGTAATACGCGGATTTAAGTTTATACGGTAAGTTTAACCGATTTGAATGTAAATCAGATTTACTGCAAGTGACAAAAAACGTCCTTTTCGCCTGCGGTACAGTTGAAAGCTGTGGAAAACTATGTTGAAAAGGTGGAAAAGCCGAAAACCTTACCATACAGGCGGCGCGCCCTTGTTTACGCCGATTATTCCGCCCATTCCGCCCGTAATCAGCGCTACCAGCGACTTTGAGAAAACCTCGCCGCCTGTGAAGTTTCCGCTGAAAAAAGTGCCGATAAGGCAGAGCGCAAGCATGATAAGCGCCGCTTTCAGCCCGCCCTTAAGTCCGCTGCGGCGGCGGAATTTGCCCACCGTTATCCCCGCTCCAAGGCAGCCGCACCCAAGCGCCAGCAGCCCCATAAAGCCGCTCATGCTCTTGTCCGCTCCCATAAGCAGCAAAATCAGCGCCAGCAGCAGCGACGCGGCGATTGACGCAAGGCAGCCCACTACTGCCGCCAGAATGTAAACTCTCAGCCTCCGCATAATAGGCGGCGACGACTTACGAATCATAAAAACACCCCCTGTTCAGTATATGAGCTTGTTTTCGTCATTAGAATAATTTTGCGCGCTCTATTATAATAGTATATAGAGCGACAGCGTGTCGAAAAACTTGCCACCGGCAACTTTTTCGAGGATTTTGCTGCGAAAATTTTTCACTTGTGGGGCGCTTTTTTTCTTGAAAAAAGCGCCCCACGCCCCTGCAAAAAAGCGCCTTGTATAAGGATTTCGACTTCTGCGGAAGTCGACTTAGGGCTTTGCCCTAAGTACCCACCACCTTTTGAAAAAGGTGGACGAAAACTTTAAATTTGACTTTTTCGACACACTGAAAGCTGCTTTTGAAAATCAAAAGCAGCTTTTTGTCATAACAGCGGAGCGAACATTTTCAGAATCGAACGCAGCACCTTTGTGCCGAACGAAACATTGTCAACAATGTCAGACGTAACTTTTTCAGATACCTCAAGAGTTCTGAGGAATGAGTCGCGCGCTTGATTTACCGCCTTGCACCTGTTCATCCAGACGCCGTTTTCAAAATGAAGATAGAAGCTGCGGTAGTCGAAGTTGCTGGTTCCCACAATTGCGGTTTCATCATCGGAAATAATCATTTTTGTATGCATGAATCCGGGCGTGAACTCGTAAATTTCGCAGCCGCTTTCTATAAGCGTTTTGTAGTTTGAGCGGGTCATCAGGAATACAAGCTTTTTGTCAGGCTTATGCGGAGTGAGGATTACAACGTGTATTCCGCTTTTCGCAGCCCTTATCAGCGAAGCCTCCATAACATTGTCCAGGATAAGATATGGCGTGCAGATGTAGACGTACTTCCGCGCGTCGTTTATTATGTTGAGGTAGGCGTTCTCGCAGACAAGCTCAGGGAAGAGCGGCTCGTCCGAAAACGGAATGACAATACCGTCATGCTGCGCCTTGTAGTCAACAATATAGTCGGTGTAAACAGGCAGCTCGCCTGTTGAGAAGTACCACATTTCCAAGAACAGAACGGTGGTTTTGTTCACCGCGTCACCCTCAAGCTTGACGGACGCGTCCTCCCAGAAACCGAAACGTTCCTTTTCGTTGATGTATTCGTCGGCTATGTTGATTCCGCCTGTGAAAGCGACCTTGCCGTCGATGATTGCAAACTTTCTGTGGTCGCGGTAGTTGAGAAACGGGTCGATTGACGGGCGGTACGGGTTGAACACAGCGGTTTTGATACCAAGCTTCCTCATTTTTTCAGGAAAATCCAACGGAAGATTGTTTATGCAGCCTATGTCGTCGTACATAAGCCTTACTTCAACTCCGACAGCTATTTTTTCCTTTAGAATATCCAGGATTTCTCCCCACATTTTTCCTTCGCCAATAATGAAGTATTCAAGGAAAATAAACCTTTCGGCTTTTTTCAGCTCCGGAATGAGTTCTCTGAAAAAAAGCGAACCGGGGCTTAGGAACTGGGTTTCTGTTGATAAGTAAAGGTTGCTGCGTGAGCTGCCTATAATGTAGTTTGCTTCACGCTGAATGTGGCTGTTTCGCGTTCCTACAAATTGCAGCGCTTCCTCATTCACTTTTATTACGCCGTCGGCGCTTTCTATTGCTTTTTTCAGCCGCGTGCGGTTTTTCTTGTTCAGACGAGTTCGTCCGAACATAAGGTAAAACAGCGCGCCGCAGATAGGGAATGCCAACACAGGGATTATCCATGCGATTTTGAACATTGGGTTGTTGTTGCGGTTGATGATAGCGATAACGATAATAAAACTTATTGCCATGAAAAGAATGTAAATCGGAATATACATCCATGACAGATAAATCATTATCAGCGTAATCATCGAGATCTGAATAAAAATCAGCAGGCTTACAACGAAAATCCTGCTGGTCAAAAACTTAAAAATCTTGTCCATTTTTCCTCTCGTCTTGTTTCGACATACTAATGTATACAATGTTAATTTTACACTAATTTACTTGAAATATCAAGAAAAATATTTTTAAAATTTTTGAAAAAATATATTGACAATTTTATATTTTTAGTGTATAATATAAAAGCACTTGAGGCATTGGAAAATGCCGATGTGGTGGAATCGGCAGACACAAGGGACTTAAAATCCCTCGGTAGCAATACCGTATCGGTTCAAGTCCGATCATCGGCACCATGCGCACAGCGCGGAAAGCTCAGTTTTTGCTGAGCTTTTTCTTTTTGCAAATTGTTCTTGACATATAAATAAAACTATGATATAATTCATTTTAGCTTGAGGGAGTAATCGGCGCAAAAGCGTGGTAAGCCAACAATCTCGACTTAACAGTCTGGTTTATCTTAATAGATGAGACTCAGGTATAGCGACGCTGTACCTGACAAATTTTGCAGGTATTGTTACCTGCTATTTTTATGCCTAAAATGCTCGAAAGGAGAGGAGAGCATGAAAATTTTCACCGAGAACCCCCGAACACATAGATAATTTTAAAGGAACAGCACAAAACTAAGTGAACTGCATGAAAGAGGGTTAAATTTATGGATTTGTCAAGCAAGCTGATAGAGCTTATAAAAAACGCAACAGGCGGCAATGTTGCAGTAGATTACATCGTATCGCTGGTACTGATGGTGATAGGATTTGTTTTGCTGATAAAGGGCGCGGATATTTTTGTTGACGGCGCTTCAAAGATTGCTGAAAAAATGAGAATACCGCTTATCGTTATCGGACTTACCATAGTTGCATTCGGCACAAGCGCTCCCGAGGCGGCAGTCAGCATCACCTCCGCCTGTCAGGGTACAGCCGGAATTGCGGTCGGAAACGTAATCGGCAGCAACATAATGAACATTTTGCTGATACTTGGCGTTTCGGCATTGTTTGCTAAGCTGCCTGTAAAGAAAACTACGCTTAAATACGAAATTCCGTTTGTTGCGTTTGTTACGCTCGTTCTGCTTGGACTTGGGTGGCTCGGCTGGGACTTAAACAGAATTGACGGCATCATTCTTGCGATTCTTTTTGTACTGTTTTTTGTCTACCTTATCAGGCTGTCAAAAAGCGGCGAAGCCGCGTCTGACGATGAAGTTCCAATGCTGACCGAGAAGGATACGGTTCCTAAGATGATTATTATGATAATTTTGGGACTTGTGTTCATCGTATTCGGAAGTGACGCGACAGTAGCGGGCGCAAGCGAAATTGCATTGCAGCTTGGCGTAAGCGACAGAATCATCGGTCTTACAATCGTTGCATTCGGAACATCGCTGCCTGAGCTGGTTACATCTGTTACCGCTGCTAAGAAAGGGCAAACAGACATTGCAATCGGAAATATCATAGGCAGCAACATCTTCAACATACTTTTCGTTGCAGGCATTGCGGCAATTATTTCACCTGAGGCAATTCCGTTCCAGCCGTCGTTTATAATCGACTCAATTGTTGCAATCGCAGCCGCAGTTGTTCTCGGTCTGTTCGTAATGAAGAAGAAAACGCTGGGCAAGGCGGGCGGTATTGTAATGCTTATAATGTATGCTGCATACTTTGCTTACCTTATGATTTCATCTCTTTCAGCTCCGATTTTGACAGCATAAGACAAAGAAAAGCCTGAGAAGCCAACGTTTCTCAGGCTTTGTTTTATGACTTTTGGTCGGTTATCCACTGAATACTTGCCGCAAGTCCATTTTCGGTAAGCGGTTCTTCATGAGTCAGTGCAATTTCGCTTAAATCCATACAGTTTTTCCCATACCATATACTTGAAACAAGCTTGTTTTCCTCTTCTTCGAAAACAGGCTTTATGCAATAATTAAATTCATTGTCGTCAGGGCGGTCTGTATTGTAAATACTTCCGATATATGAATTTTTGCAGATAAAATAGTTGATTTCCGGTATGTCAAGTGTTATCATATAAATATATAATCCTTTCACATTATAGGCTTATTTTACCACACTGATTCTTTTTCGTCAATACGGAGGAGTTATGAAAGATAAATTGACGTTTCCGCTGCTGACGGTGATTTTTATAGCTGTCTGTTCATGCTTGTGCATTTATATGAACAAATCGCACGAAAGCGGGTATGTAAACATAATAACATCAGCTGCGCAAACGGAAATAACTGCTGAAACAGTGAACACAACCGCTGCGTTAAGCGCCGAAACGTTCATATCATCGGAAGAAAGTGAACAAATCGCTGCCGTTAATGAACCGAAAGCGGCTTCGACAACAGCCCAGACAACAGCCTCAACGGAAACGTTCACATCCTGTGAATCAAGTGAACAGTCAGGCTTGATAAACATAAACACAGCCGATGCGGCGGAGCTTGAAACGCTGAACGGAATCGGAAAGGTAATTGCACAGCGGATAATTGATTACCGCACTGAAAACGGCGGTTTTGACAGTATTGACGAGATAATGGAAGTAAGCGGAATCGGAGAAAAGAAATTTGCTGCTATCAAGGATTACATAACCGTGTAAAAAGACCTCGCTGCAAACGAGGTCTTTCATTTATTTGAGGTATGTACTTACGAATTTTTCAATAGATTCATCGCTGCGGCAGTCAAAGCTTTCATCGCACGGGAAAAGCTCCCATACTTCGTTATGCACTGCTGCGCCGCCCGGTTTGAGCGTTTCCAGCTTGCCGAGGGTTTCGATTTCAACTATGAATTGGTTTGTAAATGTTTCAAAGTTGACGTCGTAATCGGGATAAACCGCGTTTTCATCAAACGAAAAGCTCTTTTTGAACGCTTGCCCCTTATTTATGTATGCGCACCAGCCGTCCTCGTTGTTGACTCCTACCTTAAACGAGCTTTCCTTGTCGGTCTGTCTGAGCGTCATATACTTGTTGCTCATGTAGAAACGTTCGTCGTTTATGTCCGTGTATTCCCATATAACCATGCGGCGGTTGGAAAGCAGTCCTGTCTGCTTGCGGCACTGAGGGATAATTTCTACGCCGCCCTTTTCGGCAACGGTCATTGCCCAAGGCGCAAGCTTAAGCTCGTGGTCGGAAATGTTTATGATTTTGTGTGTAACCGTAACCTTGGAGCTGTTTTCGTCAACCGTTACAGTCATGATATGCTGTTCGCCTACCTTTGTACGCGGAGCAGGGCGCAGCTCAACCGAGCTGCCCAGTATTTCATACTCAACAGGGGAATTGTCGGGAGTGTAGCTGTCAGGCCAGCTTTCAGGACTTGACCAAAGTCGGTGACCGCCGTAAATGTACCAGTTTTCGTTGGTGTCAAAGAACTTGTGAAGCTCCTCGGAGTCGCGAACAGTGCTGCGTTCAATGTCCTCGTTGAACACGTTTTCCTTGCCGTTCAGGGAGTAGTAAATCACTCTCGGTCCAACGTCCACGGTTATCAGCAGTGTAACAACGCCGTTGTCGATTTTTAGGCACTTACCGAAATTTTTGTAGTTGGTTTCACTAAATTTAACGCTCATACTCATTCTTCCTTCAAGATTATTGGTTTTGCCGTAAAGTCAATTCCGCAGGGAAGCCGCTTTTCAAAAGCGAGGGCATAAATATTATCGCATTTTTCCTCAAGCAGCGCCTGCTTTTTCTGCTGTTCGCCCTTTTTCAGCAGCGCCATCAGAGAGGTATCGATAGGTATGCCGCAGTCAGCCTTTGAAAGTATTTCCTTGCCCTTGGAATTCATACCTAAAATTCTAACATAAGACGGCGGATTTTTCAAGTCGTTTTTGGTAATTCCAAGAAACGCGCACAAAATAATCCGTCTTAATCTTGCCATTGTATAGCGCTTTGTTTTTATTAAGAACAGCAGGTCGTTCAGCGTGGGAGCAATCCGCACCGCCTTGTGAATCCTGTTTTCAAGCCCCATAAGAACATTTGGCACCTGTTCCAGCTCCTCAAGGCTCATTGTGCGCAGCTTTGCAAGGATCGCTGTTTCAAGTCTGGATATGTCCGCATAGTCGGTAAGCTCCATATAGGGCATGAACTGTGAAACGTCCTTGCCCTCGGCTATCATTTTTCTCAGCTGAGAAGCGCTTGCGATATTGTTTCTCATTTCATCGGAATCATGGGACGCGCCGAAACGTTTTACCGTGACCGGTTTTATTGACGAGCCGAAGCTGTCAAGCTGTTTCATGTATTCAATTCCAAGAGTGTTGTTCGGGGTTGCAAGAGTTTCAATAACATCGTCGGTATAGTACTTTTCGATTGTTTTCTGGAGAGCGACAGGGTAGGTGTCCCCGTGACGCATCATTGCAAAGAAATCCTCGGTTTGGACTGCATACTGCACCGCTCCCACGGTTTCCCCAAGCAAATCAATATCGCCGCATTCGCTGCCAAAGCTGAGCAAATCAACACAGCCTAACGAGTTCAGCAGCGACACTGCGCCGTAAGCGAACTGTTCAGCGCTGCCCAAAGCATAGGCAACAGGCAGCTCGATAACAAGGTCGGCTCCGCCTTTAAGCGCCGCCTCAGCGCGCTTCCATTTATCGGTTATTGCTGCGTCGCCGCGCTGTGTGAAATTGCCGCTCATTACGGCAACAATGTGGGTCGCTCCGAACCTTTCCTTAGTCTGTTTAATATGGTATGCGTGTCCGTTGTGAAAAGGATTGTATTCGCAGATTATTCCGGCTGTTTTCATAAATGCACCTCGCTTATTTATTTGTCAAAAAGGCTTGATTTTTTTCGGTATTTGTTATACAATATATTAGATAAATATGTAAAAGGAAGGATTTAATAATGAAAATTCTCGTTATCAACGCAGGCAGTTCATCGCTGAAGTATCAGCTTATTGATATGGACGATGAAAGCGTTATCGCAAAGGGCAACTGTGAAAGAATAGGCATCGACGGTCATATCACTCATAAGACCTTCGACGGCAGAAAGTTTGAAACCGACTGCACATTCCCAACGCACACAGAGGCCTTTGAAAAGGTAGTTGAGGTTCTAACGACAGGCGACGCTGCCGTTATCAAGAGCATGGATGAAATATCCGCAGTAGGTCACAGAATCGTCCAGGGCGCCGAAATCTTTGACAAGACAACGCTTGTTACAGATGAGGTTATCCAGCAGATTGACGATTTATCAGAGCTTGCTCCTGTTCACAACCACCCGCACGCGCTTGCGTTAAGAGCCTGCAAAAAGGTTGTTCCTGCAAACGTTCCGCAGGCTGTTGTATTCGATACTGCATTCCACCAAACAATGCCGGAAAAGGCGTTTATGTTCGGTATGCCTTACGAGGTTTATGAAAAGTATCATGTAAGAAAGTACGGCTTCCACGGCACATCTCACAGATTTGTTACCGCAAAGCTTGCGAAGGAAACGAACAGAAATTTAAAGGATTTAAAGATCGTATCCTGCCACCTTGGAAACGGTTCATCAATTACTGCTGTTGACGGCGGCAAGTCTGTTGATACATCAATGGGATTTACTCCTCTTGACGGAGTTATCATGGGAACACGTTCAGGCTGTGTTGACGCTTCTGCCGTTGAATTTGTACAGAAGAAGCTTGGTCTTACACCTCCTGAAATGAGCGATTACCTGAACAAGAAGTCAGGCTTCCTTGGCGTTTCGGGAATTTCCAGTGACAACCGCGACCTTGAAGCAGCTGCTGAAAAGGGCGACAAGAGAGCTATTTTAGCAGGCGATATTCTCCGCTACGGTATCAAGAAGTACATAGGCGCTTATGCGGCTGCCATGAACGGTCTTGACGCTGTTATCTTCACAGGCGGTATCGGTGAAAACGCCGATCTGGTTCGCCGCGATGTTTGCAGAGATATGGACTTCTTCGGAATCAAGATCGATGAAGAGTTAAACGCAACAATTCACGGTCAGCTTACAAAGATTTCAACTCCTGACAGCAAGGTTGAAGTATGGGTTATTCCTACAAACGAGGAACTCCTTATTGCAAGAGATACAAAGGAGCTCTGCGGTCTTTAATAAAACAAAGCTATAATCAAGTGGCAAAGGAAATAACCTTTGCCACGTTTTTATGTGTTCAAGCTGAAAATCTTGGAATTGACTTCCTCTTTAGCCTTGTTTATTTTGGATACCATGTCGGAATCACCCGGAATTGCGTCTGTAAAGGATGACGGTATTCCTGCGCTGAATGAAGCCGGCTTTATATCCAGCGAATCGGCAAGCTTTTGCTCGGTATATGCTTTATACTGCTTTACATATTCCATCGCCATCGGTCTTATCGGGTTGTACGCACTGTCCGTGCTGTCTAAAATTTCGCTGAACACCTCGTTAAGGCGCGGATTCATTATGCTGCTTACTCTGTTGGCAACATACATATGAACAGCGGTAAGCTCGGTGTTGTAAAGAATATTTACCGCAAATTCAATAAAGCGCTTGCGGTCGGTAAACTGGAGGAAGTTGCAGGCGGTAACAACACTTGAATAGTAATTCTGGTTGATGATGACCTTGTTTTCCAGTGTTGTTTTGCCCTGAAGAAGCGCGTCAAGCTGCTCATCGGTGATTTTGTCGATAACGCTTGCGGACTCAACCATTTCGCAGTCAGGCAGCTTATCTACATTTTCGTATACAAGCTTCGGAATAATGCGCTGATTTTTGTATCGTATCAGCTTATCCGAGCTGGCTCTTATCTGAAGATAATTTTGCGGGCGAAGTGATTTTCTGCTCATAAGGAACATTTCCAGCATATTTTTCGGAACCGTTGCGACCGGTATTTTTACAAACGGAGTAGAAAGCGCAATCGCTTTCGGAGAACGTCCTGCGGCTTTTGCCTTGTCCTCATTCTCGAACAGCAAACTCCTGATAGGCTCGATAACAATACAGTTAAAGTCTGCGCCGTCCATGACAGCGGCAGTTGCTGCATGATGTCCCTCAAGAAGCGCACAGAACATTCCCGAAACGTGGTACGCTATGCCGCCCACTTTATTATCGGTGTGAATTTTTTCCGACTGAATTCTTGTGCGGCTTTCGTTGTATGCGGCAGGACTTTCCGTTGGAATAAGAAAGCAGGGCTTGAAGTTCTTTTCGGGCGGGATAGATGCGCTCAGCGTTCCCGAACCTGTAAATTCATGCTTGACAAGGTATGCGTTCCAGAAGAAGTTTCCCGCGCCGTCGGTCGGAATCATTTTTGCGGTGTGAATTACATACAGACCGTCTGACAGCAGCTCAAGAACAGGGGAGATTGACCGCTGAAGATTCTGCTCGTATAGGAAATAATTGTCAGCGGCGGCGGTAAGCACTGTGCGCAGCTGCTCGCTGCACTTTTCCTTGGACGAAGCCTGCCATATAAGCTTGTTGGAATAGTTATTGTTTACGCATTGCTGAACAATATTTATGAGCGCCTGACCGTCCATGTAGAAAGTTTCCCAAATAGCGGTTTTGGCATTTCTTGACGTATCGCACAAGCCGATTGTTCCATCGCTGTTCGATACGCAGGCAAGGATAAACTCCTCGCCGTCACGCTGCATTGTTTCGGTAACTACAACAGATTTCATTTTAACTCCTCCTTATTTCTGCGGTACGCGGGCTGCGATAAAATCGCCAAGCCCTGACTGCATTTCCTTAGGGAAGAGCCGCTTTGGCAGCCAGAAAATTGTTCTTTTGTTGTTCATGATAACGTATACGAAGTTTGTTTCGATGTAGTAGCTTGCCTGCGTCCAGGGAATAAGGTCGGAAGCTGTATAGCAGCCGGTTTCAACCGCGCCGAAGCCTTCCTTGCACACGATAAATGTAATTTCCTCGGAAATAGCTGGATCGGTGCGGTAAAGTTCAGAGTATTTATATTTAGCAATAAGCGAGGTCGCAAGGTGGAAAAGCACCCCAACGCCGATTCCGCCGAAAAGGGAAATCGGGATAAAATAGAACCAGTTCTTGTCAAAATCGCCGATTGTGTTATTTAATATAAGGAAAAGGGCGGCGGCGGAGAGCAATGCCGCAATCCAAAGAAATTTTGACATAATGGTATTCATCAGAGAAACGTTGCCGGAATTTATTTCGCGTTCCGAATATGTACCTGTTGCAACATAAGCGTTATCCGGCATTTCACAAACGCTGTAAATTGTCTTGAGCGGCAGGATACGCTTCATCGGTCTGTATTCTATGTCAGGATAGCAGGCAATCTGACCCTCGATAATCGCTCTTGCTTTAAGGTACGTTTCGTTGTTTCCGAATGCAAGCCTGTCTATGTCGTAGACAGTCGAGTCAATTGTGATTGATATGCTGTCACGCTGCTCAACGACCTGCTTTACCGCTGACCAGCTGTAAATGGAAGGGCTGTCCGTGCCGTTTTCATATACCGTGATATAGTCGGAAAAAATGTATCCTCTGCCGGTCTGACTGGAGAAAATTTTTACACCCGACAATGTTTCAAATGCCAAGTTCAACACTCCTTTGCTAAACTATAAATATCAATAATAATAATTATAGCACAAACGCACATTTTTTTAAATAGCTTTTGGAAAATTTTTTTAAAAAATTTGCTTGCAAAACAAGCGGATATGTTATATAATATTACTTTAGAATATGTTATTAAAGGACGGTTTAAAATGGCTGATAACAAAAAACTGGTTGAGGCTATCACATCAAGAGATGTTGATTTTGCTCAGTGGTACACAGACATCTGCAAAAAGGCAGATTTAATCGACTATTCAAGCGTAAAGGGCTGCATGGTTATTCGCCCTTACGGTTATGCAATCTGGGAAAATATCCAGAAAATTCTCGACGGAATGTTTAAGGCGACAGGCCACGAGAATGTATATATGCCAATGTTTATCCCCGAAAGCCTTCTTAATAAGGAAAAGGACCATGTTGAGGGATTTGCTCCCGAGGTTGCATGGGTAACACACGGCGGCAGCGAGCCTTTACAGGAGCGCCTTTGCGTCAGACCTACTTCCGAAACCCTTTTCTGCGAGCATTACGCCAACATTGTTCATTCCCACAGAGATCTGCCTAAGCTTTACAATCAGTGGTGCTCGGTTGTTCGCTGGGAAAAGACAACTCGTCCGTTCCTCCGTTCAAGAGAATTTTTATGGCAGGAGGGTCACACAATCCACGCAACAGCCGAAGAGGCAATTGAAGAAACGGAAAGAATGTTAGGCGTTTACGCCGATCTTTGCCGCAACTATCTTAATATGCCGGTTATAACGGGCAAAAAAACAGAAAGCGACAAATTCGCAGGCGCAGAGGCCACCTACTGCATCGAAGCGCTTATGCACGACGGAAAGGCTTTGCAGGCAGGTACATCACACTATTTCGGCGACGGCTTTGCAAGAGCTTTTGAAATTCAGTTCTCCGACAAGGAAAACAAGCTGCAGTATGTTCACCAGACATCGTGGGGCGTAACAACACGTCTTATCGGCGCAATCATCATGTCGCACGGCGATGATGACGGTCTTGTTTTGCCTCCTGCGGTCGCACCTATTCAGGTGGTAATTCTTCCTATCGCACAGCATAAGGAGGGCGTACTTGAAAAGGCGAACGAGCTTAAGGAAAAGCTTGAAAAGAAGTTCAGAGTTAAGCTTGACGACAGCGATAACAGACCTGGCTGGAAGTTCTCGGAGTATGAAATGAAGGGCGTTCCGCTTCGTCTTGAAGTCGGCCCTAAGGATATTGAAAACGGCCAGTGCGTACTGGTACGCCGCGATACAAGAGAAAAAACTATCGTTTCCTTTGACGAGCTTGAAGCAAAGGTTGACGAGCTGCTCAAAGCGCTTGCTCAGAATATCTACAACAAGGCGCTCGAGAATATGGAAAAGCGCACATATACCTGCAAAACAATGGACGAAATCAAGGAAAAGCTTGAAAAGAACGGCGACGGTTTTGTTAAGGCAATGTGGTGCGGAGAAGAAGAGTGCGAGGATAAGGTTAAGGAAGTCACAGGCGTTGGTTCGAGATGTATTCCTGACGCTCAGGAACACCTTTCCGACGTTTGCGTATGCTGCGGAAAGCCTGCTAAGTTTATGGTTTACTGGGGCAAGGCTTATTGATGTGAAACAGCTGAGGCTTTCGGCATTAACTTGTCGGAAGCCTTTTGTTCATATCAAGATGTAATATGAACAAAATAAATATTAAAGAAAATTTGTCATAAACTATTGACATCCCACATGACTGATGCTATAATAAGGTCAAACGATTGAACAAGCGTTCAAGTGAAAGGCGGTACTAATGGAGAACAATGAAGTTTTACTTTGTCAGCAGAATTGCATTCACGAAGATGTAATAAACGCTGTCAAGGAAAAAATGCTGAGGAATGAGGATTTTGCAAAGCTTTCACTGTTTTTCAAGGCCATCAGCGACGAAACAAGAATAAAAATACTGTTTTCGCTTGCTCAGTCTGAAATGTGCGTTTGCGATATTGCGGCTTTGCTTGGCATGACGGTTTCTGCCATTTCGCACCAGCTTAGATTGCTTAAGCAGGCTCAGCTTGTTAAATTTGAGAAGCGCGGCAAGATCGTTTATTATTCGTTGAACGATGAACACGTTAATACAGTATTTAACAACGCTTTAGAACACGTTATGGAATAACCTATGGGTTATTTTTTACGCTGATAATTGAATAAATGCTCAATTATTCAAAATTATGGAGGAAGTTATGGCAAACCTGAAGAAAAAGCAATACATTCTTGAGGGACTTGACTGCGCAAACTGTGCAGAGAAAATCCGTGCAAGGACTGAAAAGCTGGTTGAGATTGAAAAGGCTGAAATGAACTTTATGAAAAAGGAAATGACAGTTTATTTCATTGAGGGCGCTGACGAGCATCAGGTTTTTGAAAAAGTAGAAAAGGTTGTAAAGGATCTTGAGCCTGATGTTGAACTGACCGAAAAGACAAAGAAGCGCATTGCGGTTAAGAAATACACCCTTGAGGGACTTGACTGTGCGCACTGTGCTGAGAAAATCAGAGCAAAAGCGGAACAGCTCGAGGAAATTGAGCTTGCAGAGATGAACTTTGTGCAGAAGCAGCTTACCGTTCACATTAAAGATGACGCCGACGAAAGCGCAGTTTTTGACAAGATTACTTCCGTTGTGAAATCTCTTGAACCTGATGTTGAGGTACACGAGAAGCTCAGCACGGTTTCAGTTGAACACAATCATGATCATGAACACGGTCATAGCCACGGACATGAACACAGCCATGAAAGCGATGATTTCAAAGGCGATATTATCAAAATTGCAATTGCAGCAGTCTTGTTCATAATTGGCTTTATTATGAACAAAGTTCTTGCTCCCGAGGCAGGACTTACATGGCAGTTCCTCACGACGCTGGCATTTTTCGTTGCGTCATACTTGACAGTTGGCTTGGAGGTTCTTTATACAGCCTTCAGAAACATTACAAAGGGCAACGTTTTTGACGAAAACTTCCTTATGACTGTCGCAACGCTGGGTGCGTTCGCTATTCAGGAATTTCCCGAAGCGGTTGCGGTTATGCTGTTCTATCAGGTCGGCGAGCTGTTTCAGAGTATAGCCGTCAACAATTCCCGCAAGTCAATTGCGGAGCTTATGAACATTCGTCCCGACTATGCCAACATAAAAACAATCGAGGGAACGAAAAAGGTTGATCCCGATACAGTAAAAATCGGCGACATTATCGTTGTAAAGCCGGGTGAAAAGATTCCGCTTGACGGAAAGGTCGTAAGCGGTTCAAGCTGCCTTGATACATCTGCGCTGACAGGTGAAAGCGCCCCCCGCGACGTTGAAGTCGGCGACGCGGTTTTGTCAGGCTCAATTAACGAAAACGGTATTCTTGAAATTGAGGTTACAAAGGAATTCGGCGAATCAACCGCAAGCAAAATTCTTGAGCTGGTTGAAAATGCCGACAGCAAAAAAGCAAAAACCGAAAACTTCATCACAAAGTTTGCAAAGTATTATACGCCTGCGGTTGTTGCCTGCGCTGTTTTGATTGCGATTGTTCCCGGTATTTTTCTTGGCAATTTCCCCGAATGGATTCACAGAGGGCTTATATTCTTAGTAATTTCCTGCCCGTGCGCACTGGTAATTTCAATTCCGCTCAGCTATTTCGGAGCAATCGGCCGCGCGTCTAAGGACGGCATTCTCGTTAAAGGAAGCAACTATTTTGAAATTCTCGGAAGCACAAAAGCTGTTGTATTTGATAAGACGGGTACTCTTACAAAGGGCGTTTTCAAGGTAAGCAGAATTTCTCCGGTGAATATAGACAGCGATAGGCTGCTTGAGTACGGCGCATATTCCGAATGCTACTCAAGCCACCCGATTGGCGTTTCAATAAGAGCGGCTTACGGCAAAGCAATAGACGAAAGCAGAATCAGCGACTACAAGGAAGTAGCAGGCGAGGGAACGGAAGCTGTTATTGACGGCAGGAAGATTTGTTCAGGTAACAGCAAGCTTATGAACAGGCTCGGCATTTCAGCGGAAAATCACGAAGGCGAAACGGTTGTGTTCATTGCAGTTGACGGCGTTTATGCGGGAAGCATTACTATTGCGGACGAAATCAAGAACACAAGTAAATCTGCCGTTGCAAAGCTTAAGGAGCTTGGAATGAGCAAAATCGTAATGCTCACAGGCGACAATGCTCTGAAAGCTGAAAAAACCGCCAAAGAGCTTGGAATTACCGAATATCATGCGGAGCTTCTTCCTCAGGATAAAATTACAAAGGTTGAGGAGATTAAGAAATCCCTTTCCGAAAAGGATAAGCTTATATTCGTTGGCGACGGTATCAACGACGCACCTGTTCTTGCGGCTGCCGACGTAGGTATTGCAATGGGCGGACTTGGCTCGGACAGCGCTATTGAAGCAGCGGATATTGTTCTTATGAACGATGAACCTGAACAAATTGTTACCGCACTGAACATTGCGAAGAAAACAAAGCGCATTGTAATGGAAAACATTATTTTTGCGCTGGCTGTAAAGCTGTTGGTGCAGATTCTCGGCGTAGCAGGTGTTGCCAATATGTGGGAAGCGGTATTTGCAGACGTAGGCGTTTCAATTTTAGCAATACTTAACTCCATAAGACTGCTTAGAAAATAATTTCTCCCCTGTCACAGCGGCAGGGGAAAATTTTTGCCTTTTTTTATTGACATATACAGTTAATTATGGTATAATTGATTGAAATGATTTAAAAGATATGCGGGCGTGGTGAAATTGGCAGACACGATAGATTTAGGTTCTATTGCAGTAATGTGTGCAGGTTCAAGTCCTGTCGCCCGTACCAACAAAGTGTCTTGACTGTAATACGCAAGTTGAGGCACTGTTTTAATAAAATCAGTATTGCAGAAAATCCTGTCCAGATGCGGCAGGATTTCTTGATAAATAAAGTACGCACCGTAATTTTTTGCAGTGCGTTTTTTAGTATAACAAGAGTTTGTGCAGTGCAACAATTATGGGGTGAGAAAATGACAAAGCTGCTTGTAAAGCTTTTTATTAAAAATTCGGAGAACACATCGGATCCTGAAATAAGACAAAAATACGGTTATTTGTCGGGATTTGTGGGAATTGTGATGAATCTTATCCTTTTTACGGGAAAAATAATTGCAGGACTTATAACAACATCAATCTCAATAGTTGCCGACGCATTCAACAACCTGTCCGACGCAGGTTCGTCGATAATAACTCTTGTTGGCTTTAAAATGGCAGGACGTCCTGCCGACAGAGAACACCCTTACGGTCACGGACGTATTGAATATGTGTCGGGCTTCATTGTTTCGATTGTCATAATGCTTATGGGCTTTGAGCTTGGCAAATCCTCATTCGAGAAGATTTTTTCCCCCGAAGAAATTACGTTCAATTGGCTTTCTTTTGGGATACTGATTGGTTCAATTCTTATTAAACTGTGGCTTTGCTTCTTTAACAGAAAGCTCGGCGGAATGATAAATTCTGCTCCAATGAAGGCGGCGGCAATGGACAGTCTTTCCGACGTGGCTGCCACTTCGGCAGTTATCATAGGCTTACTTGTATTCCTGATTTTCGGAATAAGCATTGACGGATATGTTGGTATTGTAGTTGCTTTGTTCATATTATACACAGGTGTGAACACAGCAAAGGAAAGCCTGAATCCGCTGCTTGGGCAGTATCCTGACAAGGAGTTTGTAGATGAGATCGAAAAAACGGTAATGTCATACAACGGAGTAATCGGCGTTCACGACCTGCTTGTACATGACTATGGAATTGGCGCGCGTATTATTTCGCTGCACGCAGAGGTTCCGTGCTCAATGGATTTTGTTGCAGCTCATGAGCTGATTGACGTAATTGAGGACGATTTGCGCGTGAAATACAAGTGCCACGCAACAATCCACATGGACCCTGTGGCAGCCGATGATAAGCCGACAATTGAAATGAAGGCAAGAGTGGTTGACATTGTAAAGAAAATCGACCCGGAGCTTACAATTCACGATTTCAGAATGACCAACGGAGTTAATCACCGCAATTTGATTTTTGACGTAGTTGTGCCTTTTAATTTCAGACTGTCCGACGACGATGTTGTGCGTCTGATAAGAGCGTCTGTTGCGGAATTTGACGACTCGCTTTCAGCAGTTATAAACGTGGATAAAAAAATGTCATAACTTGACTAAGCAGCCTGTTTGTGATAAAATATACTATTATATGTATAAGGAAAACACTGAGCAAAGGAAAATATGTTAGAACTAAAAAGAATAGAAATGTCCGATAAGAGCTGGATAAAGGAGCTGCTTGGTTATTCCGGCTTTCGCGGCTGTGAATACACTTTCGGAAACAATTTCACATGGCGGAACGCCTTTGACATAAAAGTTGCACGATTCAAGGACTTTTACATTATCGAAAGTGAGAGCGGTTTTTTCTTCCCCGCAGGCAGAGGCAATGTTGCGGAGGTTGTTGATGAGTTAAAACGATACTGCAAAAGTCAAAATCGTTCACTTTGTTTCAGTTCTATGAACAAAGCTTCTATGGAGCTGCTTGTGCAGATGTACGGCGATGAAATTTCGGTTGATACAAACCGCGATTATTACGACTACATCTATGAAACAGAGGCTCTTTCATCTCTTGCGGGAAAAAAGCTGCACGCAAAGCGCAATCATATTAACCGGTTCAAGGAAAACAACTGGTCCTATGAGGAGATAACTCCTGATAATATCAGCGAATGTGAAGCGCTTAACGACAAGTGGTGCGATGAAAATGTGTGCATAAACGACTTTGAAAAGAGCGAGGAAGTCTGCGTTGTAAGGTGCGGATTGAAGCACTTTTTCGAGCTTGACTATGTAGGCGGTCTGATTCGTGTAAACGGTGAAATACAAGCGTTCACATTTGGCGAGCCTGTGAACAAAGATACTTTTGTTGTTCACGTTGAAAAGGCGCTTACCACTTATCAGGGCGCATATCCTATGATAAACTGCGAATTTGTAAAGCACGCCTGTCAGGGTTATAAGTATGTGAACCGCGAGGAGGATATGGGAGCGGAGAATCTGCGCAAGGCGAAGCTTTCCTATTATCCTGCGTTTATGGAAGAAAAATTCATTGTTAATTTCAAATAAAGGAAGGTACTTTTATGATTTACTGTTTTCTTGCTGAAGGATTTGAAGAAATTGAAGCGCTGACGCCTGTTGACGTTCTGAGAAGATGCGGCAAAGAGGTCGTTACAGTGGGAATAGGTGAAGAAATAATCACAGGCGCTCACGGAATTTCTGTCTGCACCGATATTACCGAGGTTGATCTTGTGCCGAACGATGAGATTGAAATGATTATTCTCCCCGGAGGAATGCCGGGAACGCTTAACCTTGAAAAGAACAGATCCGTTCAGGATACTATCGACTACTGCGTAAAAAACGACAAGTACATTGCAGCAATCTGCGCTGCGCCAAGCATTCTCGGACATAAGAAACTCCTTGACGGCAAGCCGGCAACCTGCTTTCCTGGCTTTGAGGAGCAGATGGGCGGCGCTGTAATGACGGGCGAAAAGGTTGTTGCTGCCGACAAAATTATCACGGCAAAGGGTGCGGGCGCTGCCCTTGAGTTCGGCTTAAAGCTTGCGGAAATACTCTGCGGCAAGCCGCGTGCGGAAAAGCTTGCAGCGTCAATGCAATGCTGAACAAGGCTGAACTCAGAAAGCGGCTTATAGCTGAACGAAAAGCGATTTCGCCTCAGAAAAAGGCAGAAATGGACAAGGCGCTGTTTGAAAATATTATTTCCTGTCCGCAGTTTAATTCTGCAAGGCTTGTTCTTGCCTTTGTTTCAACTGAAATAGAAGTGGATACGCACAGACTCATTCAGCACTGTTTTGATATTGGCAAGCCTGTTGCCGTTCCGATAAGCGGTGAAACGGAGCTGACGTTCTGCACGATAACCGATTTCTCCCAGCTGCATAAGGGGAAATACGGAATTTTCGAGCCGATGCCGATAAATATAGTAACCGATTTTTCGGACAGCGTTTGTTTCGTTCCTGCTTTGCGGTATGATGAAAACAACTATCGTATCGGTTACGGAAAAGGTTACTATGACCGCTTTTTGGCTGATTACAGCGGGCTTTCGGCGGGGCTGTGCTATACGAGCTTCATCGGCGAAGTACCCGTAGATAAGCTCGACCGCAGCGTAGACATTGTAATTACCGACTAAATCCCATATCGAAAGGAATTATATGGAAGAAAAAGATTTCGATGAAATAAACAGCCTTGCTGAATATCTTAACAAAAAAGATGACGAATCGGAAGCTGCTGCGGATATTTCTGCTGATGAACAGCCGCATGAACAGCAGGAAACGGCTGTTGATGAAGCGGCTGAAATTGAGTCAATCGAGCAGCCGCAAGAAGATACGGCTGAGAATGACGCAGGCGGTTACGCTCCCGATGATTCTTCTGTCACTCTGAGCGATGAAAATCCGGACGCAACCAGAATGATTGACTCTATAAAAAATTCCGACTTTTCATCGAACAGCGAGGACGACGACTTTGTTTCTGTTATCGGCGCCGAAGCACGCTCAAAATCTGACGATATAGCAAATCATTTCGGAAAAAACAACAGACATGAGGAAAACGATGTTCCCGTTGAACGACCAAAAAAATCCTCTGCTCAGAAAAGAAAAAAAGCCGCAGCCCTTAAAGCAAAGCGTAAAAAAGAGCAGAAAAGCTATGAACGAAGGAGAACCTTTGCACACATTTTCGGCGGAG
>CAKSIR010000009.1 GCA_934462775.1 uncultured Ruminiclostridium sp.
GACTTAGGGCGCTGCCCTAAGAACCTGCAAGCCTTTGAAAAGGCTTGACCTAAACTTTAAATTTGACTTTTTCGACAAACTGAGTCCGATATGTTAATTCATATCGGACTTTATTATATCTTCAACAATCCTTAGCGGCTCGGCCTTTAGCGTAACTATCCTGTCCGCAATCAGCTCCGCCTCGGCGGCGTCATGGGTTACAAAAACAACGGTGCTGCCCTTAAACTCGCCGATAACACTTTTTATGAGCCTGCTTTTCAGCTCGGCGTCAACCGCCTTGAACGGCTCGTCCATCAGCAGAATATCCGCCTTGTAGGCAAGAGCCCGCGCAATGCTGACTCGCTGCGCCATTCCTGCCGAAAGCTGCTCCGGGAGCTTGTCCGCAAAGCTGTCCGCTTCACAGACCCGCAGCAGCCTTAGCGCCTCGTCGTCGGTCATGCCGCGAGTTACCGCTTTTACATTGCGCAGCGCGCTGTACCACGGCAGCAGTCTTGGCTCGTTGAACACCATAGAGCATTTGCCGCTTTTGCTGATTACGCCGTCATATCTGATTAGCCCCGCAGCTGCACCGAGCAAGGTGGTTTTCCCGCAGCCCGACGGACCTAACAGCGCGGTTATTCCCTTGCCGATTTCCATGCTGAAATTGTCAATCACGCGATTTTCGCCGAAAGACACGGTCAGATTTCTAATGCTTATCATACAGTGCTCCCACTTTCCTAAACAGCAGCTCAAGCAGCTTTGTAATCGCCTTTTCAAGAATAAGGCTCATGATTACCACAACCACCGTCCACGCGAAAACGTCAATTGTTTCAAGGTAGATTTTGGACTCGTACAGATTTTTTCCTATTGAACCAACAGGCGTGCAAAGCACCTCCGCCGCTATTCCCGCTTTCCACGAAAGTCCCAGCGAGGTTTTCACCGACGAAAAAAGGTAGGGCGAAAAGCTCGGAAAATACAGTGTTGCGCATTTTCTGCGGAACGAAAAACCGAATAGGTTTTCCATTTCAATAAGCTTCCTGTCAGTCATTCCGAGAGCGGTAACCGTGTTTTCCGTAACAATAGGCAGCACCATAAGAAATGCGATAAACGCAGGAACGTGCAGCCTTGTAAGCCAGACCAGCGCAAGGATAATGAACGAGGCAACAGGCGTTGCTTTAACAACGGTAAGCAGCGGTGAAATCAGTATTCTCACGAATTTCAGCTTGTAAGCGAGAAACCCCAAAACCGTTCCCGTAAGCAGTCCAAGCCCGAATCCTGCCATTATTCTTCCGAGGGAGCTGAACGTATCCGCCCACAGCTTGACAGTTCCTCCAAGCTCAAACAGCCGCCCTATAACCGCAATGGGGGTAGGGAGAAGAATCTCCTTACCCACCAATGCAGCCGCAAGCTGCCACACCAGCAGCCAGAAAACCGCTGCAAGCAGCCTGAATATTAAGCTTTTAAGCCTGTTTTTCCCGTTATCTTGCGTAGAAGAAATTGTCATCAGGAATAGCTCCTCCTATTGATTTCGGATTTGCGTCGAAAAGAACCTGATAGAAGCTTAGAATCTGAGTTTTCATTGTTTCACCCTCAACGAAAGTAATGTTCGCGTCGGGAATTGCCTTGACCGCAACCTGCTTTTTAGGGATTATCCCGAACGTTTCCATAATTTCCGCCGCTTCTTCAATGTTGTTGTTTACATATTCAACGGAAGCCTTGTATTCGTCAAGGAATGCGTTTACAGCGTCCTTGTTTTCCTCTGCAAACTTTTTGTTTACAATTACGCAACCCATGCTGAGAACCGAATCGTCCCCTGCGACCTTGTTCCATTCGTCTGTAAGGTTAAGCGCGATTCTTACGTCAGAGTTATTCATAAGCACGCTTGTTACGTTTGGAACAGGCAGCATCGCAATTGATACGTCGCTGCTTGTCATCTGTGCGGCAAGCTCCGCGTGTTCTGCAAGATAAACAATTTCAACGTCATTTTCAGGGTCTATGCCGTTCTTTGTGAGAATATAGTTGAGAACGTATTCGGGAGTTGCGCCCTGACCTGTCGCATAGATTGTCTTGCCCTTGAGATCCTCAACGCTGTTGATTGTATTGCCGTTTTCGAGAATGTAAAGCACGCCCAGTGTGTTAAGGGCAAGCATCTGAACCTCTCCCTCGGTCTTTGCATAGAGAACCGACGCAAGGTTTGTAGGAACTGCGGCAATGTCAAGATCGCCTGAAATTACAGCCGCCGTAATTTCGTCCGGAGCCCCTGCGACTGTTACGGAGTAGCTGTTCTTAGCTTCGCCGCTTGAATTGTCGGCAAGGAGCTTTGCCATGCCCATTCCCGTAGGTCCTTTAAGCGTACCCAGCTTGACGGCTGCCTTGCCTGCATTGTCCTGAGGAGTGCCTGTGTCGTCAGGATTGGCTGTGGCGTCCTGAGCTTCCTCGGCGTCGGCAGAGGTTTCTTCTTCCGCTGCTGTTGTGTCCTCGGCTGATGTTGCCTCGGCAGAGATTGTCGTCTGTTCTGCGGCTGATGTGTCAGCAGATGTGGTTGTGCTTTCGGAAGTACCGCCGCAGGCAGTAAGTCCTAACATTGCGGCGCAGATAACTATTGCGCCAAGTTTTTTAAGCATTTTCATAAAATCGCTTCTTTCTTTTGCTTTATTTACGCTGCCTTTATGTATTTCGGCAGGTTTTTCCTTTATGCGTGCAGATCCCTTTGCGTAACGGCAAGGCGGTCGCACCTTTCGTTTTCCTCATGACCTGCGTGTCCCTTTATCCATGTAAAGGTGACGTCGTGGATTTCCAGCAGGTCGAGCAGTCTGCCCCACAGGTCTGAGTTGAGGGCAGGCTTTTTGTCTGATTTAATCCAGCCTTTGGCACGCCATGATTTTGCCCAGCCTTTGGTAATTCCGTCAACGACATATTTTGAGTCCGTCTGGAGAATTACCTTGCAGGGGTACTTCAGCGCCTCAAGACCCGTTATTACTCCCGTAAGCTCCATGCGGTTGTTGGTAGTGTGAGCCTCGCCGCCGCTAAGCTCCTTTTCCTTTTCTCCGCAGCGGAGAATTACTCCGTAGCCGCCGGGTCCGGGATTTCCCGAGCAGGCGCCGTCAGAGAAAATGTATACTATCTTTTTTTCCATTTGTGATTCATTACCTTATCAAAAATCGGGTTTATCAGCAGCGGCAGCAGAAAAACGAGTCCCAATCCCACCGCCGAAATAATCAGGCAGATTATTGCCATAGGCATCGTTACAGGCACCATGCTGAACAGGTCGCCGAAAGCCCACAATCCGAGCGTGAATATGCCCGCCAGAGCAACGCACAGCGCAATGCGCTTTTTATCAAGAGGAATGCATATTTTCAGCAGTATTCCCAGCGAAACCACGCCTAAAATTATTGTAGCCGCTGCGCTTGCTTCGGGCGAAGTCAGACCGATTGCATTTGAAACAACCGACGTTGAAATCATGACGATAACCACCGCAAGACCGCTTGGCAGCGCTGTTTTCATTACATTGGAGATAAACCTTCCCTTGATGATGCTGAAGTTTGGCTCAAGGGCAAGCAGGAAGCTTGGAATACCGATTGCTACCGCGTTTACAAGGGTAAGCTGTATCGGGATAAAAGGGTACGGGATTGCAATAAATGAATAGACAATTGCCAGTATAAACGAAAAGACCGTCTTTGTAAGGAACAGCGCCGCGCTGCGTTCAATGTTGTTGATTGAGCGTCTGCCCTCTGCCACAATAAGCGGCATTGAGGCGAAGTTGCTGTCAAGCAGCACAAGGTTTGAAACGTTTCGCGCCGCGTCGCTGCCCGACTGCATTGCAATGGAGCAATCCGCCTCCTTCAGCGCAAGAACGTCGTTTACGCCGTCGCCCGTCATGCCCACCGTGTGTCCCTTTGCCTTAAGGGCTTTTACAAGAGCCAGCTTCTGGTCCGGAGTAACCCTGCCGAAAACGGAATACTTGTCGCAGGCGCTTTCTATATCGGTAATCGTGCTTGCGTCAACGTATTTGTCAGCGTTTTTCAGCCCCGCTTTCTTGGCAATATTCGCAACGGTAACGGGATTGTCGCCTGATATTATCTTAATGTCAACGCCCTGCTCGGCAAAATACTTTAACGTATCGGGAGCTTCCTTCCTTATCCTGTCGCTGATGGAAATAAGAGCAATCGGCGCAATGCCGTCGGGTAAATCTCTGTCCTTAAAGCCGTTCTCCGAATGTGCAAGGAGAAGCACTCGCTGCCCGCCTGCCGAAAGCTCGCTTACCTGCTGACGAAGCTTTTCAAAATCACTGCCGAGAATGAATTCCGCCGCGCCTATGATATATGAGCCTTTACCCTCAAATTCGGCGCCGCTCCACTTTTTTGCCGAACTGAACGGCAGCGACTTTGTACATTTCCAGTCGCTTGCGCCGTTCCATTTCTCCTTGACTGCATTAAAAGTGGGATTGCCGTCGTTAAGAGCGTTCATCAGCGCTGTCAGCGGCAAATCGGGCGACTCCCCGCAAAGTGGCATGACGCCGTCAACCTGCATTGTACCCTCTGTAATTGTGCCTGTTTTATCAAGGCAGAGAACATCTACGCGGGCAAGAGTTTCTATGCAGTAAAGCTCCTGCACAAGGGTATTGTGCTGAGAAAGGCGTATTACGCTTACCGCAAGCACCATACTCGCAAGGAGGATAAGCCCCTCCGGAATCATGCCGATAACCGCCGCAACCGTTGTTACGACCGACTGGTCAAAGGGCTGACAGTCGATCCACATCGACTTGCAGAAAAGTATTATCATTATCGGGATTATGCAGAACGAAATTACCTTTATAATGCGGTTTATCGCCGCAAGCATTTCCGAATTGTTCTTTTTGATGTACTTTGCACCGCTGGTTATCCTGCTGGCGAAATTGTCAGCTCCAACGTGGATTACCTCCGCTTTTACGTCCCCGCATACAACAAAGCTGCCCGACATAGCGGTATCGCCCTCGTTTTTAAGCACAGGGTCGCTTTCGCCTGTAATAAGGCTTTCATTGACCTCGCAGGAGCCATCTCTGATCACGCAGTCGGCGCATATCTGTCCGCCTGCCGACAGCTTCATTATGTCGCCCAGTGCAATTTCCGCAACGGAGATCTGCATTTCCTTTCCGTCCCGTATTACGCATACCTTAGGCGCAGAAATCAGCGAAAGCTTGTCTATAACGTGCTTTGCGCGTATTTCCTGAAATATGCCGATAGCTGTGTTGCAAATAATAACACCGATAAACAGCATATTCTTGTACGATCCCACAAAGGCAACCATTGCTGCAAGAATAAGGTTTATCATATTGAAAAATGTAAGGGTATTGCTGCGGATTATCTGCCCGATCGACTTGGTTTGTATGTTGTTGTCGCCGTTAATTTTGCCCTCAGCGGTAAGGTTTTCGACTTCCTTTGAAGAAAGTCCGCTGTTTATATCTGTCATTTACTCACTTCCTAAACTCTCCGCATGAAATTTATTATACAGCAAATTGCATAATTTGTAAAGAGAAACGCGAGGATATACTATACATATAACAGTTTTTTATTTTTTTAAATGCAAAATCATATCAAATTGCACATATAATACAGTGTTTTATTATATATATCATCAAACTTTACCAAAATCTATTGAAATTACAATTACATTATTGTATAATAAATATATAAAATATACTTAACTCGCACCGAAAGGAACAACAACATGAAAATCTCAGAAATTAAAGTACTTATCTGTGATGACTCCATTCTTGTCAGAAAAAAGCTTTCCGAAACTCTCAGGGAAATGGGCATTACGGAAATAAAGGAGGCTACCAACGGCAACCAGGCTGTGGAGCTTTATAAAGAAAACAATCCGGACGTGGTATTTATGGACATAGTTATGCCTGAAAAATCAGGTCTTGACGCTTTAAAGGAAATCAAGGAATACAACGCCGACGCCCGCGTCATCATGGCGTCAACCATCGGCACGCAGAGCAATCTTACTACCGCTATCAAGGCGGGCGCTTCCGACTTCCTCCAAAAACCTGTCAACAACGAGGACGTATACAAAGTCATCAATTCGCTTTTAAAATAAAATTAAGGGGATAATACCAATGTTTACTCAGCTTTTCGGACACTATCTTTTAAATAAAAAGCTTGTTACCTCTGCTCAGCTTGAGCAGGCTCTCGAAGCAAAATCCAAGACAAAGGCAAAGCTCGGCACTCTCGCAATCGACGCAGGCTACATGACCGCCGAGCAGGTTGAAGCCGTTCATGAACAGCAGAAGAAAATCGATAAGAGAATCGGCGACATTGCCGTTGAAATGGGCTATCTTACATACGAGCAGGTTGACGAGCTGCTTTCAAAGCAGAAAAATTCCAACATCGTCTTAGGTCAGACCCTTATCGACCTTGGCTTTATGACCAATCAGCAGTTCCAGGACGCACTTGCCGAATACAAGGCAAACGCAGCTATTTCCGACGAGGAAAACGAGGAGAACGACGAAAACCTTGCTGACGACATTTCCGACATCTTCAACCTTGAGGGACTGCAGGACAAGGAGTTTTACGTTGACTACATTCTGCTTCTTATCCGTAATATTATAAGATTTATCGGCGACGATTTTGCATTTGCAGGCTGCTCCTCAAAGCCGGCGATAAAGTGCCAGTGCCTTTGCTCGCAGGAAATCACAGGTCAGATCAGCGCATACACTGCAATTGGCTGCGATGAACGCGCGTTCTGCGAAATTGCGTCCCGCTATGCAAACGAAAAAATCACAAGCGCAGACGAATATGCCGAAGCCTGCGTAGGCGAATTCCTAAACCTTCAGAACGGTTTATTATCAGTAAACGTTTCAAACACCAAAAACATTGAACTCAGCCTTACACCGCAAAGCTCATGCTATGACGCAAACATTGTCCGCGATGGCAGCGGTATCGTAATTACATTTGCGTTTTCTTTCGGTGCAGTTGATTTTGTAATCAGCAAAAAGGCGTAGATAACTGAAAGGATGATTATTCATGAAAATTCTGTATGCAGCAAGCGAAGCTCAGCCGTTTGTATCCTCCGGAGGACTTGCCGATGTGGCAGGATCGCTGCCGAAAGCGCTTGCTGAAGCCGGCAACAGCTGTTCGATAGTTATTCCCTACTACAAGAACTCCATTAAACCGGAATTGCAGGAGAAGCTTGAATATATCACCAATTTCAACGTTCCTGTAGGCTGGAGATCCCAGTATTGCGGAATTTTCAAGACGGACGTTGACGGCGTTACATATTACCTTATCGACAACGAATACTACTTTAAGCGCGATTTCGGAATTTACGGCTACTATGACGACGCCGAGCGCTTTGCCTTTTATTCGAGGGCTGTGCTTGAAATGGTGCAGCAGCTTGATTTGCAGCCCGACATAATCAACTCCAACGATTGGCAGACAGCCCTTGTCCCCGTTTATTACAGCATTTATTACAAGCATCAATACAATATGTGGGGCATAAAAAACGTGTTCACCATTCACAATATCCGGTATCAGGGACAGTACGGTCTTGAGCTGCTGGAAAACGTGCTGAGCATTCCGCTCCACCTTGCCTCGATTATGGAGTATGACGGCGATGTGAACTTCATGAAAGGCGCAATTGAAACAGCCGACAAGGTGACAACCGTTTCTCCCGGCTATGCCGCTGAAATTCTGGATCCATGGTTTTCACACGGTCTTGACCGCGAGCTGAGAAACAAAACCTACAAAACCGCCGGATTCCTTAACGGAATTGACACGGAGGTGTACAATCCGGAAACGGACAAGCTGATTTCCGCAAATTACGCTTATGACAACACGCGGGGAAAAAACACCTGCAAGGCAAGACTCCTTGAGGAGCTGAAGCTTCCGCTGGGCGACGAGCCTGTTATAGCCATGATAACCCGTCTTGTCGAGCCGAAGGGCATTGACCTTGTGAAATGCGTTTCGGAGGAGATACTCGGTCTTGGCTTCAAGCTGGTGGTTTTAGGCTCGGGCGAGCAGGATTATGAAAGCTTTTTCAGAGGTTTTCAGGACGCTCACCCGGACAAGGTAAGATTTATCTGCGGCTATGACGCCGAACTCGCAAGACGCATTTACGCAGGTGCGGATATGCTGCTTATGCCGAGCAAAAGCGAGCCGTGCGGCATTTCCCAGATGATTGCCATGAGGTACGGAACTATTCCGATTGTGCGCTCGGTAGGCGGTTTGAAGGACTCTGTTCCGGACGCTGAAAACGAGGACGGAAAGGGACTGGGCTTCACTTTCTGCACCTACAACGCCCTTGATATGCTGTCGGCAATTACCCGCGCGGAAAATGCATACAAGGATAAACGCAGATGGAATCTGCTGGTTTCAAAGGCAATGAAGGCTGATTTCAGCTGGAAACAGTCTGCACAGCTTTATCTCGGACTTTACGAGGAGCTTTGCAGCGAGAAAAAGCAATAATAACAGCGCTGTGTGGATTTCCGCACAGCGCATTAAATTTTTAACGGGCGGTTATATTCTTTTCAGCATCGGTAAAACTATTGACAAAGAATGCTTATTATTGTAATATTAAAGTGTATATTTGTAAATAACGGAGGAATTACCGTGTATTTTGGCAGCGTCAGATTTTTCAAGCATCTGATAATATCAGTGGTTATTTTAATGATAGCAGCGCCCACAGCCCTTGCTGTTTGCTTTGGAATAAGCAACTCCAAGCGCGGTGCGGAAATAGAGGAGCTTACGGCGCAGAATACCGCCCTGTCTGCTCTGGTGGACTATTACAATGGGCAGACTAAGTATACCGCCGAGGAATTTATGACGGTTTTTGAGCAGCTTGACATTGACGACAGCGAGTTCCTGAACCTGCTTTACGAAAAGGACAAAGGCGCCTTTGACAAGCTTTTTGAAGCGGTTGACGTTTCGGTCAGCTCGGACGGACTTACTGAAACAGGCGTAGATATAACCTCTGCCGTTACCACCACCGCTCCGCCCGTGACAACGGAAATAACCACTACTGCTCAGGAAGAGCCTCCGTCGCCCTATGCAGACCTGCACACCGACCTTTACTGCGAAAATACCGATGATATAATCTACAACAGGGACGAAAACTATATCTATCTCACCTTTGACGACGGTCCCTCTATCTACACCGAAAATATCCTCAGCTACCTTGATATGTACGATATAAAGGCAACCTTCTTTGTTGTCCCGCAGAATAACGACGAATGCAAGCGGCTGATGAAGCTGATCGTTGACAAGGGACATACTATCGGAGTTCACAGCGCAAGCCATGTCTACACCGACATTTACGCAAGCGTAGAGGCGTTTCTTGATGATTTTCAGACTGCCTACGACCTGATTTACGATGCAACGGGAGTAAAGTGCGACCTGTTCAGATTTCCGGGCGGCAGCATAAACGACTTCAACACAGCCACCTGCGACGCTATTATTGAAGAAATGACCCGCAGAGGGTTCATATATTTCGACTGGAACGTGGACAGCGAGGACGCTTTAGGCGCAACCTGGACCCAAATGTACAACAACGTCCTCAACGAAATTGACGGCGTTTCAAGAGCGGTTGTTCTCATGCACGACCACGACAGCAGATACAACACCGTGCTTGTCCTTGAGGACATTATCAAGGCGCTGAAAAACGACCCTAAAAACTATACCTTTGACAAGCTTACAAGAAACGTAAAGCCAATCCAGTTCTGAGGGGATAACTATGGGACTTAAAGAGAATTTCTTACAGGCATTGAACGAGCTTACAGGCGGCGTGAAAACCGCCAAATACGACCGAAAGAAAATGGTCGACAATATGCGCCGCGCAGTTGACATCGAGCCTGCCGACAAGCCGAGAAACGACGCAATCGTTACCGCCATGTTTGAGGGCAGAGCCGACGGCGGACAGAACTTCTGACGCCGTTCAGACATAACATTTTAACACAACGGAGATACTATGGAAAAACTTACACCTGAGCAGCTTAAGGAGAAATTCATCTCAATTTTCAAGGAAAATATTAAGCGTGAAGGCTCGGACAGGCTGCTTGACTATCTGATAAACAAATGCGATTTTTTTACCGCCCCGGCCAGCACCCGCTTTCACGGCTCTTACGAGGGCGGACTTTGCGAGCATTCAATAAACGTCTATGAATGTCTGAAAGCATATCTTGAGCGCCCGCGAGTAAAGGAACTGTACGGTCTGGATTACTCTGCCGAAAGCGTTGCAATCGCGGCATTGCTCCACGATATGTGCAAGGTGGACACTTACAAGCGCGACTTCCGCAACGTGAAAAACGCAGACGGAAAGTGGGAGAAAGTCCCTACTTACCGCACCGAGGATTCGCTTCCCTACGGTCACGGCGAAAAATCGGTGTACATGATAAGCGGCTTTATGCGCCTTACCCGCGAGGAGGCGATGGCTATCCGCTGGCACATGGGCTTTTCGGGTACGGAAGACAATAACCTTACAGGCAGAGCTTTGGAAAGCTATCCCCTTGCGTTTGCACTCTGCACCGCCGACATGGAGGCTACATATTTCCTTGAAAAGGAATAAGGCGCGGGTTTCCCGTCAATAATAACGTTGAATAACTGCGAAAGGAATGCTTATGTCAACGATTATTATTACAGAGGAAAACTTTGATAAAGAGGTAAACGGCTCTGAAATCCCCGTCCTTGTTGATTTCTGGGCAAGCTGGTGCAAGCCCTGCAAATCAATTGCGCCCGTACTGGAAACTGTCAGCGACGAGCTGAAAAACCGAGTAAAAATCGGCAAGATAAACGTGAATGACGAACCGGATTTAGCTGAGAAATACCACATAAAATCCGTTCCCACAATGCTGCTTTTCAGAAACGGCGAGGTTACGGACACATTCATGGGGGAATATAACAGAGAGCAGATTTTGAGGGTACTGGAATAAGAAAGCACGGACAACTACTGTCCGTGCTTTTTCTTTATCAAAACGGTCGGCAGCAGCAGGTGCCTAACCCGCCGCACATATTGCAGCACATTGTCGCCAGACAAATTTTTGTGCAAAGTCCGTTATCGTTCATGGTCGGTCTGCCGTAGCCGAAATTGCCCTGCATTCCCGTATACCACTGACCGTTATTTTGAAGCGAATAAAGCAGCTGCTGGTACTGCTGATTGTTCGGCTCACGCTTTACCGCCTCGTTTGCATGGTCAAGGGCTGTTACGTTGTTGCCAAGGTTCATGTTGGCAATAGCGCTGAAATAATACCACATTGCGGTGCGTTCGCTTATTCCCGCAAGAACGTTCAGCGCTTCCTGATTGCGTCCCGCTCTGATATAATTTGCTGCCGCCTGCATATGGGAGGTGTATTCGTTCCCTCCGCCTGAATATGAGCTGCCGTAACCGCCGCTGCCGCCCATTTGCGGACCCTCGGTGCGCTCCTTCATTATTTGGTGGTAAGCCGCCTGAACTTCCTTGAACTTCTCCTCGGCCGCCTTTGCATTGGGGGAACCAACGTTTGCGTCAGGGTGATATTTGCGGCTCAAATTGCGGTAAGCCTTTTTGATTTCCGCGTCGGTTGCATTGGGAGATACGCCGAGTATGCTGTATGGATTCATTTCTTCCTGTTCCCTTTCTGCTTTTGTACGTTGATTAGCTCATATTTGCACCAGACGCCCGAATAGAGTATATTCCTGAGTATGTCGGTATTTTCAACAATTGGCAGCTGCTCAAACGCCTTTGAACATTCCGACATCATCATAGTAAGTATGTTCTCGCAGCGCTGCAGGTAATCAGCCTCCTGTCCCAGTCTTTTCAGCGGGTTGTACCTGCCGTTTTTCAGGTCGTCATCTCTGTCCTCGTATGCGTCCATTATATATATGAACTTGCCGAGGTAGAAGCCCAGCCGATGAAGCAGCTCCGTCCATTCATCGTTTTCGGGAGTGAGTATTTCCGCCATTGCCTTTCCCCACAGGTTTGCGGGACCGTCAACCGTCTGGTCGTCATTCTCCTCGCACCTGTGAATTTCATTCAGCGCAGCAAAAATTTTATCGGTCTTTTCGGGATACTTTTCACGGAGCCGCTTAAAGCTTCCCTCCAACATTTTCGACTGGATAAAGCGCTTGTATTTATGCTCGTCCTGCCAGTCGTCGCGGCATTTGTAATAGGTCAGCAGGATGTTCATATCCGCTGCGTAAGCGCTGTATTTGCTTACGGTTTCGGAGTGCTTGTGCATTGGATGAACAATGCACCTGCATATTCTGTGGGTTGTTTCAGGCTCATAAAGCGAGGTCAGCAGCAGCGCCGTAAAAGTCATATCAAAGCTTAGCGTCGCCTGACCGATTCTGCCGTATTTTTCGTTCAGCTGTCTGCATAATCCACAGTAGTATGAGCGGTAAACGTCATAGTCCTTGAACTTTATCTCGGGCTTGTTTATTACAACATAGCCGAACATATCAGCTTCTCTTCTTGAACTGAGTGTGGCACTTGCTGCAGGTAATCATGATGTTTCCCTTTCCTCTCGGTACGCGCAGCTTCTGCTTGCAGTTTGGACAGCTGTAAATGTGGTGAGTTTTGCGCTGCTTCATGTAGCCTATTTCTCTTGTGAAAAAGCCCTTTACCTTGTTGTACGCCTTGAGATACGCCAGGTTTTCGGCGTAGCGCTTCTGAATGTTTTTGCTGAACATACGGACGTAGGTCAGAACGATAAGCGCAAGACCGATTCCCGAGAAAACAAAGCCGTATACTCCCATAAACATTGAAATCAGGATAAAAATAAAGGCTAAGATAAGCATGAAGTTTGACAGCTTATCAGCACCGTACCTTCCCTGCATAAAGCGCATGATTTTTTCTCGCATAATAACATCTCCTTGATAGCTTCAGCAAACTGAATGTTTAAAAGTTTACATTCAGTTAATATTGCACAAATTCCCATTAAAAAATCTGTACATTTATTATACCGAAAAATGCATACAAGTGCAAGCGTATTCACACAATTTTCATAATAAAAGCTCAATTTGTTCAGATTTCATGAGATTTTTTGACAGAATCGAGAAACTTGCGGATCAAAACAAGCCTGTTTCGGAAAAATAAATCAATGCGCTCCCGCACCGTAATAACGTTGCAGGAGCGCACAATCACCTATTTAATTATTGCTTAGCTTTTTTCAGCAGTTCCTCCCACTCCTTAACAATAGAGCGGTCAGCGAAGTAGTCTATCTTCATTGCCCTGCGAACGCGGGCAAGGGTTTCGTTTGTTCTTTCAACAGCCTTTGCCGTACCTTCTGCGATAATATCGTATACGGAGCCGATGTCCTTCTCCCACTTTTCGCGCTCGGCTCTTATCGGGCTTAGAGTTTCCTCCAGAACGTTCAGCAAAAACTTCTTGCAGGTGCCGTCGCCTAAGCCGCCGCGGCGATAATGCTCCTTCATTTCCTCAAGGTTTGCATATTCGGGCAGATACTCCGCAAAATGAGCGTCCGTGCAGAATGCGTCAAGATATGTGAATACAACGTTTCCCTCTGTGTGTCCCGGGTCGGTTATCTGAAGATGCAGCGGGTCGGTGTACATTTTACCGTTAATCTGCTTCTTTACCACCGAGAACGGGTCGGAAAGGTAAATGCAGTTGCCAAGCGACTTGCTCATCTTTGCCTTGCCGTCGACGCCGGGCAGTCTGCGCTGAGTTTCGTTTTCAGGAATCATTGCCTTAGGCATTATCAGCGTTTCACCGTATATTCTGTTGAACTTTTCAACTATTTCCCTTGCCTGCTCAAGCATCGGGAGCTGATCCTCTCCGACAGGCACAACGTTTGCGTTAAAGGCTGTAATATCGGCTGCCTGAGAAATCGGATATGTAAAAAATCCGGCAGGAAGACCTTCGTCGGCAAAGCCGCGCATCTGGATTTCAGACTTTACCGTAGGATTTCGTGATAATCTTGCGGTCGTTACAAGATTGAGGTAGTAGAATGTCAGCGCATGGAGCGCAGGCAGCGCAGACTGAACGCATATTGTAGACTTGGCAGGATCAATGCCTGCCGAAAGATAATCCAGCACTACATTTATAATGTTCTCCCTGATTTTTCCGGGGTTGTCTGCGTTATCAGTAAGCGCCTGATCATCGGCGATAAGTATATTGATTTCATCGTACTGTCCCGAATTCTGAAGCTCCACTCTTCTTTTTAGCGAGCCTACATAATGTCCGAGATGCAAACGTCCCGTTGGACGGTCGCCGGTAAGAATTATATTTTTGTTATTCATTGGTATTCCTCCGCCTTTTTGATATATCACTCAGTTTATTATAACGGCAAATCCTCTAAAAGTCAATATCCGCGCAAGCACAAAAGCACTCCCGAAATACATCGGAAGCGCCTTTGCGGAGTATACCGTACCGTGCTTCTCCGCATTTACACGGAGCGGTGCGGAACAGCGTTTTTATGTCAATACTTAAACGTCAATCAGCAGCCAAGACCAAGCATCCTGCAAACCATTGTCCACAGCTTTGAACAATCAAAATTGAAGTTGCACATAGTAAATCTCCTTTCGTTTATTGCTCCAAAAGTTACAAATAGGTAACAGGAACAGCTTAATTGTAACAAATCGGTTACAAAATGTCAACGCACAAATGTTGGTAAAAATATTTTTTCAAGATAACGTTTTCAATGCTTGCCTTTTAAATTCAGTTGATATATAATAAAAGTAATGCTAAGGCATAAGTGAAATTAGGGCAGATAGTACAACTCTGTCTGAATACACTGAGAAAGGAATAAGAAAGTATGAAATTCGGTCACTTTGATGACGCAAACCGCGAATACGTCATCACATCACCGCAGACTCCATATCCATGGATCAACTATCTTGGAACTCAGGGCTTCTTCTCCCTCATTTCCAACACAGCAGGCGGTTACAGCTTCTACAAGGACGCAAGACTCCGCAGAATCACACGCTACCGCTACAACAACGTTCCTGTTGATATGGGCGGACGTTACTTCTACATCAACGATAACGGCAACGTTTGGAACCCCGGCTGGTCCCCTGTAAAAACTCAGCTTGACAGCTACGAATGCCGTCACGGTATGGGCTACACAATCATCAAGGGCTCATCAAGGGGCATCACCGCGCAGGTTACATTCTTCGTTCCGCAGGACTTCAACGGCGAAATTCAGAAGGTAACAATCAAGAACGACACAGACGAGCACAAGTCTATCAAGCTGTTCAGCTTTGAGGAATGGTGCTTATGGGACGCTAACGACGATACAACAAACTTCCAGAGAAACTTCAACACAGGCGAAGTTGAAATCGAAGGCTCCACAATCTACCACAAGACAGAATACAAGGAACGCCGCGACCACTATGCATTCTACTCCGTAAATGCAAAGATTGACGGCTTTGATACAGACAGAGAGAGCTTCTTAGGCTTATACAACGGCTTTGACAAGCCAAAGACAGTATTCGACGGCAGACCTTCAAACTCCGTTGCCGACGGCTGGTCCCCTGTTGCTTCTCATTACATTGAAGTTGAGCTTGAACCGGGCGAAAGCAAGGATTACATCTTCGTTTTAGGCTACGTTGAAAACAAGTTTGAAGAAAAGTTCGACGCTGACCTGACGGCTGACAGCAAGATAATCACATCGGGCGGCAGAAAGCAGAACATCATCAACAAGAAGAAAGCTCACGAAATGCTCGCTATGTGCGACACGACCGAAAAGGTTGACAAGCTGTTCGAAGAGCTTAAGGAACACTGGAACTCGCTGCTGGGTCAGTACTCCGTAAATTCTCCTGATGAAAAGCTGAACAGAATGGTAAACATCTGGAACCAGTATCAGTGCATGGTTACATTCAATATGTCCCGTTCAGCTTCCTACTTCGAATCAGGTATCGGCAGAGGCATGGGCTTCCGCGATTCCAACCAGGATTTACTTGGCTTCGTACATCAGATTCCTTCCCGTGCAAGAGAACGTCTTATCGACCTTGCAGCTACAATGCTTGAAGACGGCGGCGCTTATCACCAGTATCAGCCGCTTACAAAGATGGGCAACCACGAGCTCGGCTCCAACTTCAACGACGACCCGCTGTGGATGATACTTGCAGTTGCCGCATACCTCAAGGAAACAGGCGACCTGTCTATCTTAAGCGAAAAGGTTCCTTACGAGAACAAGGACGAGCTTGCCGACACAATGCTCGACCACATGAAGAGAGCGTTCAACCATGTCTGCACAAAGATCGGCCCTCACGGTCTGCCGCTGAGCGGACGCGCTGACTGGAACGACTGCCTTAACCTTTCGTGCTTCTCCAACAAGCCGGGCGAATCCTTCCAGACATACAACAACAAGGAAATGTTCAAGGAACCTCCGTATTACAGCATGAACGCCGAATCAGTAATGATTGCCGGTATGTTCGGCTTTATCGGACCTGAATATGCTGCTATGTGCAGACTTATGGGCGACGAGGCAGAGGCTGCAAGAGCTGACGCTGAAGTTGCAAAGATGAACGAGCTTACAATGAAGTACGGCTTCGACGGCGAATGGTTCCTCCGTGCTTACGACCACAACGGCAACAAGGTCGGCTCGCACGAGTGCGACGAAGGCAAGATCTTCATCGAACCACAGGGCTTCTGTGTACTTGCAGGCATCGGCAAGGACGAGGGCGCTGACGTTAAGACAATGGACAGCGTTCACAAGTACCTCAACTCCGACCACGGTCTTGTACTGAACAATCCTGCATTCACACGCTACCACGTTGAGCTTGGCGAAATCTCCACATATCCGCCGGGATACAAGGAGAACGCAGGTATCTTCTGCCACAACAACGCATGGATCATGTGCGCTGAAGCATTTATCGGCAGAGGTGACAACGCATTTGAATACTATTCAAAGATTGCTCCTGCATTCAGAGAGGAAATCTCCGACCTCCACCGCACAGAGCCTTACGTTTATGCACAGATGATTGCAGGTAAGGACGCAGGCAGACACGGCGAAGCAAAGAACTCATGGCTGACAGGTACTGCTGCATGGAACTTTGTTGCTGTTTCACAGTACATCTTAGGTATCAAGCCTACATACGAGGGTCTTATGATTGATCCGTCTATTCCGCACGAGTGGGACGGCTTCACAGCGTCAAGACTTTACAGAGGTGCAAGATACAACATCACTGTTAAGAATCCTAACCACATCTGCAAGGGTGTTAAGAAGATGATCGTCGACGGCAAGGAAATTGCAGGCAATGTAATCCCTGCTTCCGCTAACGGCGAACACACCGTAGAAGTAGAACTCGGCTAAGCAGGCTGTGCCTGCACGCTATTCCGCCTTTTATTAAGTTTGTTATAATTTATAACCGGTGGAACGGCGGAGCTTGCACCTTGTGTGAATTTGGTTTATAATTAAAAACAAGCTCCACTGATTTTTCGGTGGAGCTTGTTTATTGAGCATCGGTTTTTACAATGATAATATCTACATGAAAATAACCCCACTTTTCAGTGGGGTTATAATTTTAATAATCAAGGAAGTCAATCGGGTTGTATCTTATCGAACCCTCGCGCACTTCAAAGTGTACATGGTTACCGTATGCAATACCCGTCTGACCTACCGCCGCAATGCACTGACCCTGCGTTACGTTGTCGCCTACCGATACATACAGCGCACTGCAATGACCGTAAAGTGTCTGAAGTCCGTTATCGTGCTGGATTGTTACCGAGTAACCGTAGCCGTAGTTCCAGCCTGACTGGATTACCCGTCCGCTTGCGCCTGCGAAGATTGCCGTACCGTAAGGCGCCGCAATATCAATACCCTTATGGTTGTAATATCCACCGTCCCACATGGTGTACTCGCTGATATAACCGCCGTCGGCAGGCCAGATAAACTTGCCGTAGGACGCAGTTGCCGTTGAATATGTTCCTGCGGGAGTTGGCTTTGTACCCTCGGCAACCAGCTTTGAAACAGGCTCGCTGACTGTTTCGGTGCTGAGAATTTTTCTGCTCGTTTCGGCACCGTTGACGTATGTAACCTTTGCCGTAACATGATTTACGCCGTAAACGCCCTCGCGCGTTACCTGATATGCGCCGACGTAGATTGAGCTGTCATCGTAATATTCGGTTTCAAATGCAACGTCAACGTCATATTCTTCCGTCTTAGTAATACTTACCGACAAATACGGCTCGTCAACATTGCGCTTTATCTGATCTCCAACATGAAGGTCGTTCTCAATAAATCCGGGGTTAAGGGCTTCAAGCTCAGCCTGAGTCATATCAAGCTTATCGCCGATAAGAGTCTGACTGTCGCCGTATTCAACCGAGTAATACCGTGCAACCGTCTTGAATCCCGAAATCATATCGAGAAAGTCGTTGACGTCAATAATACTCTCCGTCAGATATAAGCCTGCATTTTCATAGCTTATATCGTCAACGAACTCAACCTCCTCGGTTGGATTGTCAGAGCGATATACGTCAAGCAGCTCCTCCAGTCTATCCCTTACAGGCTGAACGTCAAGAACCGCACCGTAGAACTTATCGTTTATGTACAGACCGTATGCGTAATCAATGCTTACGCCGGAGTTTTGCAAAATAAGGTCGGCAATCTGATACTTGTTCAGGGTTTCGCTGTAACCGATTTTTTCAATGGAAAATTCGGGGTTAGCGTTGATTTTGGTGCTGCTGCCAAGATAGTCGATTCTATCCTGCATAATCATCTCGGCGTCGTTAAATACCTGTTCGCTTTCAATATAGCCGAGGAATTTACCGTTTACGGTCAGCTTAACGGCGTAATTGATTCCGTTTGCATAGGTGATAAGGTTGCAAAGGAACATTACGCTTATAATCGGAAGCAGCCAGTTGAACACCGTAACCGCCACGCCGCGCTTTCCGAAAATCATCTCGGCAATATGCCTAACGGCGGTGCCGATTGCGCGGAAGGTTCCCTCCTGCTCCTTTTTGGCTTTAACCTCTTCTGCCGCATGGACAATAGTGTAAATTATCCTGACAAAGGGTCTTGCAAGGAACTTGCCAAGCCTTTTAAACGCTGAGGTTATTTTGTTTCTGTAAATATTTGTTACTCTCCACAGGAACTGTGCAAAGTGTTTTATCCCACGGCAAATCTGCTTTATCAAATATACAAAAATATAGCAGATATATTCGCCAAGGCTGCCTATTTCAATGCATATCTGCCTTAGCATTCCGACCGTTGCGGACGGACGCTTTTTATTGCCGTGAGATTGCTTAAGCTCGGTTGAGCCTGTCTGCTCTTCCTGAGTGTGCAATTCTGACATTTCTCAAAAACCTTTCTGTTTTAAGCTGTTTTCTCCCAAGCAAAGCCGCACAGCAAAGCGGTATATATAACATCTCTCTTTTCAAAGGTTACAAAATGGTAACAACAACGTTATTATATCAGAAAACAAGCCTTTTTTCAAGCTTTTTTGGAATTTGTCGGCAAGTTACAAGATTTTTATGAAATATATAACAAATTGTATTAACAAACTCACAGTTTTTACATGAATTATCACAACAAATCATGTAAAAAACCGCATTTCTTTTCATATAAGACAGAAATGCGGCTTAAATTATATTTTATGTTCAAACGCCTGCTGCTCGATTAAATCGATTGTGTAAGCAAAATCAGGGAAATCAGTCTTTATTCTTACCCTGCACTGCTGACAAAAATCCTCACAAAGCTTGATGCTTTCACGCATTTTCTGCTTTGCACCCCACAAGTGAGTGAAACCGTCCTGCGGAACAAAAAGCTTGTCCTTGTCAAGCAGCGTATCAATCCCAACTCCTACTGCATTTGCAAGCATCGCAAGCAGCCTTTGCTCGGCAAAAACCATGTAGCAAAGATAATCATCGCAGTCCACTGCCGACTTCATAAAGGCAATTGACTGATTCACATAATACTGCTTGAAGCTTTCATCGGGAAAATAGCAGAAAGCCGTATTGCACGGCAGCACGTTCCAATCCAGATTCTGCGGATAGGGGTAGCTTTTCATTATAAAATGCTCTTTCGGCGGGTACACATGGGGCATTAGCTCCTCTCGATGAGCGCAGATAATCCTGTCGCCGAAATTCAGCTTGCTCCACACGATAAAGTCCATATCCACAATTGCCACGGGACCTTCTATCTCACGCAGCGCAAGCAGCTTGCCCGAAGCCCAGAACATTCGCTGATTTATACCCTCGCCGTTGTCGTCTATCACGGGAAGAACATCGTTCCAGATTTTGTAAAGCCCAATGTTTTTTACATACTCAGCGCCTTTGCTGTCAGTTGCAAGGTAAATTTCGCCGTTTACCCTGCGCCACTGCAAGGCGGAAATTACTGTATTGTACAGCTCAAAACGCTCGACTGCAAAATTTCCGTCATGTTTTTTTGCATAAAACGGGGCGGTTGAAAGAACGTGAATTGCTTTCATAAAGCCACTCCTTTCCCTTTAAGCCGTTGTTTTTCTGATTATAGGCTTGAGCTTTCTTATTGCAAAAGCGGAAACAAACGAAAAGACCAAATCCCCCGGCAGTGTAACAAGAAAACCGTACAGCAGTACGTTCCACACGCTCATTTCTGTGCCGAGATAGATGTTCTTGATAAAATAAAGATAAACGCAGCCGATAAGGTAAATTGCGGCAATTCCTGCAAGAACCGCCAGTACATAGGCTTTTACCGACTTGCCGCCCAGCTTCTCAAGGACAAATCCGGTAAGGAACGCTCCCACAACAAATCCGACAATATAGCCGAACGTTGGCTGAAAAATGTAAGCGGGACCTCCGCCCTGAGTGAAAACGGGGATTCCCATAAGCCCGATGACCATGTAAAGCAGCGCCGAAAGTCCGCCAAGCTTGGAGCCGAGAAACAGCCCTGCCATTGTAACGAACATAGTCTGCATTGTAAACGGTATTACGGGAACCGGTATTTTAATGAAAGCGCCTACTGCAATTAAGGCGGTAAAAAGCCCGCAAAGAACGATGTTAAGCGGACTGAATAGTTTTTTTGATGACATAGCGACCTCAGATCAAATGTATTCCGTATCCGTATTTGTTCAGCGGATAGGTTGAAAGGATAAAGATCGTTTCCTTATATTCCTTTTGGGTAAGCGGAGCTTTTGCGTAAGTGAAGCTGCCGTTTGCGTCGGCGGTAAATCCGCCTGCCGTAAACGAATCGACACGGAACGAACCTGCGTTAAACGAGCCGATTTCAAAAGAGCCTGCACGGAATGAACCAACGTAAAATGAACCTATGCTGAACGAGCCTGCCCCAATGGAACCGATTTCCCGCTCCTCTCCGAAAAAGCTGTCGGCTGCCTTAAAGCTGCCGCTGCTGCAGGATTTTCCGCAGACAGACGTTGGAGTTACTATTGAAAAACGAGGCGCGTAATCCAGGGAGAATGAGCTTTTAACGCCGAACGCCTTTTCGAGCTGCTCTTCAACATTTCCGCTGTAATCTATCTTTTTTAGCTTTTTGGCGGCATTTTTTCCGCCGTTTTCTTCAAGCCATTTTATAAGACTGCCGCCAAGAAGGTAGCCTTTTAGTGCGGGCAAATCAAAGCTGTCCTTTATCTGAGAGGCTCTTGAAACCTTGTTTCCGCACAGCCACAGGCAAAATCTCACTTCCACACCGCCTTTTTGATATTACTTGTTTCTATTTTACTAATGCACCGATTCAATTCACACATATCTTTTATACATAATACCATAACCACAAGGTTATGGTATTATTGTCCGATTCGCACGGAGCAAATCTATGATTTGCGTATGTGCGAGGACATTTTATGGTATAATAAACGCTTTGCGTTTATTATACCATAAAATGCAAAAGAACGCAATAAATAAACAAATTTTCTTTAAATACCCCAAAAAATCACGTCAGGCTCATTGGCACAGCGCGGGCGCGGCGTTCGTTGATGGCAAAAACCTGCTCTGACATCTGCTTTGACGCCATAGCCTTCTGCTCCAGAGCGGGAGATTTTGCGCGGTAATTTGCCATATTGAACAGCAGCAGGCTTTTTAGCTCAGCGGGGCTGTAATACTCCAGCGCGGCTGATATTTCGTCCTTTTCCGCACCGATTTTGTTGTCTTGATTCTCAATGAGAAAATCCACCTGATCCATTTCCAAAGGCGTAAATCCAAGCCTGTCCATTACTCTGTCCGCAAGCAGCCTTGAACGCTCGATGTATCCATCAAAGGTGACATAGCCTTTGGCTCCCTCCGCATAGCAGTCGGGCTTGCCCATTCCGTGGAACAGCAGCGCAAACCGCATAATCGGGTCAGGCGTTGAGAAACCGACCGACTTTGCCGTATGAATCCACAAATCGTACATTTGCTCGCGGCTGTGCTGATCAAAATTCAGCATAGGCTCAAGCTCGGGAATTATCGTGAAAAAAAACCTCGGAATATGCTCCATAACATCGGCAATGCGCCTGCTGAGCAGCAGCTCGGACAGCTTTCTTTTCAGCAGTTCAGGCTCTGTTTCGGTTACAATGCGGCAGTTGTTCTCAATAACCGATTTTGCTTCATCGGACAGCACATATTCCCCGGTTCCCACGTACATAAGCGCATGGAACATGGTGTCGGTCCCTGTTTCAAGATCTGACGGCTTTTCTTCAAATATAATCGGCTTTATGACAGGCAGCCTGTTCGCAACGTCGCCGCACCCGCCAAACGGGTCGACAAATCCGCTCTCCGATGAATACGCAATGGCGTTCATTGTAAACTCACGTCTTGCAAGGTCTTTAATCACATCGTCCGTATAGAAGTTCTCGCTGTCGCGGTAGGTTGCGACCTGCACTGCCATTCCCTTGTAAAGAATGACCATTACGCCCTTTTCAGGATAGAACTTCTTATTGCGGAACGGCTCAAATATGACCTCCAGCCTTTCCGGAACAGCGCTTGTGATTATGTCATAGTCCTGCACTTCCCGTCCAAGCAGCAAGTCGCGCACGCACTCTCCTGCAATATACGGTCTGTAACCATGCTCCGAAAGCATATCCATTATAAGCTCTACCTGTTTTGGAATAACAATTTTCTCCATAGAAACCTCTACATCAAGTATATTTTAGCTTTAATTATACGCAAGGTTATTAACATTTGCTGTTTTTGTTCATAATTCCGAAAAAAACGAACAGCTATTCCTCGTTGAATCCCCAACCGTCTATGCCGCTTCTTCTCAGCGCACCAAACAATCTCACCTTGAAGCCTTTGTCTTTACGTTCCATTTCTGCAAGCCATTCCTTTGTATCCTGCCTTGCCGTATGCTTATCCGCAGGGCATTTCGACTTCACAATTTCAAATCCGTTTCGCTTGCAGCAGGCAGAAACCTGACTTTCAGGAGCCAGCACCAACGGTCTTATGAGAGTAATATTCTTTTTGGAAAGGTAGGTTTTAGGTGAAAAACAGCCTATTCTGCCCTCCTTGAAAAGATTCATGACAAAGGTTTCAACCGCGTCGTCGTTGTGATGACCGAGGGCGAGCTTGTTGCAGCCGCAGGCTTTAGCCGCGTCATGTAGCGCTCCTCTTCTCATTCTTGCGCACAGGGAACAGGGATTAGGCTCTTTTCTCACATCGAACACAATAGAACCGATGTCCGTTTCGATAAGGTGATACTCAATATCAAGCTCTCTGCACAGCCTTTCCACAGCCTCGTAATTCCCGTTTACGCCGCCGAAACGCGGGTCGAGAGTTATTGCCGCAACGTCGAAGCTGAAGCCCTCGAAGCTGCGAAGCTTTGCAAGCCCTGCCAGCAGCACAAGGCTGTCCTTGCCGCCCGAAACCCCGACTGCAATTTTGTCGCCGTTTTCGATAAGCTGAAATTCGTTGCAGGCTTTTCTCATGTAGCCAAGAATTTTCTGCATAGCCGCTCCTTTGCTATATACTATATGTATAATTTTACGTTGTGTTGTCCGATAGTAATGCACCACATGGGGTTCATGTGGTGCAGATTACTGTCGTTCATGCTGTGAAGCTTTGTGAACAAGGTTAGTTCATCAATCCTCGCCAAGCTTGAGCGCCTTGTTGATGTTAATTTTCTTGATAATGTGACCGAGAATTGCAAAGCCGCCGCCGAGCATAAGCACGATAATTGCGTAAATCTTGACATAATCGCTGCCCGCCGCCGATACAAAGAACGGAGGAATCTGGTCAACCACGTCATACATCATCTGGAACAGCGGTACAAACAGGTCGCTAGCCATTCCGCCGATAACGAAAGCTATTGCAATTGAAACGCCCGAAACCAAAATCTGCTCGTATCCGATAATTCCGATAATCTCCCTGAACGTAACGCCCATTGCGCGGAGGATACCGAACTGGAGCGTTCTGCTCTTGATTGACAAAATCCAGTAGATAAGGAAGCCTATAATAGTCATTATCATGATTATGATAAACCCAAGCGTCAGAGCGCCGTTCATGCCCTGCAGCTGCGGCTCGTTCTTTTCCGCAATAAGCAGCTGCGACGAATCCACCAGCCACTCCACAGGCATTTTCTTTGCGGTAATGTCAGCGTAAAGCTCCTCGCTTGTTGCGCCGTCCGCAAGCTTCAGCCAAACCTCGTAAGGCTCAAGCTGAGTTTCGGTGTAGCAGTAATTGTAGTTCATAACTACAAAGTTAGGCGTTTCATTTGGGTTTATTCCGGGCCAGTAGTCAACCACCGCCAACACCGTTGCGGAAACTGTATCGTTTCCGCCCCAGCGAACCGCAACCTCGTCCCCAAGCACAATCTCATAATCGTCAGCCAGCGCCCTTGAAACCAGTACACCCGACTTGTAATCCGTCAGCGCGTTGCAGTAGTTGTACCAATGAACGGGCAGCAGGTCGTTTCTGAACCATGCAACCTGCGCAAAGCGGTCAGGCTGAATACCCATCAGCATTACTTCATCGGTAGTTTTTCCGTCAAGGGTAAACCTTGCCTTTTTGTTTTTAAGCACCTTTGTCGCCTGTTCAACGCCTGCAAGCTCCTCGTATCTTGAGAAGTCGCGCTCGGTATAAACGGTAGTGGTAACGCTGTCCTCGGTGCTTGAGGTTTCCGTCCAGTATTCACTGAGGGTAATATCAGCGCCGTTGGAGTAATAAATTCTGTCCTCCTTATTATTATTGATGGCTCTTGCGGTATTTGCCGAGAACAATCCGAAGGAGAAGGTTATTACAAGGAACAGCATAAGGAATCTTTCCTTGCCGCCCTGCGAACGCGCAACGGTGGTTATCGCCATATACTGGGACGGCGTCCAGAACGGCTTAAACAGCGTGTAAATAAGTCTGAGCAGATACGGGTAAAGCCGTATGAAAAGCAATCCCATGCCCATTACAAAAGCGGTTGCAAATACGAAGATAAGCGGGTCGATTTCGCCGTTTGTAACGTAGTCCGAGCTGCCGCTGTTCAGACGGTCGGTGTAAATAATCAGGAACACCACCGCCGCCGCAATAAGTATTACGTCAACGAACAGCTTTTCCCAAAGGCTCATTTTAACAACCTTGGTCTTGCTTTGCTTGTACTGCACAATAGTCAGCTTTGACGCGGGAATAATCGGTATCATGGTAGTGACGAAGAAGATAACCACTGCAAGCAGAGCGTAAAGCACCGCTGTTCCCGTTACCTTTGCGGCGATTCCCGTGCGGTTTACAAATTCAAGGAATCCGTTGGAAACGCCGAGGAACTGACACAGGAACAAACCGATAAACGGAGCTGCGATAAGAGTGATAATCCCCAGCGCTCCCGCTTCCATTGCGTAAATACCGAAAATCTGCCCCGAGCTTGCACCTCTTGACTTAAACACGGCGATTTCGTTCTTCTCCTGCTCGACATTAAGCTGTGAAACCATGAACAGGTAGAACGCCAGCATTACCATTACAGGAATTTGCAGCACCCAAAGTATCTGCGTAAGCTTTGCAGCTCTTTCCTGATAGCTTACAAGCGTATCGTACATGGGCATTTCAAACTCATACCCCGCCTCGTCGTATGCGGCAAAGTCATCGTCAAGGGAAGCTACGATTGATGAAATGCTGTTCATGTCGATAGTCTGATAATCGAGGGCATATCTTACAAATATGTTGGACAGAGCAACCGTTCCCCCTGGCAGCATACTGTTTTTAAAGCAGTCAAAGTCGGTCATTACCGCATTTATATAAGGCGACATGGTTTCCGACCAGTATGTATCGTTGTCGCTGAGCTGCTCGTAAACGCCGACAATGCGGATTTTTATTCTGTCCTTGCCTGTGTCTACCGCTGTAACATCGTACTCGTTTCCGTACACAACTCCCAGCGACTTGATGGCAGGCTCGGCAATAATCACCTCGTAAGCGCCGTCCTCGGCAATTCCGCCCTCGCAGTACATTCTGCCCTTGGTAATGGTTATATGCTCCTGCAAATCGGTCATTGCCACCATTTTAAGGCGGGTTGAGGTTGCGCCGTCAATATTTCCGCCGCGGATAAGATAAAGCACGTTATCGTACACAACGGTTTTGCTGTTGGCGGGAGAAATACCCGTCTTTCTCACTCTGTCGCCGATTGCACTCGGAAGATTATCTATAAGCTCAAGCTGCGACTGAACAGCCGTTCCTGCGCGAATCGGCATTTCAATGCTGTAAATACCGGGAAATTCACCGGTATCTACCTGATATTCCTCCATGTCCTTGATAAGCATTCGCTGGAGGGAGGCGTCCATGTATATCGGCACGGTACTCATCATTCCCGCCGCCATAAGGAAGCCTATGAACAGACACAGCACCATCCATTTCGTGCTGCGCATTTTTCTCAGAAGTATAGTAAACATCTGTTTCCTTTCGCTTACTTGACGACTACCTGGTCGCCTTCGTTAAGTCCGCTTGTTATCTCAATTTCTGTCGCATTGGAAATGCCTGTTGTTACGGTAACCTCCTGCTTTTCCCCGTCAACAAGTATCTGAACGTAGGAATGAGTGTCGTCGGTTTTTACAAGGTGCTTCGGAATAACAATGGCATTTTCGGAAACGCTGTTTACCTTTGTGACATCGGAAAGGCTGCCCAAAAAGGCAAATGTAGGCTTTGAGCTGCCTGTAAAGTCGGCGTGAATTGTGTTTGTTACCTTGTCGCCCTCTGCCTTTTCTTCCTTAGGAGTGCGGGTTATTTCAGCGTCGTAGCTGTCGTCGCCGATTGTTACCGTTACCTTGTCGCCTAAGGTGTACGCCTTGCTTTCGGTGACTGTTGCAAGAACGTACAGGTCGTCAGGGTCAACAATTTTTACAAGCACTCTGTACGGATTTACTTCCGTTCCCGGATTTACTCCGTCAACGTATGAAACCTGTCCGCTTATCGGCGCATATATCTTTGAGCCGTCGTACTCCGCCTGATATTCGGCAAGTGTGTTCTGCTCAATTTCAAGCTGAAGCCTGTCCGCAGCCGAGCCTGAGCTGTTGTAGTTAAGCTGCGCAAGCTGAACCCTCAGACGCTGTATTTCCAGCTCGTATTCAAGGGCGCCTGTATTCATTTCGGCAAGGAGCTGACCCTCCTCAACCATATCGCCGGGACGAACGTAAATGTTCTTGAGCTGACCTGTGTAGTCGGTAAAATAACATTCCTTTTCCGTTTTTGAGGAAAGATAGCCGGTAACGATGGTTGTGCTTGAAATCGTTTTCTTTTTTGCGGTGTATGTAGAGTATGTTACGTCCTCAACCTTGATTGTAGGCGCTTCCAGCAATTCCTCTTCCGCAGGGAAAAAGTAGCAGCCGGAAAAGCCGCCCATAACCATTGCGGCTGAAATAACGGCTGCCACGGCTTTAAGCTTTTTCATAAGTATATTCCTTTCAAAATGACAATACGCATATAACTTATATTATCATGTTTTCAGGTTATTTTCAACTATTTTTTAAAATATTTATGAGTTTTTTTGTATAAGCAAAAAGCTCAGAGCTTTTTTGCTCTGAGCCGGTATTTTTAATTATCCTTTTTATCCTTTTCTAACCGAAGCTGCTTTTTCTTAGCAGGCTTATCATTCTTTTTCATTTTCAGCACGCAGGTAAATCCGGCAATGCCAACCGCTGTAATAGCCGTAACGATAAGGGGAATAAAGTTGGAAACTACGCCTGTTTCAGCATTCATGTCCGCAGCCGCGCCCGATTCCGCAAAGGCGGTAACGGTTGATGATAAGGCTGCGGCAATGCAGGCTGACGTGGTTGAAAATATCTTAACAAGCTTTTTCATTTTTATCGCCCCATAATTTTACTTTACTAACATTATACACCGAGAAATCCGTAATGTCAACAAATTCCATAGAATTTGCTCATTTGATCTTGCTCTGCAAATGATTCAGCAGCTCGCCGAAACGCTGAAAATGAACAACCTCTCTTTCACGGAGAAAACGGATTACGTTGTTCACGTCAGGGTCGTCTGACAGGCGAAGAATGTTGTCGTAGGTTGCTCTTGCTTTCTGCTCTGCTGCAATGGCATAAACTAAAACTTCCAGTAAACCGTAACCGGAACGTCATGACTGCCATTTATCCGCCTGCCCACCTCTATTCGCTCAATGAATACGTCCGCAAGCTCCCTTGTTACCTTTTCGGGAACGGTATACGCGTCAACAAGCCGCTCGCCGTCTGCGGCTGACGTTTCCTCCGATGTCAGCGCATTTTCGGCATTTTCAAGCCGCTTTTCGGCAGCTGTCCTTTCGGATTTCAGCCTTTTCAGCACACAGGAAAACTCATTTTCATCAATTTCGCCTTTTGCCCTGTCAAGGTACAGCGCTGCCGCTGCGCGGGAGAAGCTTTCCACCGCTTTTTCGCAGTCGGATTTTTCCGCAATGAGCCTGTTTTTTCTGTCAGCAAGACTTACGCCGCCGATTTTTTCGCTAAGCAGCTTTTTGTCAAGATACCTGCCGCAAATGTCCGCAAGCTGTTCAAGCACTGCTTTTTCAAGCCGCTTTTCCCATATAAACGCACCCTCGCAGCCGCTTTCGGAAACATATCGGCGAGAGCAGCACAAATACCTTCTGTCCCCTGTTTTGGTTGAGCAAAGTCGGCTGCCGCAGCTCATGCAGAACGCTTTTCCCGCAAAAGCGCCGATTTCACCGCCCTTGTACGGTCTTGAACGGCTTTTCAGCATTTGCTGAACCTTGTTCCACAAATCCTCGGAGATAATCGCCTCATGCGTATTTTCCACCTTGATCCAATCGCTTTCGGGCCGCGGTTTATTAAGCTTCGTCTTGTATGAAGCGCTGCCGTATCTGCCCTGCACCATGTTGCCGATATACATTTCATTTTTCAACATTTTGGTAATAGTATCGTACTTCCACAGTGTTCCCGATTTTGTGGGAGGCGGCTTGTAAAGCAGCCCTTTCCGCCGCTTGTACTCGGTGGGATTTGGTATTCCGCGGTTGTTCAGCAATCTGGCGATTGCTGTTTTTCCCATTCCCCCCGCGTAAAGCGTAAAAACCTTTTTCACGACCTCCGCAGCCTCTCTGTCAACCAGCAGTCTGCCCCTGCGGCTGACGTCCTTGACATAGCCGTAAAGGGCGAACGAGCCTATGTGATAGCCGTTCCGCCTCCTGCTGTCAAGAACGCTTTTTATGTTTTCGGACATATCCTCAAGGTACCACTCATTCACAAGTCCGTTTATCTGCCGTGATTTTTTGTTCCCTCTGTTTTCCGTGTCGGCATTGTCAACAATGCTGACAAAGCGTATTCCCCACTCCATAAACAACCCATGTATATACTTTTCAACCAGTTCAAGCTCCCTTGTAAAACGCGACTGGGTCTTGCAGAGAACAATGTTGAATTTACGCTGTTCAGCGTCCCTTATCAAGCGGTTGAACTGGGGGCGCGAACGGTCTGCGCCTGCGTAATCGTCGTCGCTGTACACTCCGAAAATCTCCCACCCGCGCTCGTTTGCATAGGATACGAGCATTGTTTTTTGGTTCAGTATACTTTCGCTGTCGTCAAGGGGATTGCTTTTGTTTTTATCCTCCTCTGAAAGGCGGCAGTAAATAGCCGCTTTTTCACCGCTCATTTTCTCCTGCCATGCATTTAATATAGTATACCCACTTCTCAAATAGCAGCTTTCTCAGCAATTCCCTGTCGTCACCGCTTTTAAACACACTTTTTACTGCATGATTGTCCATATAAACTCTCCTTTCGGGAAAGAATATGCAGTTTTAAGGTAAAAAATGAGCAAAAAACCTATGAAAAATAATAAAAGAACCTGCCGTCGTGGGGAGAACCATTGGCGCAAATGCAGTCAACGACTTCTCCCTGATAACAGGTTCTAAAATCAGTTTATCACAGCTGTTTGCAAATGTCAACACAGGTGATAACAAATTTCTTTCAGAGGAACAGGTTGCCATCAAACGCACCGCGCAGGAAGCGGATTATACAAAATACGGCCGCAGCAGTCAGCTTGCAGCTGCTCACGCAGTTGAAATAATACAAGTGTCTGATTTTAATGGCACTAACAGCACACATAACCACCAGTGGCTTGATGAAAACGGTTGGGAATACAGAACGGTTCATTTAATTGACAAATCCGGCAATATTTATTCTGCAACTCTTAATATCGGGCTTGCAAAAGATGGACGAAAAATATTGTATGATATAAATAAAATCAGCAATATCGGGCACGGCGTCGTGCCCTCAGCTTCTAAAAAGAAGAGGGGCTCGCACATAAATCCCGATATTGCTGACAAAAGCATTGTATCACGTCCCGATACAGATGTCAAGCAGAAATTCTCCCTCTCCGACCCTCTCAACGCAGCGTTTAATCAAGACGTTCAGGACAAGTTTGAAAAAGATGTTGATGATGTTTTAAACGGAAAGTACACCTCTGACGACCCCCTCATGCTTGGAACAACGCAACAGTTTTCAGACAAATCGGGTTAAGTGCATTACCTGTCGTAATTACAAAGAACCATGTCTATTCTATTGCTGCTACGGAAGCGCAGGCAAAAGCGGACGGAAAATATTCTAAAAAAGTTAATTACCACGGATTAGGCGCTCAAACGGTAAAGCAGATTTACAGTAAAATATCAAACCCTCTGGCTATAATAGCAGCGCAGGATATTACAGTAAGTCCCGGCGTTTATAGCACGCATAGAGTAGTTGCTATTGTCGATTTGTCAATTAACGGCAAACAGGTTATTGCGCCTGTGGAAGTTGACGCAAATGTTTTTATGAATAATAAAGCGTTTGATGTAAATCTTGCTGCAACATATTATGACAAAAATAACATTGCTTCAATGTTAAGGAATGCCGTCAGTTCAGA
>CAKSIR010000010.1 GCA_934462775.1 uncultured Ruminiclostridium sp.
CTTAGGGCTTTGCCCTAAGTACCCACCACCTTTTGAAAAAGGTGGACGAAAACTTTTAAATTTGACTTTTTCGACAGCCTGTGCCATGTTTTTGCATGGCATTTTTTATTTGATATTATTAACAAGCTCTTTAAAGTGTTTTCCTCGTTCTTCAAAGTTTTTGTAAAACCCATAGCTGGCAGCGGCGGGTGAAAGCACGCAGCGCTTGACCGCATTTTTTGCGGCGAAATCAACTGCGTCAGCTAAATCAGCTGCACGGTAGACTGTGAAATCCACATCGCCAAGCATATCGCCTACACGGTAGCCGCTGTCCTTAAGCAGTATCAGGTTTTTTAACGGGTATGTTCTGAGAAAATCTACCAGAATGCTGTATGAAATACCCCTGTCCATGCCGCCGACAATAAGAGTATCAACATTATCAAAGGCTTTCAGCGCATTTATAGCCGCCAGCGGTATGGTGCTTATGCTGTCGTTAATATACTCAACTCCGTTCACTTTTCCAACATATTCAAGGCGGTGTTCCAGTCCGTTAAAGCTTTCAACGGCGCTGATTGCTGCGTTAAGCTCACAGCCTGCCACTACGGCCGCAGTAAGCGCAACGGCTATATTGTAGAGGTTATGCTTGCCGATAAGACTGGTTTTAATGCGGCTGAGCGGAATTTCTGCGCAGGGAATGTGCATTGTTTCGCCGTCAATGTAAATGTCGCTTATTACTCCGTTTGATGATGCGGAAATCTTGTTGCAGATTGCATTGACAATTGTTGCGTCCTCACACTCGATATTGTAAATAAGTGTATCGCTGTTGTTCTGATATGCGTAAATGTTTCGTTTAGCTTTTGCGTAAGCATCAAAATTAACGTAGTGGTCAAGGTGCTCCTCGTAAATATTGAGCAGCACGGCAATATCGGGCGAAGCCTTTACATATTCAAGCTGGTGGCAGGACATTTCGCAGACAATGACCGTATTGTCGGTGAATTCGTCAATACGTTGGAGCGGCGGAACACCTATATTTCCGATAAGCATTGTGCTGAAACCGCATTTGCCAAGAATATGATAAACAAGGCTTGAGGTGGTTGATTTGCCTTTTGTTCCGGTAACGCCAATGATTTTATTTTGGCAGAAGCGCAGCAAAAGGTCAGTCTGGCTTGTTATTTTTGCCTTTGCTTCATCGTTAAGACGGTCAAGCAAAATAACTCCCGGCGACTTCATGATTATATCGTAGTCGGCTATTGAGGCAAGATAGTTTTCTCCTGTATATAAGGCGTAATCCTTTATTTCATCGGTTATTTCAAGGTTTTTGTCAGAAATTCCGATTTCACAGTCAAACTGCTTCAGCAGCTCAAGGGTAGATTTTCCTTCTCTGCCAAACCCTAAAATAAGCACTTTTTTGCCTTCAAAAAAGGCCTTTAGCTTGGTTTTCATATATTTCCTTTCAGCAAATGTTCCTATTTTAGCAGTTTTGTGAACATTTGCGGTACAAAATTATTATTATCATAAAAATTGTCAAGAGAAATCGGCTGTCCATGCGATTTGTTCATATATTCTGAAAGTAGGAACGGTAAGCTGTTTTTTCTCCGCTCACAAGCCATGGACAGTGAAAGATTGATTTCGTCGCGAGTTCCCACACATTCAAATGGCTTGTCATAATCAGCATAGGCAAGACCGTTGAAAATGTCAAGCAAGCCTTCATCGTCGAGTAGATTTTTTCCGAAAATATCCACAAGCTGCGCATCGTCAAGAAAGGCCGCGAGCATTATATAAATATACAGGCATTTTGCGCATTTATTGCACCATACGTTTGCCTTTGAACCGAGGTTGCAGCTTCTGAATTCCTTAAAGTAGATGGGGTGCTTAACGAATTCGCGGGCAATCTGCCATTCGCTCCACGGTCGTAAAAGGCTGAAATACTCAGGATAGGGCAGCAGAAACTTCCTTGAGTAAAAGCGGAAATCAGCCTCAAATTCAGTGCTTTTGCTGTATTGGTGGTTGACCTCCTTGCCTTGAACGTAGCTTTCGTTTGCGCTGCTTTCATTGGAGAGAATGATGTACTGCTTGCCTAAAATGTATGCAAAAAGCCATGATGAAAATGCAACAACTGATGAAAAGGGAGTGTGACCGTTAAGATAGCCTATTTTGTTAAGTTCCAGCAAGGTCTTGTCGATTGTTCTTGTTACCGACAGAATGTGAACATTGTCGTATCCTGCTGTCTTTGCGGTATCCTTTGCTGCCTGAAGTCCGTTGATAAGATAGCAGGTGTTTTTATCGGTGCTTCCAAGCTTTTTAAGCAACTCAAGGGTTACAACGCTGTCCTTGCCGCCGCCGACGGGTATCAAAAAGCCCTCGGGATTATATGCTGTATCAAATACAGGCGGAGCATTGTTTGCACATTTAATGTTCATAAAATCGCTTATATGTGAACAAATACCGTTTCTGTAAAAGAATTCGCCCAATCCGTTGAAGTAAAGCTTTTTCCACCATGAAATCTGCTCGTTATTAAGCGCGCCGCAGCGCACCTCAACCTCGGGACAGCAAGCGCACTTCCAATAGCTTACAAGCTCAGCCATACCAATGTTGAATACGGCGTAATCAATTACGTTCCTGTCTGCGTTTTTGTTTATCATGGTGGTATCAAATTTCCAGCAGGGGTAAAAATGATGCTGATCAATGGAAAAATGAAAGCTGAATCCGCTTTCATTCAACTCGTAGCTGTGATATATAAAAAGCGGATGCTTTTTCCGAAGTTCTTCAAATAGACCCATTTCCGATTCCTTTCAAGTGTTATTCTTTAATTATACACTATACTGAGTGAAATTAAAAGAGCTTTTCGTTAAAACTTTTGTCGGAATATACTATTTTATATATAGCGGAACCATAAAGAAAACTGTTCACATAACGCAGCGGCTGTGAACAAATTTTAGCTTTACTTTTACATAATGATATGCTACAATTTTATTATTATAAAACAAAGAAGGGTATTTATGAAATACGATTTTGATAAAATTACCGACAGAAAAGGCACTTCATCACTGAAGTGGGATACGAGAGAAAACGAGCTGCCTATGTGGGTTGCCGACATGGACTTTGAAACTGCGCCTGCCATTGTTGAAGCCATTGAAAAGCGCGCAGAGAACGGCATATTCGGCTATTCGGTTGTTCCTGATGAATGGAGCAGATCCATCTGCAATTGGTGGAAAAACAGGCACCGCTACGATATGAAGCCGGAATCGCTTGTTTTCTGCACAGGCGTTGTACCGGCAATTTCAAGCATTGTCCGCAAAATGACTGCGGCTGGCGAGAATGTGCTTGTACAGACACCCGTATACAACATTTTCTTCAACTCAATTCTTAACAACGGACGCCGCGTTATTGAAAACAAGCTGCTGTATGACGGCAAAGCGTATTCGGTAGATTTTGACGACCTTGAGAAAAAGCTTGCCGATCCGCAGACAACCTTAATGCTGCTGTGTAATCCGCAGAATCCTGCCGGAAAAATATGGGATAAGGAAACGCTTGTTAAAATAGGAGAGCTTTGCATTAAGCATAATGTTCTTATCGTTTCTGACGAAATTCACTGCGACCTTACCGACCCGGATAAGGAGTATATTCCCTTTGCGTCCATTTCTGAGGAGTTCGAAATGAACAGCATTACCTGCATTTCGCCTACAAAAGCCTTTAACATAGCAGGACTTCAGACATCGGCGGTAATGATTCCGAACAAGGTTATACGCTGCAATGTTGAACGAGGCTTGAATACGGACGAGGTAGCCGAACCGAACGTGTTTGCAATAAACGCTGCAATCGCCGCTTTCAACGAGGGCGGGGAGTGGCTTGATGAACTGAAAAAATATATATACAAGAATAAGCAGACGGTTAAGGATTATCTTGATAAGAACGTTCCACAGATAAAGCTTGTATATTCTGAGGCGACATATCTGCTTTGGCTTGACTGCACTTCCTTTGTAAAGGACGGCGACAGCTTCGCAGGGTTCGTCAGAAAAAACAGCGGATTATGGGTATCGGACGGCAGCGCCTACGGCAACGGCGACAAGTTCCTTCGTATGAACATTGCAACTCAGCGCGAACGAGTGCTTGACGGTCTTGAAAGGCTCAAAAAGAGCGTGAACGAGTATATTGCAGCAAAGTAAGAACATAAGCCGCGGTGGAAATGCCGCGGCTTGTTTATGTTGATTAAATGAAAAACCTCTGAGCCCGCTTTATATGCGGATTCAGAGGTTGGAGCTACTAATCGGAATCGAACCGATGACCTCATCCTTACCAAGGATGTGCTCTGCCGACTGAGCCATAGTAGCACAGATATTTGTCACTGCTTGAAAATTATAGCACAAAAATGGGAACGTGTCAACAGTTTTGAAAAAAATATTTCAGTTTTTTCAAAATTATTCAAAAAAGCTATTGACAAATACTTGTAAATGTAATATACTATTATACTGTATCATAATGGATATATATGTTTTACACGTTGAAATCTATGTGTTCATACGTTCAAAAGAATTAAGGAGTGATTAAGCCAATGGTGAATGTTAAGCCAGTACAGCTGGGTAAAACAACCCGAATGAGTTTTTCCAAGATCAATGAAGTTCTTGAAATGCCGAACCTTATTGAAATTCAGAAAAATTCGTACAAATGGTTTTTAGAGGAAGGTATTAAAGAGGTATTCAATGATATTTCTTCAATTACCGATTCCAACGGAAAACTGGTTTTAAGCTTTGTCGATTACCGAATCGACGAAACACCCAAGTACACAATCGGCGAGTGCAAAGAGCGTGATGTTACCTATGCAGCGCCTCTGCGCGTCAAGGCTCATTTGAGAAACGAAGAAACCGGCGAAGTTGTTGAAAACGAAATCTTCATGGGCGACTTCCCATTGATGACAGACAGCGGTACATTCGTAATAAACGGTGCCGAGCGTGTTATCGTATCACAGTTAGTACGTTCACCTGGCGTATATTACGGCTTTGATTATGATAAGACAGGTAAGAAGCTGTTCAAGTCCACTGTTATTCCTAACCGCGGCGCGTGGCTGGAATATGAAATGGACTCAAACGACGTATTCTATGTTCGTATTGATAAGAACAGAAAGATTCCGGCAACAACTCTTGTCCGTGCATTAGGCAAGGGCACAGACGAAGAAATCACTGAATTATTCGGCGAGGACGAGAGAATCGTTCAGACAATTACACAGAAGGACGCTACAAAGAACACCGAGGAAGCCCTTCTTGAGGTATATAAAAAGTTAAGACCGGGCGAGCCGCCAACGGTTGAATCGGCTCAAAATCACCTTAATGCCTTATTCTTTGACGCTAAGCGCTATGATTTATCACGTTTCGGCAGATATAAATATAACAAGAAGTTAGGCGTAGGCTCCCGTATTGTCGGACACAAGACAAAAAATCCTATCGTTAATCCGCTTACAGGCGAAATCATTGCCGACGCAGGACAGGTTCTCAGCCTTGATGCAGCTCTTGCTGTTGAGCAGGCAGGCGTAATGGAAGTTGTTCTTGACGTCGAGGGCAAGGATGTTAAGGTTGTAGGCTCAGGTATGGTTGACATCAAGCCGTATCTCCCTGCTTCTCTTGCAGAAGAGGATTACGGAATCAACGAAAAGGTTTCTTTCCCGGTGTTAAAGGAAATCCTTGAAAGCTGCTCCGGCGATGAAGAGCTTGACGCCGCTATTCGCGCAAATGCCGACAGACTTGTTCCGAAGCATATCACGCTTGACGATATTTTCGCAACAGTAAGCTACTTCCTCAACCTCAACGAGGGCGTAGGCACGGTTGACGACATCGACCACTTAGGCAACAGACGTATCCGCTCGGTAGGCGAGCTTTTACAGAACCAGTTCCGTATCGGTTTTGCCCGCATGGAGCGTGTTATCCGTGAAAGAATGGGCTTACAGGCTCAGGATATGGAGAAGGTTTCGCCTAACTCACTTATCAATATCAGACCTGTTGTAGCTGCAATCAAGGAATTTTTCGGTTCATCTCCGTTATCGCAGTTCATGGATCAGAACAACCCTCTTGCAGAGCTTACACATAAGAGAAGACTTTCAGCCCTCGGTCCAGGCGGTCTTTCCCGTGACCGTGCCGGATTTGAGGTTCGTGACGTACACTATTCGCATTACGGCCGTATGTGTCCTATCGAAACTCCTGAAGGTCCTAACATCGGTCTTATTTCCTACCTTGCGTCTTTCGCAAGAATCAACGAGTACGGCTTTATCGAAGCTCCGTACCGCAAGGTTGACAAGGAAACAGGCAGGGTGCTTGACGAAGTTGTTTATATGACAGCTGACGTTGAGGACTTATATACAATTGCACAGGCTAACGAGCCTCTTGACGAAAACGGCTGCTTCGCAAGAACGCGCGTAACAGCTCGCTGCCGTGACGTCATCCTTGAAGTTGAACGCGAAAAGGTTGACTACATGGATATTTCGCCTAAGATGGTAGTTTCTGTTGCAACAGCAATGATTCCGTTCCTTGAAAACGACGACGCAAACCGTGCTCTTATGGGTGCGAACATGCAGCGACAGGCTGTGCCGCTTATGGTAACACAGAACCCGATTGTCGGAACAGGCATGGAGTACAAGGCGGCAGTTGACTCAGGCGTATGCGTGCTTGCCAAGGAAGACGGCTATGTAGGCAAGGTTACAGCCGACTGCGTTACAATCGTTGACGACTTTGGTCAGGAACACAAGTATGAGCTTATAAAGTTCAAGCGCTCCAACCAGGGCACCTGCATCAACCAGCGTCCTATCGTTGAAAAGGGCGAAAAGGTTAAGAAGGGTCAGGTTATCGCCGACGGTCCTGCAACAAGCAACGGTGAAATTTCTCTCGGTAAGAACGCTCTCATCGGCTTCATGACATGGGAGGGCTACAACTACGAGGACGCCGTACTCATTAACGAAAAGCTTGTTTACAACGATGTTTACACATCAATTCATATAGAAGAATACGAACTGGAATGCCGTGATACAAAGCTCGGACCTGAAGAGATTACAAGAGATATTCCGAACGTAGGCGAGGACGCTCTCAAGGATCTTGACGAAAGAGGCATCATCAGAATCGGCGCCGAGGTTCATTCCGGCGACTATCTTGTAGGTAAGGTTACGCCAAAGGGTGAAACCGAGCTTACAGCCGAGGAAAGACTGCTTCGCGCAATCTTCGGCGAAAAGGCAAGAGAAGTGCGTGACAACTCCCTTAAGGTTCCGCACGGCGAAAGCGGTATTATCGTGGACGTTAAGGTATTCACGCGTCAGAACTGCGATGAGCTTTCACCCGGAGTAAATATGGTAGTCCGCTGCTATATTGCTCAGAAGAGAAAGATTTCAGTCGGCGATAAGATGGCCGGCCGTCACGGTAACAAGGGTGTCGTTTCAAGAATCCTTCATCAGGAAGATATGCCGTTCTTACCGGACGGAACTCCTCTCGACATCGTTCTTAACCCGTTAGGCGTACCTTCCCGTATGAACATCGGTCAGGTTCTTGAAGTTCACCTTGGTTATGCGGCAAAGGCACTCGGCTGGAAGATTATGACGCCTGTATTTGACGGCGCTCATGAAGAGGACATCAGAGAATGCTTCAAGATGGCTGACGAAACACGCGAAAACTATCCTGACAAGAATTCCGCAAACATCGATTTCTCAAGAATCCCGATGAATCAGGACGCAAAGACGCAGCTTATTGACGGCAGAACAGGCGAAAAATTTGACAGCCCTGTTACAGTCGGATATATGTACTACCTCAAGCTTCACCACCTGGTTGACGATAAGATTCACGCACGTTCAACCGGTCCTTACTCACTGGTTACACAGCAGCCTCTCGGCGGTAAGGCGCAGTTCGGCGGTCAGCGTTTCGGTGAAATGGAAGTTTGGGCGCTGGAGGCTTACGGCGCTGCTTATACACTTCAGGAAATCCTTACAGTTAAGTCCGACGACGTTGTAGGACGTGTAAAAACCTATGAGGCTATTGTTAAGGGTGAAAACGTTCCTAAGCCGGGCGTGCCGGAATCGTTCAAGGTTCTTATCAAGGAGCTTCAGTCGCTTGGTCTTGACGTTAAGGTCCTTGACAAGGATAATCAGGAAATCGACCTTAAGCAGTCATTCGACGACGATGATGAAGTCGGAATGGTAAGCGCAGACGACTTTGAATATGTTACGGATGAAAACGACCTTGACTCCGGCTTCGTTCCCGAGGGAGAAGACGATTCATACTATGACAGCGACGAAGATGAATTCGACGACGACGAGGACAGCGATGAGGCTTTCTTCAGAGAGCATCCGCTGGATCTTGAAGTTCCGGGTACTGACAGCGACGATGACGAATAAAAACAACTGATTTTATAGAATTGAGGTTTGCAAATTGGGATTTACTGAATTTGAATCAATGAAAATCGGTCTGGCTTCTCCTGAGCAAATCAGAAGCTGGAGCTACGGCGCTGTTGAGCGTCCTGAAACAATCAACTACCGCACCCAGAAGCCCGAACGCGACGGTCTTTTCTGCGAAAGAATCTTCGGACCTCAGAAGGACTGGGAGTGCTCCTGCGGTAAGTACAAGAGAATCCGCTTTAAGGGCAAAATCTGCGAACGCTGCGGCGTTGAGGTTACACGCAACAAGGTAAGACGCGAGCGTATGGGTCATATTGAGCTGGCGGCTCCTGTTTCCCATATCTGGTATTTTAAGGGTACACCGTCAAGAATCGGACAGGTTCTTGACATTTCCCCTAAGCGTCTTGAGGAAGTTCTTTACTTCACAAAGTATATAGTAATCGATCCGGGCGTAAATACCGGACTTGTAAAGTGCCAGCTCCTTTCCGAAAAGGAATATGCCGACATGAGAGAGCGCTACGACGACGGATTCCGTGCTAGCATGGGCGCTGAGGCTATCAAGGAGCTTCTTATGGAAATTGACCTTGATAAGCTTTCCGGGGAGCTAAAGGCAGAGCTTGAAGGCACACAGCAGGGACAGAAGCGCGTAAAGCTGCTTAAGCGTCTTGACGTAATCGAAGCATTCAGACAGAGCGGAAACCGTCCTGAATGGATGATTCTCGATGTTGTGCCTGTTATTCCTCCCGACATCAGACCAATGGTGCTGCTGGACGGCGGACGTTTCGCAACGTCTGACCTTAACGACTTATACAGACGAGTTATTAACAGAAACAACCGTCTTAAAAAGATGATTGAGCTTCACGCTCCAGAAATCATCATCAGAAACGAAAAGAGAATGTTACAGGAAGCTGTTGACGCACTTATCGACAACGGCCGTCATGGCAGAGCTGTAACAGGTCCTTCAAACAGACCGCTTAAGTCCCTTTCGGATATGTTAAAGGGTAAGCAGGGACGTTTCCGTCAGAACCTGCTTGGTAAGCGTGTTGACTATTCCGGACGTTCGGTTATCGTAGTCGGTCCTGACCTTAAGATGGATCAGTGCGGTCTGCCAAAGGAAATGGCAATCGAGCTTTTTAAGCCTTTCGTAATGAAGGAACTGGTTGCGCGCGGACTCTCCAACAACATCAAGAGCGCAAGAAAAATGGTTGACAGAGCAAAGGACGAGGTTTGGGACGTTCTCGAGGACGTTATCAAGGATCATCCTGTTCTCCTTAACCGTGCGCCTACACTTCACAGACTCGGTATTCAGGCTTTCTCACCGGTACTGGTTGAAGGCCGCGCTATCAAGCTTCATCCACTGGTATGTACAGCTTACAACGCCGACTTCGACGGCGACCAGATGGCTGTTCACCTTCCTCTTTCAAACGAGGCTCAGGACGAAGCAAGAAACCTTATGCTTGCTGCAAACAACCTGCTGAAGCCGTCTGACGGACGTCCTGTTGCGGTTCCTACGCAGGATATGGTGCTCGGTTCGTACTATCTGACCCTTTCAAAGGCAGGCGAACCCGGCGAGGGCAAGGTATTCCGCGATTTTAACGAAGCTCTTATGGCTTATCAGGAGCATCTTGTAACACTCCAGTCCGCAATCAAGGTTCGTGTTACTAAGGATATTGGCGAGGAAGTTATTACAAGAATTATCGATACAACAGTAGGTAAAATCATTTTCAACGAGCATATTCCTCAGGACTTAGGCTTTGTTGACAGAAGCGACCCTGAAAAAATTCTTAACCTTGAAATTGACTTCAAGGTTGGAAAGAAGCAGCTCGGTCAGATTATTGAAAGATGTATCAAGATTCACGGAACGAAGATGACATCGCAGGTTCTTGACAAGATCAAGGCTTTAGGCTATAAGTATTCAACCCGCGCAGCTATTACGGTTGCCGTATGCGACGCGTCTATTCCTCCTAAGAAGAAAACGATTCTTGCCGACGCCGATGAAGAAGTAATGGCAATCAACAAGAACTACGCAAGAGGCTTCATTTCAAATCAGGAGCGTAAGAATGCAGTTATCGACGTTTGGAACAAGGCTACAAACGATGTTTCAGACGCTCTGACAGAAAACCTTGACCAGTATAACCCAATCTACATGATGGCTGACTCCGGCGCCCGTGGTTCTATTAACCAGATCAGACAGCTTGCAGGTATGAGAGGTCTTATCGCCAACACGTCAGGTGAAACTATTGAAGTTCCTATTCGTGCTAACTACCGTGAAGGTCTTAACATCATGGAATACTTCATTTCATCTCGAGGCGCTCGTAAAGGTCTGGCAGATACAGCCTTAAGAACAGCCGACTCAGGTTATCTGACACGTCGTCTGGTTGACGTTTCACAGGAAGTTATTATCCGTATGGAGGACTGCGAAACAACAAAGGGCATTGAGGTTTACGAAATCCGCGAAGGCAAGGAAAGAATCGAGCCGTTAAGCGAGCGTCTTATCGGCAGATACCTTTGCGAGGACTTCGTTGACGAAAACGGTACAGTCCTTGTAACCAAGGATAAGCTGATGAATGACGCTGACGCAAAGAAGATTTGCGACACAGGCGTTCAGAAGGTCAGAATCCGTTCAGTTCTTACCTGTAAGGCTAAGCACGGCGTATGCGCTAAGTGCTACGGTGCATCTCTTGCAAACGGCAATCCAATTACAATGGGCGAGGCAGTTGGTATTATCGCTGCTCAGTCAATCGGTGAACCGGGTACGCAGCTTACAATGAGAACATTCCACACAGGCGGTATCGCTAACGCCGAGGATATTACACAGGGTCTTCCGCGTGTAGAGGAGCTTTTCGAAAGCCGCCGTCCGAAGTCCAGCGCAATTATTACAATGGTTTCCGGCGTTGCAAGAATTGAAGAAATCAAGAAGACAAGACACGTTATCGTAAGAGATGAAGAAACAGGCGTCGAGGAAGCTTACCCCGTACCGTTCGGTTACAGAATGAAGGTTCAGGACGGCGATGTCCTCAAGAAGGGCAATCCGCTTACAGAAGGTTCAATCAATCCGCATGACGTGCTTGCTGCAAACGGTGAAGAAGCTGTTCAGAACTACATTATTTCCGAAGTTCAGAAGGTTTATCGTTTACAGGGTGTTGATATTAACGATAAGCATATCGAAGTTATCGTTCGCCAGATGATGAGAAAGGTTAGAGTAACCGAACCGGGCGATTCTTACCTGCTTCCCGGCTCAGTTATCGACAAGAACGAGTATATCAGAATTTATGAGGAGCTTGAAGAACGTCAGAGAAACGGCGAGGCAGTTACGCTTCCGAACCACGAACCTGTTCTTCTCGGTATCACTAAGGCTTCTCTTGCAACAGATTCGTTCCTTTCAGCCGCATCCTTCCAGGAAACAACAAGAGTTCTTACCGACGCTGCAATTCACGGCAAGGTAGATCCGCTGCTTGGTCTTAAGGAGAACGTAATCATCGGTAAGCTGATTCCTGCCGGTACAGGTATGACAGCTCGTGATGAGGAAACTGTTGACGAAGAAGAAATTTTATAAGCATTTTGCACAAGATTTCTTGATTAAATGAATCAAAAACGGTAAAAGCTACAATATTTTTGGGAAAATGTACAGAAATATTGACTTTTGCCGTTTTTTAGTTTATAATAATCAAGCGCGTGTAAGATATATGCGCGTGAAGTTTATATTATAATGAGGAGGTGTAACAAATTGCCAACCTTTAATCAGCTTGTTAGAAAAGGAAGAGAAGTTGCTGTTAAGAAGTCTAAGGCTCCTGCACTTCAGAAGAGCATGAACACTCTTAAGAAGGAAGCTGTCGACATTCATGCACCACAGAAGCGTGGCGTATGCACAGCGGTAAGAACTGCTACTCCTAAGAAGCCAAACTCTGCTATGAGAAAGATCGCCAGAGTTAGACTTTCTAACGGTTTCGAAGTTACTGCTTATATTCCAGGTATCGGACATAAGCTGCAGGAACACAGCGTTGTATTAATTCGTGGCGGACGTGTTAAGGATTTACCGGGTGTACGTTATCATATTATCCGCGGTACTCTTGATGCGCAGGGCGTTGACGGAAGAATGCAGGGCAGATCTAAGTACGGAGCTAAGCGTCCGAAGGCTGGTGCAAAAAAAGCGTAACTTTTAATTAAGTTAATCACTGCCACATTTGTGGGGTTAATATATTAACCTCTGAATGGACGGCGGGAGACAGGCAGTTTGTGTACAAGCTGCTGAACGCTTTCGAGTACCGATGATTTTCATTAGCTGCATAACGCAGCGAAAATTTATGAAGGAGGGAAGTAAAGTGCCAAGAAGAGGTAACGTACCTAAGCGTGATGTATTACCGGATCCAATGTATAATTCTGAACTGGTAACAAGACTTATCAACAACATCATGCTCGACGGTAAGAAGGGCGTAGCCCAGAAGATTGTTTACGGCGCATTTGAGATTGTCGGCGAAAAGACTGGCAAGGAACCACTTGAAGTTTTTGAACAGGCAATGGAAAACATTATGCCGCAGTTAGAAGTTAAGGCTCGCCGTGTAGGCGGTGCGACATATCAGGTACCAATGGAAGTTCGTCCTGACAGACGCAGAACATTAGGTCTGAGATGGCTCACAACTTATAGCCGTGCTCGTAACGAGAAGACTATGAAGGAAAGACTTGCTAACGAAATTTTAGACGCATTAAACGGACAGGGCGGTTCATGCAAGAAGCGCGATGATACTCACAGAATGGCTGAAGCTAACAAGGCTTTTGCTCATTTCAAGTGGTAATCAGTAGAACGGAGGAAATATGGCAAGAGACGTAACTCTCGAAATGACCCGTAATATTGGTATCATGGCTCACATCGATGCCGGTAAGACCACCACTACTGAGCGTATCTTGTTCTACACAGGTATCAATCATAAGATTGGTGAAACTCATGAAGGTTCTGCAACAATGGACTGGATGGAGCAGGAGCAGGAAAGAGGTATCACAATTACCTCCGCTGCTACTACCGCATACTGGAAGAAGCACAGAATCAATATTATCGACACTCCGGGTCACGTTGACTTCACAGTTGAAGTTGAACGTTCACTTAGAGTACTTGACGGTTCAGTAACAGTTTTCTGCGCAAAGGGCGGCGTTGAGCCACAGTCAGAAACTGTATGGCGTCAGGCAGACAAGTACCATGTACCTAGAATGGCTTATGTAAATAAGATGGACATTATGGGTGCTGACTTCTACAACGTAGTTCAGATGATGAAGGACAGACTTAAGACTAATGCTGTTCCGATTCAGCTTCCTATCGGCTCAGAAGATACATTCAGAGGAATTATCGACTTAGTTGAAATGAACGCTGACATCTACTACGATGACCTTGGTAAGGACATGCGTGTAGAAGAAATTCCTGATGATATGAAGGAACTTGCTCAGAAGTACAGAGAAGCTTTACTTGAAGCTGTTGCTGAGCAGGATGAAGAAATAATGGCAAAGTACCTGGATGGTGAAGAAATCACTACTCAGGAAATCAAGGACTGCATCCGTAAGGCTACTATTGACAACACAATGGTACCGGTAATCTGCGGTACATCCTACAAGAACAAGGGCGTTCAGAAGTTACTTGACGCAGTTGTTGACTATATGCCATCTCCTCTGGATATCCCTGCAATCAAGGGTGTTAATCCGGAAACAGGCGAGGAAGAAGAAAGACACGCCGGCGACGACCAGCCGTTCTCCGCTCTCGCATTCAAAATTGCAACAGACCCATTCGTTGGTAAGCTCTGCTTCTTCAGAGTTTATTCAGGTATCGTTGAAGCAGGCGCAAGCGTACTCAACGCCACAAAGGACAAGAAGGAACGTATGGGACGTATCCTGCAGATGCACGCAAACCACAGACAGGATCTTGAAGTTTGCTACTGCGGTGATATTGCTGCTGCCGTTGGTGTTAAGAACACAACAACAGGTGATACTCTCTGCGACGAAAATCATCCTGTAATTCTTGAATCCATGGAATTCCCGGATCCTGTTATCGACTTAGCTATCGAGCCAAAGACAAAGGCAGGTCAGGAAAAGATGGCCCTTGCTTTAGCAAAGCTTGCTGAAGAAGACCCAACATTCAGAACATGGACAGACCAGGAAACAGGTCAGACAATCATCGCAGGTATGGGTGAATTACACCTTGAAATTATTGTTGACAGACTTCTCCGTGAATTCAAGGTAGAAGCTAATGTCGGCGCTCCTCAGGTTGCTTACAAGGAAACAATTACAACTGCTACTGATGTTGATACAAAGTATGCTCGTCAGTCAGGCGGTAAGGGTCAGTACGGTCACGTTAAACTTCACGTTGAACCAAACGAATCCGGTAAGGGCTATGAGTTTATCAACGCAGTTGTCGGCGGTGCTATTCCTAAGGAATATATTCCGGCTGTTGACGCAGGTATTCAGGGTGCTCTTGAAGCAGGCGTTCTCGCAGGATTCCCGACAGTTGACGTTAAGGTTACACTTTACGATGGTTCATATCACGAAGTTGACTCTTCTGAAATGGCATTCAAGATCGCCGGTTCTATGGCTATCAAGGAAGCTTGCAAGAAGGCTAACCCGGTTATCCTTGAACCTATCATGAAGGTTGTAGTTATCGTTGCCGAAGAGTACATGGGCGATGTAATCGGCGACTTAAGCTCACGCCGTGGTGCTATTCAGTCTATGGAAGACAGAAACGGCGCTAAGCAGATTACTGCTTCTGTTCCGCTGTCTGAAATGTTCGGTTACTCTAACGACCTTCGTTCTAAGACACAGGGTCGCGGTCAGTATGTAATGGAACCAAGCCACTACATCCAGGTGCCAAAGAACATTGCTGAAGACATCATGAAGAACAGAAACAAGGAATAATTTGTAAAAACATTTCTTGAATTTTTTACGAAAAAGTACTTGTAATTTCTTTGATTTTTTGGTAAAATAGTATTTATCAAGGTCCCAAATATTTTTAGGAGGAAAATTAAATGGCAAAGGAACATTTTAACCGTACCAAGCCACATGTAAACATTGGTACAATCGGTCACGTAGACCATGGTAAGACAACAACAACAGCTGCTATCACAAAGTATCTCGCATTAAAGGGTCAGGCTAAGTTCGAAGCATACGATATGATCGATAAGGCTCCTGAGGAAAGAGAACGTGGTATCACAATCAACACAGCTCACGTTGAGTACGAAACAGACAAGCGTCACTACGCTCACGTTGACTGCCCAGGCCACGCTGACTATATCAAGAACATGATCACAGGTGCTGCTCAGATGGACGGCGCTATCCTCGTTGTTGCCGGTACAGACGGTCCTATGGCTCAGACAAGAGAACACATTCTTCTTGCTCACCAGGTAGGCGTACCTGCAATGGTAGTATTCATCAACAAGTGCGATGACGTTGACGATCCAGAACTTCTCGACCTTGTAGAAATGGATATCCGTGACGTTCTTTCTCAGAACGACTTCCCAGGTGATGAAATCCCTGTAATCCGTGGTTCTGCTAAGGTTGCTCTTGATTCTACAAGCACAGATCCTAACGCTCCTGAATATGCTTGCATCAAGGAACTTATGGACGCAGTTGACGATTATATCCCAACTCCTGACCGTAAAGCTGACCAGCCATTCCTTATGCCTGTTGAAGATACAATGACAATCACAGGTCGTGGTACAGTTGCTACAGGCCGTGTTGAGCGTGGTATCCTTAAGGTTAACGATACAGTAGAAATCACAGGTTTAACAGACGAACCAAAGTCAACAGTTGTAACAGGTATCGAAATGTTCCGTAAGGTTCTCGATTACGCTGAGGCTGGTGACAACATCGGTGCTCTTCTCCGTGGTATCACAAGAGCTGACATCGAACGTGGTCAGGTTCTCTGCAAGCCAGGCTCCATTCACCCACACACAAAGTTCTCCGGTCAGGTTTACGTTCTTAAGAAGGAAGAAGGCGGACGTCATACTCCATTCTTCTCCAACTACAGACCTCAGTTCTTCTTCAGAACAACTGACGTTACAGGCGTAATCACACTGCCTGCTGACAAGGAAATGTGCATCCCTGGCGATAACGTTGTTATGGATGTTGAACTTATCACTCCAATCGCTATCGAAGAAGGCTTACGTTTCGCTATCCGTGAAGGTGGCAGAACAGTAGGTTCCGGCGTTGTTACAAAGATCAACAGCTAATTAAAATAAGCCGTTTTAAACCCCATGGAATTAACCATGGGGTTTATTTTTATAGTTCAATATTTATATTGTAATTATCATCTATCAAAACATAATCCAGACCATAGCTGCGGCAGCTTTCAAGAATTGTTTTGTTGTCCTTAAGCACGGTTTCCAATGTACAGTAGCTGTCATCAAGTCTTTGTTCAATAGCATTGGCATATTTTTTAATGTCGTGGAAATTATTTCTGATATATTTTTCACTCATTATCAAGCAGATAAACTTTATATTGTTCAGATACCTATTGTTAAAGTCGTTTTTCCAGTTAAATGGAATGTAGCACCCTTCAATAACCAGATTCTGATTGTTTTCAATAGCAGTCTTTATCATCTCACGAACGATAGGCCACAAGTACTCGGTCAGTGACTGGTCGTCGCATTCAGCATTCAGACTTGTATTTCCGCTGCGAATAAGTCCCATTTTTAGGTGGTCTATTGACAAATATGGATATCTATACTTTTCAAGCAGCTTTTGAGCGAGAAGGGTTTTTCCTGTGTGTGATGCACCGGTTATAAGAATTATCATGATTCCTCCAAATAAAGCCACTTTTGAGTTAGTCAAAAGCGGCTTGTTTCAGTATCCGATTAGTTTTGAGATTATAAGATTTGAAACCAAAAAACCTTGTGCTGTAAGGGAGATTTTTCGGTCGTCGGTTTCAATGTATTCCTTTGGAATGAGCTTTACACGCTTTTCCATTGTTGATTTGCTAATACCGAATTTTTCACACTCGGAAAAGGTAAGCCCTTCGGTAAGACGCAGCTTGAGCATTGCATACTCCTCGAAAGTGTGCGGCTGCTCATCGGTTATTGTAGTCAACTGAACAGGTGAGTTTATGAAACCGTCAACGTCGCGGGGGACTGCGAAACGCTTTCCGTTATAATATGAATGAGCAGCAGGACCGATTCCGATATACTCCTCACATTTCCAGTATTTCAAATTATGCTTACAAGTCCTGCCGCCGCGTGCAAAATTACTGATTTCATATTGGGCGAAGCCATTATCAGCAAGCCTTTGTACAGCGGCGAGATACATCTCAGCTACTTCATCTTCATTCGGTAAATCAAGCTGTCTGCTGTAAAACGGTGTATTTTCCTCTATTTTAAGCAAGTACGCCGAGATATGCGTAAGAGGCAGTTCCGCCAGGCCGTCAATTGATTTTATCAGGCTTTCCTTTGTCTGGCAGGGAACAGCGAGCATTAAATCCGCCGATATGTCGTTAAACCCACATTTCTTTGCAAGCTTTACAGCGTTTATTGCAGTTTCTGCGCTGTGTCGTCTGCCTAAAGCGGTAAGCTCGTTATTGTTCAGCGACTGAACTCCAAAAGAAATTCTGTTCACATTACTGCTTTTTAATGAACAAAGAGCTTCTTTCGTTGTTACGCACGGATTGGCTTCGATTGTTACCTCGGCATTGGGAGAAAGCTTGATTTTTCCCATAACAGTGCAGATTTCACGCCATAAGAGAATAGGCGTTCCGCCGCCGAAGTAGACTGTGTCATAGGTTTCATCGTAATTCTCAATATTTCTGATTATGGCGTTCATATATTTCTCTGCATATGAACAACTGTACTTTACCGAATAAAAATCACAGTATGGGCATTTGCTTGTGCAGAAGGGAATATGCACATATAAACCGAGTTTGTTCATTATTCGTCAAGCTTAAGAACAGCCATGAACGCTTCCTGCGGAACCTCGACAGTACCCAGCTGACGCATACGTTTTTTACCCTCTTTCTGCTTTTCAAGCAGCTTTTTCTTACGGGTAATGTCGCCGCCGTAGCACTTTGCAAGAACGTCCTTGCGCATTGCTTTAACTGTTTCTCTTGCAATGATTTTGCCTCCGATTGCCGCCTGAACAGGGATTTCAAACAGCTGTCTTGGAATATTATCCTTTAGCTTTTCGGCAATTTTTCTTGCTCTCGGGTACGCCTTGTCCGCATGAACAATGAACGAAAGCGCGTCCACAATATCACCGTTGAGCAGAATATCCAGCTTGACCAGCTTTGACGGAACAAATCCCATCATTTCATAGTCATAGCTTGCATAGCCCTTTGTACGGGACTTCAGCGCGTCAAAGAAATCGTAGACAATTTCATTCAGGGGAAGCTCATAGTGCATATCAACACGGGTTGTGTCGATGTACTTCATGTCCTTGAAAATGCCGCGGCGATCCTGACACAAATCCATAATGCTTCCGACATAGTCGGAGGGGCTGAAAATATGAGCGTTTACCATTGGCTCGTACGCCTGCAAAATTTCGGCAGGGTCAGGGTAGTTGGTTGGGTTGTCGATGAAAACGGTAGTTCCGTCCGTTTTGTCAATTTTGTATACAACCGAGGGCGCAGTTGTGATAATATCGAGATTGTATTCACGTTCAAGGCGCTCCTGAATAATGTCCATGTGGAGCAGTCCCAAAAAGCCGCAGCGGAAGCCAAACCCCAGCGCTATTGATGTTTCGGGTTCAAAGGACAGGGAGGCGTCGTTAAGCTGCAATTTTTCAAGAGCGTCGCGGAGGTCGCCGTATTTTGCACCATCGGCAGGGTAGATACCGCTGAATACCATTGGGTTTACATTGCGGTAGCCTGCAAGCGGCTCGTCGGCAGGGTCGTCAACGCGTGTAACCGTATCGCCCACCTTCGTATCGCCGATTGACTTGATTGAGGCGGCAATATATCCGACCTCGCCTGCGCGGAGCACGTCGGCGCTTACCAGATTTGTCGCGCCCATATAGCCAAGCTCAACAACCTGAAATTCTGCGCCTGTTGCCATCATGCGAATTTTATCGCCTACATGGAGGCAGCCCTCCTTAACTCGGACATAAACAATAACGCCCTTGTAGCTGTCGTAATAGCTGTCGAAAATCAGCGCCTTGAGCGGAGAATCGCAGTTTCCTTTCGGAGCGGGAATGTTCTTGACAATGCATTCCATAACGTCCTTGATATTGATTCCCATTTTGGCGGAAATGCACGGAGCGTCCATTGCAGGTATGCCGATAACATCTTCGACTTCCTTTTTTACAACATCAGGCTGTGCAGAGGGCAGGTCGATTTTGTTGATTACGGGAACAACCTCAAGGTCCTGCTCGATTGCAAGATAGGTGTTTGCAAGGGTCTGCGCTTCAATGCCCTGAGAAGCGTCAACTATAAGGATTGCACCTTCGCAGGCATTCAGTGAACGCGAAACTTCGTAGTTAAAGTCAACGTGACCGGGGGTGTCGATTAGGTTGAAAACGTATGTGCTGCCATCGTCAGCCTTGTAGTTCAGGCGGACAGCTCTTGCCTTTATTGTAATTCCGCGTTCGCGCTCAAGCTCCATATTGTCAAGGAGCTGCTCCTCCATATCGCGCTGAGCAACCGTCTGGGTCTGTTCAAGAATACGGTCGGCGAGAGTGGATTTACCGTGGTCTATATGTGCAATTATGCAGAAATTTCTTATTTCGGATAGGTATTCGTGGTCGGACAAGTTTTTTTCCTCCTAAAGTTATGATTAAACATATCGTTTAATTATACCATACAAAGTGCATTTTTGCAAGCGCGGAGCGCGTTTATAACCCAAGCTCCTCAGCAAGGAAAATAACCTTTATTCTGTCCGGAAATCTCTGCTGTCCAAGAGTGACATATGAGCAGCAAATTCTATTATCGCTGTGGCAGTGAACACATTCGCCTGTAACTGCGCACGGGGTATCAAGTCCCAGTCTGATTGCATTGGCGGGCGCAGCCATTTTTTCAACTCGTTCCTTTGCTTCGTCAAGGTCGCTTACAATCTTGTCGTAGCCTGCGACAACGATAACCTGCTTTGGTCCGAAAATCATTGCCGAAACGCGGTTTCCGTTGCCGTCAACATTGTACAGCTCGCCGTTTTCGGTGATTGCATTGCTGCTTACAAAATAGGTGTCTGCGGAATATGCAAGACGGAACAGCTGCTGGATTTCCTCAGGGGACTTACAGGCAGCCCTGTCGTGGAATATTCCGCCGTACTTGCTGTTAAGGCGGCTGATAATACCTGTCTGTTCGAGGGTCATTGAGCCGCCCGACGCAATCAGCTTATCGTCCTTGATAAGACTGTCGATTAAGGAAAACAGCTCCTCCCTTGATTTGACGCAGTAGCCCTTCATTTTGTTTTTTTCAAGAGCCTTGATTGTTTTTTCAATGCGCTTTTCAATTATAATTTTCTTGTTTGCGTCCATAATTATGTCCTTTCTCACTAAGCTTTTTTCTTTTTATTTTATCAGAAAAAACATGATTTGTCTATGCTTTTATTGCTTTACAATTAAATTGGAATGTGCTATACTGTAATAGATAACAAACATTCGGAGGCATTTATGTACCCATTAAAATTAACTGCTCCATGCAAGGATTATCTTTGGGGCGGAACAAGGCTAAGAGATGAATACGGCAAGCAGTCCACAGCCGATAAGGTTGCGGAAAGCTGGGAGCTGTCATGCCACAAGGACGGCGAAAGCGTTATTGCCAACGGAGAATATGCAGGGAAGACGCTTACACAGTTCGTGTCCGAAAACAAGTCTGCGTTAGGCTCAAACTGCGACAGATTTGAATATTTCCCAATTCTTATAAAGCTTATTGACGCAAAGGACAACCTTTCTGTTCAGGTTCACCCGAACAATGAATATGCACAGCGCGTTGAGGGCGAATACGGCAAGACCGAGATGTGGTATATTGTTGACTGCAGCGAGGGCGCGGAGCTGCTTTACGGCTTCAAGCACAAAATCAGCAAGGACGAATTTGTTGAACGCATCAAGAACAACACGCTTCTTGAAGTGGCTAACAATGTTCCTGTAAAGAAGGGCGATGTTTTCTTCATCGAAAGCGGTACGCTCCATGCAATCGGCAAGGGTATCCTTATTGCAGAAATCCAGCAGAACAGCAACACAACATACAGAATTTACGACTACGGCAGGGTAGGCGCAGACGGAAAGCCGCGTCAGCTTCACATAGACAAGGCGGTTGACGTAACCGAGCTGATTCCTCCGAAATATCCTACAACGGCTCAGGGCAAGGAAGAACGGAAGGACGGTTACACCGAAACCCTTCTCAGAAGCTGCGAATACTTCAACGTAAACAAGCTTTTGATAGACGAAAGGGCTGACCTTGAGGCGACAGACAAGTCCTTTAATTCAATTCTTGTTCTTGACGGCGAGGGAGAAATTGACGGAGTTAAGCTGAAGAAAGGCGACTCCTGCTTTATTCCTGCCGGCTATGGCAAATACTCATTTGTGGGCAAAGCGGAAGTAATTCTTACAGACATTATCTAAAGATTTACCGCTAAACTGCACCGCGGTGAAGCTTTAAGCCTTTTGTGCAGAGAAATGGTTGTGAATATGAAACACTATTTAGGTATTGATATAGGCGGAACCAATATATCGGCAGGCGTTGTGGACGAGAGTTACGCAATGCTTTCAAAGGAAAAGGTTAAAACACTGAATGAGCGTCCGTACAGCGATGTGCTGTCGGATATAATAAAGGCGGCGAATGCGGCTGTCCATGCAGCGGGTATTACGTTTGACGAGGTTGAATGCGTCGGCGTTGGCTGCCCCGGAACCTGCAACCGTGAAACAGGCTGCGTTGAATACGCAAACAATCTCCATTGGGAGAATGTTCCTCTTGCAGCCGACCTTGAAAAGGCGCTTGGCAAAAGGACTTATTTTGACAACGACGCCAACGTTGCCGCTTACGGCGAGTATCTTGCAGGAGCGGCAAAGGGCGCGAAAAACGCGGTTGTCATCACTCTCGGCACGGGAGTAGGCGCGGGAATAATCATCAACGGCGAGATTTACAGCGGCTCCAATTTTGCAGGCGCCGAAATCGGTCACACCGTTATCGTTTTTGACGGCGCCCAGTGCTCCTGCGGAAGAAAAGGCTGCTTTGAGGCTTATTCTTCGGCAACGGGACTTATCCGCATGACAAAAGAGGCGGTAGTGAGAAACCCGTCAAGCCTCATTAAGGAGCTTGCTGAGGCAGACGGCAAATACAGCGCAAGAACCGCATTCAACGCGGCAAAGCTTCATGACGAAACAGGCATAGAAGTAGTCGACAGCTACATAAAGCATCTTGCCTGCGGAATTGCAAACACAATAAACGTATTCCAGCCCGATATTTTGTGTATCGGCGGCGGAGTGTGCAACGAGGGCGACAATCTTTTGCTGCCGCTGAAAAAGCTTGTTGCGGAAAATATTTACTCAAAAAACAGCACTAAAAACACCGAAATTGTTATATGCAGTCTTGGAAACAACGCAGGAATAATCGGTGCGGCAATGCTTGGAAAAAAATAAAAGAAAGCGAAGGAAACAACAATGCGCAGTGATTTACTTACAGAGGGCGTATCCAGAACCCCTCACAGAGCTTTATTAAAGGCGTTAGGTCTTATTGACAGCGAAATGAAAAAGCCGTTTATCGCAGTTGTATGTGCGGCAAGCGACTATGTACCCGGTCATGCACATCTGCACGAAATTTCAAGGTGCGTTAAGGACGGTATCAGAAATGCAGGCGGCGTTCCGTTTGAGTTTTTCACAATCGGCGTATGCGACGGTCTTGCAATGAACCATAAGGGCATGAGATATTCTCTTGCGTCAAGAGAGCTTATTGCTGACTCAATCGAAGTTATGCTGACAGCTCATCCGCTGGACGCTGTTGTGTTCATTCCTAACTGCGACAAGATCGTTCCCGGTATGATTATGGCAGCGGCAAGAATGAATCTGCCGTCAATTTTCGTAAGCGGCGGTCCGATGAACGCAGGACACGTTTGCGGCAAGCGAGTAGGCTACTCTGAAATCTACGAAGCAATCGGTCAGTACAAGAACGGCGAAATCGGCGACGCTGAGATTATGGAATACGAAAACAGCGCTTGTCCGACCTGCGGTTCATGCTCAGGTATGTACACTGCAAACTCTATGAACTGCCTTACAGAAGCAATCGGTCTTGCGCTTCCGTTCAACGGCACAGAACCTGCTGTTACATCTGCAAGAAGAAGAATTGCCAAGGAAGCAGGCGAGCGTATTGTTGAGCTGTTCAAGGAAGACATTAAGCCTCTGGACATCATCACCAAGAAGAATATGCTGAACGCTCTGGCAACAGATATGGCGATTGGCGCTTCATCGAATACGGTTCTTCATCTGCTTGCAATTGCACATGAAGCAGGAGTAGACATTACGCTTGACGACATTGACCAGATGAGCAGAAAGACTCCTCAGCTTTCTAAGCTGAATCCTGCAAGCGACATATTCATTGAGGATCTGAACGCAGTAGGCGGTATTCAGGCAGTATTAAAGGAGCTTGCTAAGTGCGGCGCAATCGACACTTCCGTTCTCACGGTTACAGGCACACAGGCTGACAGAATTGCCAAGGCAAAGAACGCCGACGGCACAATCATTCACAAGGCAGAAAGTCCAATCCGCAAGGACGGCGGTCTTGCAATCCTTACGGGTAACATTGCCGTAAACGGCGCGGTTGTAAAGCAGGGCGCAGTTAAGCCTGAGATGATGGATTTCACAGGTACGGCTAAGGTATTCAACGGCGAGCAGGAAGCGGTTGACGCTATTATGAACGATGTTATCGTTCCCGGCGATGTTGTTGTTATCAGATACGAGGGACCTAAGGGCGGTCCGGGTATGCCTGAAATGCTTGCTCCGACAGCGGCTATCGTCGGCAAGGGCCTTGACGGAAGCGTTGCCCTTATCACAGACGGACGTTTCAGCGGTGCAAGCCGCGGTGCAGCAGTCGGACACGTTTCTCCCGAAGCTGCTGAGGGCGGACTTATCGCTTACGTTGAAACAGGCGATAAGATTCACATTGACATTCCAAACAGAAAGATGGAGCTGCTTGTCAGCAACGAAGTAATTGCAGAAAGAAAGAAGAACGGCATTTTACCTCCGAAGAAGCTTACAGGCTACCTCAAGAGATATTCACAGCTTGTAACCAGCGCAAATACAGGCGCAGTTTTCAAGGACTGATTTTATAAGAGTGACGAGTGCAGTTAAACTGTACTCGTTGCCTTTTCATCGGCTTTTTTACGGGCTGAAAGCGAGGAAAGAATGAAAAACAACGAGCCAATTTCTCATCTCAACCACAGACAGCGGCAGAAATCCAAGTTTCTTGAGCACGGTCTTGACACGTTCAAGGAGCATGAAATTTTGGAGGCAATGCTGTTTTACACGATTCCTCAGAAGGACACAAAGCCCATTGCCTACGAGCTTATCAACACCTTCGGTTCGCTGAAGCAGGTACTTGAAGCGCCTTACGAAAAGCTGCTTGAGGTCAGCGGAATCGGCGAAAACACCGCAAGCTTTATTATATTTTCAAAGCTCCTTGCAAAGAAATACCTCAATATGAGCATTGGCATGGACGGTGTGAAAACGCTGAACAGCTCGGACGTTGTGCTTGATTATTGCAAAGCAAAATTTTTAGGCGACAACGTAGAGAATGTATGGGCGATTGTGGTGGATAATAATCTTAACGTTATTGAGGACGTGCTTGTAAATAAAGGCTCAATCAGCAGCGCAGAGGTGAATCCCCGCAGAATTGTTGAAATAATGATAAGCAGACAGGCTGACTCGCTTATTCTGACGCACAACCACCCCATGGGTACCTGCCTGCCGTCAAAGGACGATGTAGCGACCACAAAGCACCTGATAAAAACGCTGCAGCCCCTTGGAATAAGACTGGTTGACCACGTTATAGTAGGCAGGGACGGCTCGCTTTCCATGAGAAATTCAAGCTATTGCTCAGAGCTATGGTAAGAGAAAGGAATTAAATGGATCATTTTGAACTTAAATCTGAATACAAGCCGACAGGGGATCAGCCTGCGGCAATAGAGGCTCTTACCGAGGGCGTCCTCAGAGGGGACAGAGAGCAGGCGCTTATGGGCGTAACAGGTTCAGGCAAGACCTTTACAATGGCGAACATTATCGCTAACGTAAACCGTCCAACTCTTGTTCTTGCTCACAACAAAACTCTTGCGGCGCAGCTTTGCAGCGAGTTCAGGGAATTTTTCCCCAACAACGCGGTAGAATATTTCGTGTCCTACTACGACTATTATCAGCCTGAGGCTTATATTCCATCCACAGACGCCTACATTGAAAAAGACAGCGCAATCAACGACGAAATAGACCGACTGCGTCACTCGGCTACGTTTTCTCTTGCGGAAAGGCGTGACGTAATCATTGTTTCCAGCGTTTCCTGCATTTACAGCTTGGGCAGCCCCGAGGATTACCGTTCAACTGCAATTTCTTTGCGAAAAGGCATGGAAATGAGCAGGGAGGAGCTTATGGCAAAGCTTGTTGACGTGCAGTACGAGCGCAACGACATGAACTTTGTCCGCAAAAAGTTCCGCGTGAGAGGGGACGTTGTGGAAATATTCCCTGCGGGAAATCCGGAGGAAACCGCAATAAGAGTTGAGTTTTTCGGTGATGAAATCGACAGGATTTCCGAATTTGACGTAGTGACGGGAAAGGCGCGGCGCGAGCTTGTTCATGTTCCGATTTTTTCCGCCTCCCATTTCGTAATGCCGAAGGAACGTATGGAGAAAGCCCTTGAGGATATTGAGCAGGAAATGGAGGAACGGGTAAAGTTCTTCACTGACAGCCATAAGCTTATCGAGGCGCAGCGCATTGCCGAGCGCACCAAGTACGACATGGAAATGCTCCGCGAAATAGGCACCTGCAAGGGTATTGAAAACTATTCACGAGTGCTTGCGGGGCGGCCTGCGGGAAGTACGCCTATAACGCTCCTTGACCATTTCCCGAAGGATTATCTGCTGCTTGTTGACGAAAGCCATGTTACCCTGCCGCAGATAAGAGGAATGTACGGCGGTGACGCCGCCCGCAAGAAAAATCTTGTTGAGTTCGGATTTCGTCTGCCAAGCGCATACGACAACCGACCGATGAACTTTGACGAATTTTACAGCAAGATAAATCAGGCAATTTACGTTTCGGCAACTCCGGGACCCTTTGAAAAGGAACATGCAACTCAGATAGTCGAGCAGCTTATACGTCCGACAGGACTGCTTGATCCTCTGGTTAGCGTTCGTCCTGTCGAGGGACAGATTGAGGATCTTCTGTCGGAAATCAATACGAGAACCGCCCGCAGGGAACGTGTTCTCGTTACAACTCTCACCAAGAAAATGGCGGAGGATCTTACTCACTACCTCGAAAAAATGGGCGTAAAGGTCAAGTATATGCACCACGATATTGATACGATGGAGCGTATGGAGATTATCCGCGACCTGCGTTTGGGCGAGTTTGACGTGCTTGTAGGTATCAACCTGCTGCGAGAGGGGCTGGATATTCCTGAGGTATCGCTTGTTGCAATCCTCGACGCTGATAAGGAGGGTTTCCTGCGAAGCGAAACCTCCCTTGTTCAGACAATAGGCAGAGCTGCGCGAAACGCTGACGGCGAAGTAATCATGTACGCTGACGCAGTTACGGATTCAATGGAAAACGCGCTCCGCGAAACCAACCGCCGCCGTGAGATACAAAAGCGCTACAACGAGGAACACGGCATTACTCCCAAGACGATTATCAAGGAAGTGCGCGACGTAATCGAAATTTCCTCCAAGGCAAGCGGAAAGAAAAAGAAGCTGTCCAAGGACGAAAAGGAAAAACTTATCCGTCAGTACACTTCGCTTATGCGGGAGGCTGCAAAGGTGCTTGATTTTGAGCAGGCAGCTCATTTCAGAGATAAGATAGCGGAACTTAAAGAAAGCTGAGATAATATATGCAGAACAACAAAATTATTATAAAGGGCGCAAGGGAGCACAACCTGAAGAATGTTGATGTGGAAATTCCCCGTGACAAGCTTGTCGTTATGACAGGTCTTTCAGGCTCCGGAAAATCATCTCTTGCCTTTGATACGATTTATGCAGACGGTCAGCGCAGGTATATGGAAAGCCTTTCCTCTTATGCGAGAATGTTCCTCGGTCAGATGGAAAAGCCAAACGTAGACAGCATTGAGGGTCTTTCTCCCGCAATTTCCATCGACCAGAAAACGACCAGCAAAAACCCTCGTTCGACAGTTGGAACGGTAACTGAAATTTACGACTACCTTCGTTTGCTTTATGCAAGAATCGGTATTCCGCACTGTCCTGTCTGCGGCAGGGAAATCAGGCAGCAGACGGTTGACCAGATTGTGGACAAGGTAATGGAGCTTGAAACAGGCACTAAAATTCAAATTCTTGCCCCGATTGTAAGAGGAAAAAAAGGCGAGTACGCCAAAGAGCTTGATTCTATCCGAAAGTCGGGATATGTGCGCGTTAGAATTGACGATATAACCTATGATTTGTCGGAAGAAATAAAGCTAGAAAAGAACAAAAAGCACAATATCGAGGTAATTGTGGACCGACTTGTCATTAAGGACGAGATAAAGTCACGACTTTCCGAGTCAATCGAAACCGCAGGAGGACTGACTGACGGGCTTATTTATGTTGATGTAATCGGCGGCGAGGAGCTGCACTTTTCGCAGAATTATGCCTGCCCCGAACACGGAGTAAGTATCGAGGAGCTTAATCCGCGAATGTTTTCGTTCAATAATCCGTTTGGCGCCTGCCCGAAATGCACGGGTCTTGGCACATTCATGCACGTTGATCCGGATTTGATAATTCCAAACAAGGATTTAAGCATTAAAGAGGGCGCAATAAAGGCAAGCGGCTGGACCTACGCAAAAGGCTCAATGGCTGATATGTATTTTTCGGGGCTTGCAAAGCACTACGGCTTTTCGCTGGATACGCCTGTGAAGGATCTGTCTGAAACGGCGATAAATGTGCTGCTTTACGGTACTAACGGCGAGAAAATCCCCCTTTCAAGAGCCTTTAACGGCGGTACAAGCAGCTATAAAACCGATTTCGAGGGCATAGTAAATAACCTTGAACGGCGTTACCGTGAAACCAACTCGAACTATTCCCGCGATGAGATTCAGGAGTATATGTCTGACGTTGAGTGTCCTGTCTGCCACGGCGAGCGACTGACCAAAGAGGCTCTCAGCGTAACAATCGGCGGCAAGAACATCAATGAGTTCTGCAAAATGAGCATTACAAAGGCGCTTGAGTTTGTAAACAGCCTTGAATTTACTGAGCGTGAAAAGCTTATCGGCAAGCAGATAATCAAGGAAATCAAGGAGCGGCTCGGATTTCTCCGCAGCGTTGGACTTGAATATCTAACGCTGTCACGTTCGGCAGGGACTCTTTCGGGCGGTGAAAGCCAGCGAATACGCCTCGCAACACAGATAGGCAGCTCGCTTATGGGAGTGCTGTACATTCTTGACGAGCCAAGCATCGGACTGCATCAGCGCGACAACGACAAGCTTATAAACACGCTGAAAAGACTGCGCGATCTCGGAAATACTCTTATTGTCGTTGAGCATGACGAGGACACGATGAATGCTGCCGACTTCATCGTAGATGTTGGTCCCGGTGCAGGCGTTCACGGCGGCGAGATTATCGTTGCGGGAACTCCGGACGAGGTAAAGGCCTGCGAGCGCTCAATAACGGGGCAGTATCTCAGCGGGAAAAAGAAAATCCCTGTTCCTGCTGCGCGCAGACCGGTAACCGATAAATTCCTGATTGTAAAGGGCGCGCGGGAGAACAACCTGAAAAACGTGAACGTGAAAATTCCGCTTGGTGTGTTCACTTGCGTAACAGGCGTTTCAGGCAGCGGAAAAAGCTCCCTTGTAAACGAAATTGTTTACAAGCACCTTGTTGCTAAGCTGAACAGGGCAAAGGTTAGAGCAGGCAAATTCGACGGTATGGACGGCGTTGAACAGCTTGACAAGGTTATCGACATTGACCAGTCGCCAATCGGCAGAACGCCGCGCTCCAATCCTGCCACCTACACGGGCGTTTTCAACGATATACGCGATCTTTTTGCGTCAACCACTGACGCCAAAATGAAAGGCTACACCAGCGCCAGATTTTCATTCAACGTTAAAGGTGGCCGCTGCGAAGCCTGCGAGGGCGATGGAATAAACAAGATTGAAATGCACTTCCTGCCCGATGTGTATGTTCCCTGCGAGGTCTGCAAGGGACAGAGATACAATAGGGAAACCCTTGAAATCAAGTACAAGGGCAAGAGCATTTACGAAGTGCTTGAAATGACAGTAGAGGAGGGCATGAATTTCTTTGAGAATGTGCCCAAAATTGCACGCAAGCTCAGAACGCTTTACGATGTTGGACTTGGCTACATCAAGATAGGTCAGCCTGCAACCACCCTTTCGGGCGGCGAAGCACAGCGTGTAAAGCTCGCAACCGAGCTTGCAAAGCGCGCAACAGGCAGGACCATCTACATTCTTGACGAGCCGACAACAGGACTGCATACTGCCGATGTTCATCAGCTTATCGAGGTGCTGCAAAAGCTGGTCGAGGGCGGAAACACGGTGCTTGTGATTGAACACAACCTTGATGTTATCAAGACCGCCGACTATATCATTGACTTAGGTCCTGAGGGCGGCGACAAGGGCGGCACGGTAATTGCCGAGGGAACGCCTGAGCAGATTGCCGGCTGCAAAGCGTCATATACCGGACAGTATCTTAAGAAAATACTGGCAAAATAAAATTAAAAGCCATCTTTCGTAAAAAAGAAAGATGGCTTCAGCTTGTCGAAAAACGTGCCACCGGCACCTTTTTCGAGGATTATGTTGAGAAAATTTTTCACTTGTGGGGCGCTTT
>CAKSIR010000011.1 GCA_934462775.1 uncultured Ruminiclostridium sp.
CTTCCGCTGTCGTGTTTTCTGTTACAGCCGGTGTTTCTTCAGCTGTTTCTTCCTTTGGCATAGGAACGTCCGAACCGAACACCTCAAAGCTATCAACAGCAGCGGTACCGCTGATTACGGTAATAACCGCCGTGTGCTCGCCCTTTTCAAGATCGTACTTACTGTAATAGGACTGTCTGAATCCGCCTTTTGAAACCGCAAAGCCCTCTTCTTCAACATTTCCGTCAATCTCAATCTTGATAACAGCGTCTGGCTTAGAAGCGCCTGTTACCCCGAAACCTGTTCCGTTAAAGGCAAAGGTAACCGCTGCGCCCTCGCTGCCCGTTGAAACGCTGCGCTTGTAGTTCTTGAAGGAGCTTATTGTTTCATGCTCCCAGCTTCCGCTGTAATCAACGCAGGGGTCTGTGTTGTCAAAACGTGTGATATAAGTTTCCTCGCCAATCGGCTCAACCTTAAGGTTATCAAAGCAGCTGCGGTTGTAGGAGCTGTATAGTGCCGCTCTGCCCGCGCCTATCAGCGTGGCGTCGGAAACCGTATAGCTGCAAACCTGTTCATCGTTTATGAATGTGGTGATAACGTTTCTGTCTGCGGAGATTTTAAGGTTTACCAAAGCGCTTGTATCTGCGCTTGCAGAGCCGCTTTCAAGCTCGTTTCCGTTCTTGAGCAGCTTCCATGTGCCGTCCTCCCAAAGCTGGAATCGATAGCCGCTTGCGCCAAGGCAGCCAAGGTTGTATCTGAGCCCGACGCCTGCATAGTTTGAAGCAGGATTTTCGGATTTTTCAAGCTTAACGTCTGCGCTTACAGAATAGTTATACCATCTGTCATCACCGAAATTGGTTGTCGGCTCGGGAGTTCCGCCCCATTCGTTAGCCTTTATATCAGGTGTAATCATCTGCATGAGAACATTTCCGTCCTCCGTGCTCTGCACCTCAAACGCACCGCCTTGATCGGTTGTATAAAGAGGCGCGTTTCCTCTTGATGAAAGGAAATCGGCAGGATAATCGGAATATTCAAAATCGTCTGCGTAAGGCAGTTCAAGGACTGTTCTGTCAGAATCGGCGGCGTTGGTGTAATCTGACGGAACAAGCTCGATTGTTGACAGCGTAACAATCGAATACGGCTTTACCGTAACGCTGTAAGTGTAGCTGTCGCCGTCTGCGGCAGGTGTGATTGTGTCAATGTGCTTGAAGTAATTTTCAAAGTAATCGCCGTCGTCGGGACCTCTTGTTTCCCATACGTTTACCGCCGCGCCCGCCTTGTCAAGGTTGGAAACAGCGATGTTGTATGTGATTGGTTCCGAGGTTGTGTTGGTGATTACCGTGCTGTAATCATCGGTTGACGTGTCAGCTGCGGTCATGTAGCTGTAAGTTGCGTCAACAATTGCGTGTCCGTCGCCGCCTGCAACGCCGTCGCCGTAGCAAGCGCCGTCAACAAACGCCCAGCCTTTCTTAATAAACTGCGAGAAATGCAGCTTCATGAAGAAACCGCTGTCAAGGCAGTAATAACCGCTCCACGGTTCGTTAGCAATAATAAACTGCTTATGGCTGTACTGTGCGCCGTCATAATAGGAAGAAACGATCGGCTGATACTCGCAGAGGGTCATTTTTCCGCCGGGATACATTGTGATAAAGCGGTTTGCAATGTCGAGAATACCGTTGATGTCGTTCATTCCCGAGCCGCTTTCGTCAAATCTGTATGTACCCTGCGCATAGACCATGGAGGAGCTTGCCTCGCTGAACCACAGCTCCTTGCCGTAGTCCTCCGCCATCTTCTGCACTTTTTTTGATGACCAGCTTGTATAATGGCTGCCAACTACATCTATTGCGTTTAGCAGCTCCTCGTCCTTCATCATATCGTTGACAATATTCCAAGAGCAAACCTCGTCGCCCGCCACGATTTTTATTGCGGAGAAATCATAAGGGCAGTCGGTTTCCTCGTCAAGATGCTTGGCAAGATACTTGATCCATTCGGCGTCAGATGAACGCTCGTTCTGGGTCGCGCTGACATAATCAAACTCAAGGCCGTATGTTTCGTATGCGGCAGTGAGCGTTTCCTTGTACCATTTATAACGTGCAGCGTACACGTCCTCTGCGTTTGAAATCCACAGCGGTTCGCTCCACCAGAGCATATCCAGCGTCAGATCGGGATTTATCTTTTTTGCGTCAGCTGCAAGCTGATAGCCTGCGCCGCGGGTAACATCAGCCTTTTCGTCCTCATATCGCATAACGGCAGGCTCCGTACCTGACGACGAGTTAATGTCCGAGCCCATTTCTATTTTAAGGTGATTGACGCAAAGTCCTTTGTCGCCGAAAATGTATTCAAGAATTTCATTGTATGCTTTGGGATTCTGAGCCTTGTAATCAAGCAGCAGTCTTGACGTATTGTTGCCTGTTACCATGCCTGAGCCTCTGTAAAGCATATTTTCGGCTGTGTTAGCCCTTGCTCCGTCAATAACGATATTCACGGGATTTACCTCCTCTTCAGCCGATACGGTCGGTATTGCGGCTCCCACAAATGCAGCGCATAGCGCAGCCGCGATTATCCTCTTGATTTTTATCAAAATGAAACACCCCTTTCAAGATTTCATCTTGATTATACCGCATTGCAAACGCAAATTCAATCTGAAATATTTCAGAAGCTCTTAACATTTTAGCTTTTATATAGCGATTGTGTTTTTTATTCTGCGATAGGTGCTTGGGGACACTCCCTCATATCTTTTGAACACAATCCCGAAGTATGTTGGGTCAGGATAGCCTACCTCCTTCCCTATTTCCTGCACTGACTTGCCGCTGCCGTCAAGCAGAAGCTTTGCGGCGGAAATTCTGCGTCTTGCTATGTACTCAAGGGGACGCATTCCCGTTTTCTTTTTGAAAATTCTGCAAAGATACTGCGGCGTCAGCTCAGACAGCCGCGCAAGCTCGTCCAGTGAAATATCGCTGCTGTAACTGCTTTCAATATACATGATTACCTTGTCAAGTACGCTGCCTGTCGGACTGTCGTTCTGCTTTTGCTCCGAAAAAAATTTTGACGCGTTGAGTATGAAGTCGTAAATCAGCCGCGAGCATTTCTCGCTGCCCGAAATCGGGTCAGACGTAGCGGAAAATATCCGTGCGAAAATCTGTTCGAAAACAGCAATATCGCCTCCGGAACAAATCATGTAGTCCTTAAAACCCAGCGCTGACATAATTTCCGTTAAATACTGCCCTCTGAATACAAACCAGCAGGTTTTCCAATCCCCATCGACAGGGTAGTATTCATGGGGAACGCCCGGCGAAAGGTAAAGCATACTTCCCTTTTTCATCAGAAAGCTCTCGCCGCCAACAATAACCTTGCCAACGCCGTCCGCCGTAAATAAAAACTGATGCGAAACAAGACCTTGCTCGCGCTTGATGTGGTATTCGCACTCGGAAATACCTATTCCGCTTAGGTAAAACGGCAGCTTCACCTGATTTCCAATAACAGGATATACAGCACTCATAACTTTCTCCTTACTTTTTTAAAAGTATAGCATAACACAACAGATTTAACAATAAATTTTTAAAAAACACTTGACAATGTGATACAAAAGTGATATAGTAACTTTAGTGATTAAAAGCTTTAAAGCTATGTGACATAAAAGCCAAAAAGCATAAAAGTGATAAAGAAAGAGGCATTTGAAATGATATTAGTATTAAAACCGGGCGCGTCAGAACAGCGCATTGAAGAACTTGAAAACAATTTTAAAGCCCTTGGCTTCCAGCTCAACGTCAGCAAGGGCGCAGAACACACGATTGTCGGACTTATCGGCGACACGTCTAAGCTTGACCCCGATTCCATTCCGAATACCATTGACATTGTGGAAAGCGCAAAGAGAATAACCGAACCGTTCAAGGCAGCCAACAGAAAATTCCACCCTGACGACACCATTATCGATGTTGCGGGAAGAAAAATCGGCGAAGGTTTTTTTCAGGTTATATCAGGTCCCTGCTCTGTTGAAAGCGAGGAGCAGATTATAAAGGTTGCGAAATCCGTAAAGGAAAGCGGCGCAACGCTTCTCAGAGGCGGCGCATTCAAGCCGAGAACCTCGCCATACTCTTTTCAGGGACTCCATGCAGACGGAATCAAGCTGCTCCTTGAGGCAAAGAAAGCAACAGGGCTTCCGATTGTAACTGAAATCATGAACCTTAACCACCTTGATATGTTTGCAGATGTTGACGTAATTCAGGTCGGCGCACGAAATATGCAGAACTTCGATTTACTCAAGGAGCTTGGTCACTGCAAAAAGCCAATCCTTTTAAAGAGAGGTCTTGCCAATACTCTGGAGGAATTTCTCATGAGCGCCGAATACATCATGGCAGGCGGAAATCAGAACATAATCCTCTGCGAACGCGGCATAAGAACATTTGAAACTGCAATGCGAAATACGCTTGACCTTTCGGCTGTCCCTTACCTCAAGCGTACAACTCATCTTCCGATTGTCGTTGACCCAAGCCATGCAACCGGTATTAGATGGATGGTTGAACCGCTGGCAAAGGCTGCGGTTGCAGTCGGTGCAGACGGTCTTATGATTGAAAGCCACAACGACCCGAAAAACGCATTGTGCGACGGCGCGCAGTCACTAGACCTTGATATGTTCAGAAGCCTTATGGCCGACATCAAGCGCAGGGTTGCGTTTGAAGGCAAGACAATGTACGAAAACGACTGATAAAACAATCCCTTATCTTTTCGTAAGATGAGGGATTTTTCGTGTCAGTTTTTTCCCTGCTGCATATTATAAAGCATGAGCAGGGAAACGTAGGCGAGGGTGAAGGTAACGAAAGTTCTTGAATAGCCTCCGCCGCCCGTTAGCGGGGCTTGCCTGCTTTATATATGCCTATCCGCCATGCACAAACATGAAATTAAATGAAACGTTTCAAAGGCATGGCGGATTGCATTATTTTTATGCGGACAAGACTACACTCAGTATTATTTCCATATATTCAACTATTTGTAATATACAGTTTGTATAATCTGATTTGATTTTTACACCAAGTCAACAAAAACTCCCACTTACATTTAAGTGGGAGTTTGTCTTTTTATCTTTCAAGATAGCCGAAATTCGATTTACCGCTCTTTTTGATACGGTACATAGCGTCGTCAGCCATGCCGATGATTTCGTCAACGCGCTTTGAGTTGTCGCTGATAATAGAAATACCGATACTTACATTTACCGTGAGCTTTTCGCCTGTATCGCAGGTGAAGCCCTCCTTCAGCTTATTAAGCAGCTCCTGAGCAACTCTTGACGGATCGTTCGTTTCAGCGTTGCGGATACATACGATAAATTCATCGCCGCCGTAACGTCCTGCCATACCAAATTCGCTTATTACCGATTGAATCGAATCGGCAGTAAACTTCAGCACCTGATCGCCTGTTGCGTGACTGTACTTATCGTTGTAAATCTTGAAATCGTCAATATCAACGAACAGAATTGCAAACTGGTTCTTACGGGCTGCAATAAGGTCGATTTCGTTGTTGATGGCGGATTCGGTTGTTTCACGGTTATAAAGACCTGTCAGCGAATCAAAGCTTGCTCTTGTCGTCAGCAGCTTTTCACTCTTCTTCGCACGGTCAATATCAACGATAACGCCGACAACCTTAATAATATTATTGTCACGGTCGCGGATTGTTGCGGTACGCATAAGAATCCAAATATAATCGCCGTAAATATTCTTCCAGCGGTATTCGTTGTGCTTGAACTCCTCACCCTTTGAAAGCTTTTCAAGGTCAGCCTTATACCTGTCTGCGTCATCGGGATGAACCTTGCACTTTAGCAGGAAGGAATCGCCGAAGTGATCGGACGGAGCACGATAACTGAACTTTTTGTTGAAGTTCTGCGAGAATATAACTTCGTTTGTCTTGAAGTTCCACTCAAAGATAATGTTGTCGGACATCTCGATAATAGTACGGTAACGTCCCTCACTTACTATAATATCGTCAATAAGGTCGTTGAACGCACGGGCGATTTCGCCATACTCGTTGTTAGCGAGAACATCGATTCTTGCTTCGTGGTCGCCGCGCTTGATCTTGAAAAGTGTTTCCTCAATTTTGTAAAGCGGCTTTGTGATTACAATTACCAGCACAACCGACGCGGCGGCAACAATAATTGTAACAAGGATTCCGACTCCGTTGATTGTGCCCGACGCATTGTCGGAATATGCGTAAGCCTTGTTTGCCTCGGCAAGCGCAATCACCGTCCAGTCGCTTTCGCCGCTGCTTACCATGTGAGCGATACGCTCGTTTTTGCCGATTTCGTAAGTCGTCTTTGCAACGCCCGAAACGGTTGTATTTACTATGTAATCCTTAAACGCAAGATATTCGGGCAGAGCCGTGTCTGCAAGGCTTCCTACAAACGTTGTATCAAGCAGCATATCAGCCGGATCCGCAAGAACTATACGTCCGTTTGTCGGGAATGTTGACTGGCTGAATACCTTGGTGATTCTTGAGTTATCAAAGTAAACCATCAGGTTATAGCCTGCAAGGTCTGATTTAACGTAAAGCTCATACTGTGAGCTTTTTGACGCCGAACCTGCAGCATTTACATATACCTTATAATCAGCAACGTTTTCAAGGCTGATTTCGACCGTTGTGCCAATGTAGCCCTTGTCGTCTGCCATTATAACCTTACCGCTGTCGTCGGTAAGAAGAATCTTTGTAACGCCTGAGTCGGACTCAACGTAGGATGAAAGATAATCAAGTGCAGCCGTAAAGCTTTCGGTATCCTTATTTGCCTTGCCGCCGCTGATTTCCTTGCTCATTGCCTGAACCGCATAGTTTTCATTTATTGTCCTTGCCTGTGCCGACAAAAGTGAAAAATATTGGTCAAGGCTTCTCGCCTGGGACTGAGCAACCGACGAAATCATTTTATTATACTGACTTTCCGCCGTATTTCTCAGCTGGATTCCGCTGAAAATGCAGAACGAAACCACTGAAAGAACAGCAAACAATGTGAAAACCAGGATCAATGAGCTTCTTACTTTCATAATTTACTCCTAAATCTTTTTATATCAATATATTATCTCGCAATAACTTATAATATATAATATCATAAATTTATTCAAAAGTAAACGTTTTAACCCGAATTCGTATAAAACAGACAATAAAATTTTTGTAAATTGTATATTTTATACAATTTACATTTGATGAAAAAGCTGTAAATCAGCATAAAATTTACCTATAATATATGTAATCGCTCGCGACATAATATTACTACAAAGGCAAACGGTCTTTGTAGAAAAAAATCAGTAAAAATTTCGATAATAATCGGAGGAAAAGAATATGTCTAACAATAAGAGCAAAGCAGCTTTAAACAGCATTAAGATGCAGGCCGCAAATGAAGTTGGCGTTCCGCTTAAGGACAACGGCTACAACGGTGATTTAACAGCAAAGCAGGTTGGTTCAATCGGCGGCCAGATGGTCAAGAAAATGATCGAAAGCTACGAAAACTCCGCTAAGTAACAGGCAAATCCGTTAAATAATAAATCCGCAGGAAGCACCTGTGGATTTATTTTTTCATATATCGGATATACATAATAATTGAATCACCCGGATTTCTGTTTGCCTGCTGCACATTTCTTGCCTGCTGAATTTTCCCTCGGACCTTTATTATTGCAGCTTTTCCGTCCTGCATTTATCTCTGAGGTTATTCAGCTCGTTTTCATACTGCCGCTTTATATCCGCAATCTCGTTCAGATTATCCGATATGCAGCCAAGAGCGTTTTCGACTGTGAAAATTGCAAGCGCAATGCAGAAAAGCAGCACCATTACAAATATAAACGACCCTGCCCCGTTGTCGGATACGGAGGACAGCACACAGGCGGCTCCGATCTGCCCCACAACCGCTATCAGCATAAATGCAATATAGCCCATTATGCCCTGCACTTTCTTTTTTATAAGGCTGTCGCGATTTCCTCTTGCTGTTCTGCCGCCAACCTCAGACGATCTGCCGATGTGAATATTGCTGTTCATTTTCTTGTACCTCCCGTTTTTGTTTACAAGCTTATTTTACCACAAGCACTGTGTCGTTTTCAGTACAATGAAAAACGCATAAAAAATAACCGCAGCGGTTATACTGCGGTTGCTTCCGTATTCAGGGAAATCACAGAGTAAGCGTGCCGATATTCTGCGACTTTCTCCAGTCAACATACTCCTCGTATGTGCCAAGCTTGTCATAGCAGCCTTTTTCTCTGATTTCAATAATTCTGTTTGCAACTGTCTGAACGATTTCATGGTCGTGTGAAGCAAACAGCACATTGCCCTTGAAATCCGCAAGACCGTTGTTTACAGCGGTAATGCTTTCCAGGTCAAGATGGTTGGTCGGACGGTCAAGAATAAGCACGTTGCTCTGGAATAGCATCATTCTTGAGAACATACAGCGAACCTTTTCGCCGCCGGAAAGCACGTTTACAGGCTTATAGATGTCATCACCCGAGAACAGCATTCTGCCTAAGAAGCCGCGGAGATATGTTTCGGTAACGTCCTTTGAGTACTGTCTGATCCAGTCAAGGATTGACATTGTGCAGCCTGCAAAGAAGTGGTCGGAGTCAATCGGGAAGTAGCTTACAGAGGTTGTGCTGCCCCACTTGTAGGTACCCTCGTCAGGTTCAAGCTCGCCTACCAAAATCTTGAACAGGGTTGTAATTGCTATTTCGCTTTCGCCGAGGAATGCAATCTTGTCGTTCTTGCCAACAGTAAAGCTTACGTCGTTCAGAACCTTTACGCCGTCGATCGTCTTTGAAATGCCGCTTACCTGTAAAATGTCCTTGCCCACCTCGCGCTCCATGTCGAAGCCGATAAACGGATAACGTCTGCTGGACGCAGGCATTTCCTCAACTGTAATCTTGTCAAGAAGCTTGCGGCGAGATGTTGCCTGCTTGGATTTTGACTTGTTTGCGGAGAAGCGCTGAATGAAGTTCTGAAGCTCCTTGATTTTTTCCTCAGCCTTCTTGTTCTGCTGCTTCATCATGCGCTGAATCATCTGTGAGGATTCGTACCAGAACTCATAGTTGCCCACATACATCTTAATCTTGTTATAGTCTATATCAACAATGTGAGTACATACGTTGTTCAGGAAGTGACGGTCATGGGATACAACGATAACCGTGCCGAAATAGTCTGCAAGGAAATCCTCAAGCCATGCAACCGCGTCAATATCAAGGTGGTTTGTAGGCTCGTCCATGAGGATAATGTCAGGGTTGCCGAAAAGCGCCTGCGCAAGAAGAACCTTTACCTTTTCGTTACCCGAAAGGCTGCTCATCTGCGAGTAGAGAATGTCCTCGCTCAGTCCAAGACCCTGAATCAGCTTGGACGCGTCGCTTTCCGCCTCCCAGCCGTTCAGCTCGGCAAATTCAGCCTCAAGCTGGCTTGCCTTTTCGCCGTCCTCCTCGGAGAAGTCCTCCTTTGCATAAAGAGCGTCCTTTTCCTGCATAATTTCGTAAAGGCGCTTATTGCCCATAATAACCGTATCCTGAACAGTGTACTCGTCATAAGCAAAGTGGTCCTGCTTCAATACGGACATACGCAGATTCGCCGGAATACTTACGGTACCTGTCGTAGGTTCAAGCTCGCCGTCAAGAATACGCAGGAAGGTGGATTTGCCTGCTCCGTTTGCGCCGATAACGCCGTAGCAGTTGCCGCTGTTGAAAATAAGGTCAACGTCCTTGAAAAGAGTTGATCCGCCGAACTGCAGGCTGACGTTTGAAACTGTAATCATTATATCTATCCTTTCTGTTGCTCCATTACTTTATGGTATATTTATAAAACATTGGTAATAAGTATAACACATATTTTTTGTAAATGCAAATTTTCCGATAAATATTGCTTTTTTCCATAATTTATGATATATTGTTAAAGGCAAATTATACGAAAATATAAAAACAAAGCGGAAATGCCCATGCGTTTCCGTATTTTTGCGCAGAAGAACAAAAGGAAAGACAATTATGGAATTTGAAAACAGCTTTAAAAAGGGGCTAAAGGACGGTATTCCCATAGGACTTGGCTACCTTTCGGTTTCGTTCACCTTCGGAATGATGGCGGTATCGCAGGGACTTCCCGTGTGGGTTGCCGTCTTTATCTCAATGACAAACCTTACGTCGGCAGGTCAGTTTGCGGGCTTATCTCTTATATTGACGGGCGGCGGCTACATAGAAATGGCAATGACGCAGCTTATAATCAACCTGCGATATGCGCTAATGTCGCTGTCGCTGTCGCAGAAGCTGCATAAAACCGTAAAAATACGCGACCGACTGCTTATGTCGTTTGCAAACACGGACGAGATTTTCGCCGTTGCGTCAAGTCAGCCCGGCGAAATAGGAAAGCGCTATTTCTACGGACTTATGACCGTTCCTTACGTCGGATGGGCGCTTGGCACGCTCCTTGGCGCGCTGGCAAGCACGCTGCTCCCCGAAATCGTCACAACGTCAATGTCCGTTGCGATTTACGGAATGTTCCTTGCAATCATCGTCCCCCCTGCAAAGCATAACCGCTCGGTGCTGATGGTTATTACGGCGTCGGTAATACTCAGCTGCTGCTTTACCTACATTCCTGTAATAAATCAGCTTTCAAGCGGCTTTGTAATCATCATCTGCGCAGTGGCTGCCTCAACCCTCGGCGCGCTGCTGTTCCCTATAAAGGAGGCAGGAGATGAATAATTTCGATATGACCTACGTTATGATTCAGGTGGCGGTAATGGCGGGAGTAACCTACCTTATAAGAATGCTGCCGCTGACTCTCATGAGAAAGAAAATCAAAAGCAGGTTTGTTAATTCGTTCCTGTTCTATGTTCCGTTCACGGTGCTTGCTGCAATGACGTTCCCTACAATCCTGCATTCCACAAGCAGCATCTGGTCAGCCTTGGCAGGGCTTGCAGTAGCTGCGCTGCTGTCGTTCCTTGAAAAAGGACTGCTTACGGTAGCGCTTTCGTCCTGCGCCGCTGTGCTTGTTGTTGAAATTTTATTGCAATATGTCTTCATTTAGTGCATATTATATATTTACATTTTCACATTTTAATGCTATAATAAAACAGTATAAAATCCGTAAACTAAAAGGAAGGGCAAAAAAATGGATATTTCAATAACAAGAACTACTGCTCCAAAGGCAAAGCCCGATCAGAGCAAACTGGGTTTCGGTAACTACTACACAGACCATATGTTCATTATGAACTACGATGAGGGCGAGGGCTGGCACAATCCGCGTATAGTTCCTTACGGTCCTTTTGAGCTTGATCCTGCCGCTATGGTTCTCCACTACGGTCAGGAGGTTTTTGAGGGCTTAAAGGCTTACCGCACAGCCGAGGGCAAAATTCAGCTTTTCCGTCCCGAAAAGAACATGGCAAGACTCAACGTTTCCTGCGATCGTCTTTGCATTCCAAAGCTGGACGAGGAATTTGCATTAAAGGCAATCAAGGCTCTCGTTAAGGTTGATCAGGACTGGATCCCGACAGCAGAGGGAACCTCTCTCTACATCAGACCCTATGTATTTGCAACCGACGCTCACGTTGGCGTTCACCCTGCAAAGCACCTTATCTTCGCTATTATCCTTTCACCGGTAGGCGCATATTATCCTGACGGTCTTGCTCCGGTTAAAATCTTCGTTGAACAGAAATATGTCCGCGCAGTAATCGGCGGCACAGGCTTTACAAAGGCAGGCGCTAACTACGCTATCTCCCTGAAGGGTCAGGAAGAAGCTGCCGCACAGGGATACATACAGACTCTCTGGCTTGACGGTGTCGAAAGAAAGTATGTTGAAGAAGTAGGCGCTATGAACGTATTCTTCAAAATCGGCGACGAAATTGTGACGCCTGCGCTGTTAGGCTCTATCTTAGGCGGTATTACAAGAATGTCTATCGTTGAGCTGTTAAAGGCTAAGGGCTTTAAGGTATCCGAACGCAGACTTTCCATCGACGAGCTTGTTGACGCATACAAGAACGGCACTCTCGTGGAAGCATGGGGTACAGGTACGGCGGCAGTTATTTCACCAATCGGCGAGCTGAAGTACGGCGACCTTGTAATGCCAATCAACAACGGCGAAATCGGCGAAATCTCCCAGATGCTTTACGATACGCTCACAGGTATTCAGTGGGGCAAAATCAAGGACGAATTCGGCTGGATTCAGACTGTTGAATAATCAATCGGCTTAATAATAGTATTTTCAAAATCCGTTCCCGCCGAAACCACGGCGGGGCGAATTTTATGAAAGGAATATATTTTATGAAGAACACAGAAAAAACAATGGACAAGCTTGTTGCACTCTGTAAGGGCAGAGGCTTCATCTATCCGGGCAGCGAAATCTACGGCGGACTTGCAAACACATGGGATTACGGTCCTCTCGGCGTTGAGCTGAAAAACAACATCAAAAAGGCATGGCTCAAGAAGTTCGTACAGGAAAACAAGTACAACGTAGGTCTTGACTCCGCTATCCTCATGAACCCGCAGACATGGGTTGCTTCAGGTCATATCGGCGGCTTCTCCGATCCTCTTATGGACTGCAAGGACTGCAAAACACGCCACAGAGCCGATAACCTTATTGAGGACTTTGACGGAACAAATCCTGCCGGCTGGTCAAACGAACAGATGATGAACTACATCAAGGAAAAGAACATTTGCTGCCCTAACTGCGGAAAGTCCAACTTTACAGACATTCGCCAGTTCAACCTCATGTTCAAAACATTCCAGGGTGTAACCGAGGACAGCAAGTCTGAGCTTTACCTCCGTCCTGAAACTGCTCAGGGTATTTTCGTAAACTTCGCCAACATTCAGCGTACCACAAGAAGAAAGATTCCGTTCGGCGTTGCACAGGTTGGCAAGTCGTTCAGAAACGAAATCACACCGGGCAACTTTATTTTCCGTGTTCGTGAATTTGAGCAGATGGAGCTTGAATTCTTCTGCAAGCCTGGTACAGACCTTGAATGGTTTGATTACTGGAGAAGCTTCTGCAAGAACTTCCTCCTCTCCCTTAACCTTAAGGAAGAAAACCTCAGACTCCGCGACCATGACAAGGAGGAGCTTTGCTTCTACTCAAAGGCGACAACCGACTTCGAGTATCTGTTCCCGTTCGGCTGGGGCGAGCTTTGGGGCGTTGCCGACAGAACAGACTACGACCTCAATCAGCACATCAAGACCAGCGGCAAGCAGCTTGACTACTTCGACCAGGAAGCAAACGAAAGATACGTTCCTTACGTTATCGAGCCTTCTCTCGGCGTTGAGCGTCTGTTCCTTGCACTTGTTACTGAGGCATACGACGAGGAAGCGCTTGAGGACGGCACAACCCGTACAGTAATGCACTTCCACCCTGCTCTCGCTCCTGTTAAGGCTGCGGTTCTTCCGCTGTCAAAGAAGCTTGCAGGTCCTGCCGGCGAGCTTGCAGACGAGCTTTGCAAGTACTTCCCTGTTGATTACGACGACGCAGGCGCTATTGGCAAGCGTTACCGCAGAGAGGACGAAATCGGTACACCGTTCTGCATTACCTACGACTTTGAAAGCGAAGAGGACAAGTGCGTAACAGTTCGCGAACGCGACACAATGGCACAGGTTCGTATTCCGATTGCAGACGTAAGAAAATATATTGAAGAGCGTATATTCTTCTAAACAGCGATACCCCCGACATAACAGTCGGGGGATTTTGTTATGCAAAAAATAAAAAAATTTTAAAAACCTATTGACATTTCTCAAATTTATGATATAATAGAGCCATAGGATAAATCAGTAATGATTATCGTTATCAAAAATGAAAATAAATACTAACTTAAAAGGAGATTTTTATCATGGCTAAGTATGTTTGTCCAATCTGCGGCTACGTTCACGAAGGAGATTCCGCTCCTGAATTCTGCCCACAGTGCAAGTGCCCCGGCTCTAAGTTCAAGGTTGTCGAAGAAGGCACATTAACATTTGCCTGCGAACATGAAGTTGGCATTATTGCAGGAGTTGACGAAGAAATTGTTAAGGGTCTGAGAATGAACTTCGATGGAGAATGCTCAGAAGTAGGTATGTACCTTGCAATGTCAAGAGTAGCTGACCGCGAGGGTTATCCCGAGGTTGCAGAGGCTTACAAGAGAATCGCTTTCGAGGAGGCTGAACACGCTGCTAAGTTTGCTGAAATTCTTGGCGAGGTCGTTTCTTCCTCAACAAAGGAAAACCTGGAAAAGAGAGTTGCTGCCGAACACGGTGCAACACAGGGCAAGCTGGATATTGCGAAAAGAGCTAAGGAACTGGGCTTGGACGCTATCCACGATACAGTTCACGAAATGGCTAAGGACGAGGCTCGTCACGGCAAGGCTTTCCAGGGACTTTTAAACAGATACTTTAAGTAATATAAGGAGGACGCTTTAATGAAATACGTTTGCCCATGCGGTTATGTTTATGACGAAGAATTAGGCGATCCGGACAACGGAATCGCTCCCGGCACAAAGTGGGAAGATGTTCCGGATGATTTCGAATGTCCTGTTTGCGGACTCGGCAAGGACGCTTTTACAGCTGAATAATTAAAAATACCCATAAAATTCTGCAAGCTTAACGTTTGCAGAATTTTATTTTGCCTTTTTCACAAATATCTTCAGCACAAATTATGTATAATGCCTATAACAATACCAATATTCCCCACCAAATTCAACATTTTTTGACATGGACAGAAAAACACGCAAGTAGTAAAATGGTAATTGCGTGATTTTTTGAAAAAGGGGATAAAACATTGATTAAACGTTATTTTCAAAGGTTAAAAACCGAGTTTAAGGGCTATAACGCCAGATGCTTCGGCAAGGACGCTCTTGCAGGCGTAACTGTTGCCGCCGTGGCACTTCCGCTTGCGCTTGCATTCGGTGTATCCAGCGGCGCAGACGCAGCGGCAGGCCTTATTACCGCCGTAATTGCAGGCTTTGTAATCGGCACTCTTTCAGGCGGCTCATACCAGATTTCGGGACCAACAGGCGCTATGACAGCCATTCTCGTTTCACTTGTTGCACAGTATCAGCTGCAAGGCGTGTTCATTGCCTGCTTTATGTCGGGAATTATCCTGCTTTTATGCGGGATTTTCAAGCTGGGCGGACTGGTTTCATTCATTCCTGTTCCGGTTATAACCGGCTTTACTTCGGGCATTGCCATTATTATCGCTCTCGGACAAATCAACAACCTTACAGGTCTTTCCGGCTCAGGTCTTAACACAATAGACAAAATTGCAAGCTATTTCACAACCGAACAGCACCTTAATCTTACCGCCCTTATTATCGGCGTCTGCGTTATCGTGTTCATGTTCATTTACCCGAAAAAGCTCAACGCCATTGTTCCCTGTTCGCTGGCTGCAATAATTCTTGCAACAGCCGCAAACTTCATCTTCAACTTCGAGGTGGACGTTGTAGGCGAAATTCCTCAGACTATTTTCCTTGACAACAGACTTGATTTTTCACAGATTTCATTTGACAAGATATACAACCTTATCATGCCTGCAATCAGCATTGCCGCACTGGGACTTATCGAATCCCTCCTCTGCGGCGCAAGCGCAGGCCGTATGAAGAACGAAAAGCTTGACGCTGACCAGGAGCTTGTTGCTCAGGGTATCGGCAACATGATAATCCCGCTGTTCGGCGGCGTTCCCGCCACAGCCGCAATCGCCCGTACAAGCGTTGCTATCAAGGCAGGCGGCAGAACACGCGTAACAGGCATTATCCACTCGGTGGTTCTCCTGCTTTCTATGTTCCTGCTCGGCGGCATTATGTCCAAAATCCCGCTTTCAGCTCTTGCAGGCGTGCTTATTGTTACAGCCTGGAGAATGAACGAATGGAGCGTAATCAAGGACATATTCAGCAGAAAAATCAAAACCGCCATGTTCCAGTTCCTTATTACGATGCTTGCAACGGTTATATTCGACCTTACAGTCGCAATAATCATCGGCGTTCTGTTTTCTGTCGTAATGTTCGTGCTTAAGGTATCCGACATGACTGTTACTATTTCTCACGTTGACGCCGAAAAGCTTGGCGTTGACGGCGAAAAGGCAAAGAAATACTCCTCAACGCGCGTTGCATACATAACAGGTCCTCTCTACTTCGGCACTGCAAGCAAGCTTGCCGAAAAGCTCAGACCCCTGGACGAGGAGGAAGAGGATATTGTTATCTTCTCAATGCGCGGCGTTCCGCTGGCGGATATTTCCGGAATCCAGGCTCTTCAGGAGCTATGTATGCACCTTTCCGAACAGGGTACTCAAATCTATTTTACCTGCGTTCAGCCGCCTGTAATGGAAATGTTCGACCGCTGCGGTCTTAAGGACACTTACTCCGACGACAGTTTCTACTGGAGTACCGACAAGGCTCTGGCAGATATTGCGGAAATGTGATAAAATTTCTCAGAAAACACTTGCTTTTTATTTTAACCTGTGTTATAATGTAATGCGTGTCAATATGAATTATAAATTTGAAGGTAAAACCTTTTAATACGACTTCGGAGGATTTAAAAATGGGCGTTATTGAAATTATTTCAGCGATTTTACTTATACTTGCGTGCGTATTCATTATTGTAATCGTACTTATGCAGGATTCAAAGCAGGGTATGTCACAGACAATCACAGGCGCAAGCGCTGATAACTACTATCAGAAGAACTCAGGAAGAACAAACGAGGCAAAGCTTGCCAAGGGTACAAAGGCAGCAGCAATCGCATTCTTCGTAATCACACTTCTCGTAAACGTAATCGCTATTTATTTTAAGGGCGACAGCTCAGCGACAACAAACAACTCAGCAGCTGTAACAACAGCAGTTACAACAACTGCCGAGCCAACAGAATCAGACGCGGCTGCCGATGATACAGCAAGCGACGCTGCGGCAGATACAACAACAGCTGCTGAATAAGCTTACAGTGAATAGTGAAAAGGGCGAGTATATCGCCCTTTTTTTGCAAATAAATATAATGTAAAGACATTGTAAAATCGGAAATGCGAATTTAAAGGATGAAAAAAATGAAAAACAAGTTTAGAAAAATGATTATTGCCGTTCTGCTTGATTCGGGAAAGGACGGTCTTTCAGAGGGAAAGCTGCTTAATGCCCTCGGTACGTCAAAAAAGGACAAAAAACGTGTTTTAGGCGTTTGTGACGCACTTGAGCGCGACAACATCATCGGTTATTCAAAGGGAAAGGTCTATCTCAAGGGCTACAAGAAATATTTCGAGGGAGAAATTACCCGCGTCAGCAAATCCTTCGGCTTTGTTGCCAACGAGAAAAACGGCGAGGAATGCTTTGTTACAGGCAAAATGCTGCGCGGCGCTGTTCCGGGCGACCGCGTTCTCGCAAAGATAACCGAATTCAAGAACGAAAACAACCGCTCCGATACTGCGGAGGTTGTGCTTATTCTTGAGGAAAGCGAAGCCGTTCTCACAGGAACTATCGTATCCGAAAACGGCGAGCTTAAGCTTGAACCGTACAGCTTCGTATCGAGAGAGCCGCTGTTTATCCACAGCTACGGCGGAAACAGCCTTAAAGCAGGCGACAAGGTGCAGTTTAAGCTCCACGAGCGCAGCGAGCACCACTCCGAACACACCGTTGACATTGTGTCCGTTTACGGCAATGCGGAGCTTGCCAAGGTTTCCGTAGACGCGTATATTGATGAAAAGTCAATTCACACCGAGTTCCCCGAGGAAGCCATTACCGAAGCCAAGAAAATCGAGCTTTACGGCATTAAGCAGTCGGAAATCGACAGCCGTCTTGACCTGCGCCGCCTGCCTATTTTCACAATCGACGGCGCTGACACAAAGGATATTGACGACGCAATCAGCATCGAGAAAACCGCTGACGGCTTTAAGCTGGGCGTTCACATTGCGGACGTTTCATATTATGTAAAAAAAGGCTCAGCCCTTGACAAGGAAGCTTTTCAGCGCGGCACAAGCATTTACATTGCAGACAGGGTTATCCCGATGCTGCCAAAGGAGCTGAGCAACGGAATCTGCTCCCTTAATCCGCAGACCGACCGTCTTGCTTTTTCCTGCTTGATGGACATTGCGGAAAACGGAGAAATAAAGAAATTCAAGTTTGTAAAAACGGTTATTCGTTCAAGGGTGCAGGGCGTTTATAAGGAAATAAACGCAATTCTTGACGGCAGCGCAGACGAAGCTGTCAAGGCGAAATACAGCGAAGTTCTGAATGAAATTCCCGTTATGAATCAGCTTGCCGCCATTCTGCAAAGGAACAGAGAAAACCGCGGCGCGCCTGAAATTGATACGGTTGAAACCAAGATAATCTGCGATGAAAATGGCAGATGCATTGACATCAAGCCGAGAGAACGTGGCGTTTCCGAGGGAATTATCGAGGAATTTATGCTCTGCGCAAACAACTGCGCCGCAAAGCTTGCGATGGAGGAGGAGTTCCCATTTGTTTACCGAATCCATGAAGCGCCTGCATCCGAAAAGCTGGTTCAGCTCGGCGAAACGCTGACGCTTATGGGCGCTGACAGCTTAGGCATAAACGAAAAATCCACCGCAGGCGACCTTGCAAATATTCTGAAAAAGGCAAAGGACGACCCGAAGTATCAGATTATCAACAAGCTTGTTCTGCGTACAATGATGAAAGCGAAGTATTCGGAAGTCCCTGTGGGACATTTCGGTCTTGTTATGAAGGAATACGCTCACTTCACCTCTCCTATCAGACGCCTTGCGGACCTGTCAATTCACCGTATTCTGTCCGACTATGTAAACCCCGAAAACCGTTCAAAGCTGAACAAACGCTATACAAAATTTGCCGCCGAGGCTGCTCTCCGCGCAAGCAATACCGAGCTTGTTGCGGTGAACGCCGAGCGCGACTGCGACAAGTTTTACATGGCGGAATATATCAAGAAGCACATTGGCGAGGAATTTGACGGCATTATTTCGGGCGTAATCAACAACGGCTTTTTCGTTGAGCTGCCAAATACCGTTGAGGGACGGGTTGATACCACCGCCCTGCCGACAGGCATTTACGAGGTGCAGAATAACATTGCACTTGTGGATACGTTGTCGGGAAAGGCTTATACAATAGGCGACCCGGTTAAAATCGTTGTTGCAGGCGCAAATGTTTCAAGCGGACTTATTGACTTTGCGCTTAAAGCCGATGTTTAATAAAAATCGAAATCGGCACAGCTGAAATCGCCAAAACCCCTTGACATTCCTCGAAAATTGTGCTAAATTAGTGGTAAACAAAAAAGCACTGACGGAAAGAGTAACCGTAAAGGCTCAACCAGAGATGAGGAATATTAGCTGAAATTTCCTCTTTGAGATAATATGGCGAAAACCACTCCTGAGCTGTACTGTGATGAATAGTACCGTACTTCTGCGTTAAAGAATAAGGCTTGATTGAGCCGAAGTGAAAATTCAAGGTGGAACCGTGCTGTATGCACCCTTGGAACAGAGTTTCTCTGTCCTTGGGTGCTTTTTTGTTTATATCTGTATTTAAAGGAGTAAACATCATGAAAGTAATCAACAAAAATGGAAATGTAAGCGAATGTTCATTTGAAAGCGAGGAAGGCAGAATTGCGTTCCGCCACACAACAGCCCATGTGCTTGCGCAGGCTGTAAAGCGCCTTTATCCCGATGTAAAACTGACAATAGGCCCTGCAATTGCAGACGGATTTTACTACGATTTCGACTGCGAAAAGCCATTTACCCACGAGGACTTTCCTGCTATCGAAGCCGAAATGCACAAAATTGTCAGGGAAAACCTGCCCCTTGAGCAGTTTAATCTGCCGAGAGCCGAAGCAATTGCGCTCATGGAAAAGCAGAACGAACCGTACAAGATTGAGCTTATCAACGACCTGCCCGAGAACGAGGTTCTCAGCTTTTTCAAGCAGGGAGATTTTGTTGACCTGTGCGCAGGACCTCATTTGAAAACAACAGGCGCAGTAGGCGCATTCAAGCTTACAAGCGTTGCAGGCGCTTATTGGCGCGGCGATGAGAAGAACAAAATGCTTTGCAGAATTTACGGTACCGCATTTCCTAAAGCCGCCGACCTTGAAGCCCACCTTGCACAGATTGAAGAAGCAAAGCGCCGCGACCACCGCAAGCTTGGCAGACAGCTTGGACTGTTCGAGCTTATGGACGAGGGCGTTGGTATGCCGTTCTTCCTTCCTGACGGAATGACGCTGAAAAACACGCTTATCAGCTACTGGCGTGAAATCCATCAACGGGAGGGATATGTTGAAATTCAGACGCCAATGATGCTGAACCGCAAGCTGTGGGAAACATCAGGTCACTGGGACCACTACAAAGACAATATGTACACAACGAAAATCGATGACGAGGAGTACGCAATCAAGCCGATGAACTGCCCGGGCGGAATGCTTGTGTATAAATCAAAGCCCCGTTCCTACCGTGATTTGCCTATCAGAATGGGCGAGCTTGGACTGGTCCATCGTCATGAGAAATCGGGCGCGCTGCACGGACTGTTCAGAGTGCGCTGCTTCACACAGGACGACGCTCATATATTCATGACTGAGGGTCAGATCACTGACGAAATAATCGGCGTTGTAAGGCTTATCGACGAGGTTTACTCAATGTTCGGCTTTAAGTACCATGTTGAGCTTTCAACACGCCCCGAAAACAGTATCGGCTCAGATTCAGACTGGGAGCTTGCAACAAACGGACTTAAAACCGCCCTCGACAAGCTTGGACTGCCTTACGTTATCAACGAGGGGGACGGCGCATTTTACGGACCTAAAATTGACTTCCACCTTGAGGACAGCATTGGCAGAACTTGGCAGTGCGGCACAATTCAGCTTGATTTCCAGCTTCCCCAGCGATTCAACGCCGAGTACACAGGCGCAGACGGTGAAAAACATCGCCCAATCATGATTCACCGCGTTGTTTTCGGCTCGATAGAGCGCTTTATCGGAATCCTCATTGAGCATTACGCAGGCAAGTTCCCGCTTTGGCTCGCACCATGTCAGGTGAAAATCCTGCCTGTTTCGGATAAGTTTGCAGGCTATTGCAAGGAAGTGTCAGACAAGCTGAAAGCAAGCGGAATACGCTGCGATACTGATTCACGAACAGAGAAGGTCGGCTACAAAATCCGTGAGGCGCAGCTGATGAAAACTCCGTATATGCTGATTTTGGGAGCAAACGAGGCTGAAAAAGGCACAATCTCCATTCGCTCAAGAAACGGCGAAACTTCCGAATGTAACATTGACGATTTCATCGATAAGCTTAAAGTTGAAATCGCAAATCGTAAATAATTTAACGATTATCGTTAAAAAATGCTTGACAAACATATAATGTTGTGATACAATACAGTTACATTAGAAAATATTCATGGGAAAGGAACTGTATTATGAAAACAACAAGAAAGAACTTCGGCGAACTGTGCAAAATGTTCAGAATATTTTCCGCCGTCATTGAAGTATTCATGATAGTCGGCGCTGCAATGTATCTCATAAACGCAATCTGGCTGCTTACAATCGGAAACGCCTCAATCCGCTTGGGCAGTATATCATTCCATGCACCTTTTATCTCGGTTAAAAGCGAACAGTTTGCAGCAGAAGTGCAAATCCTCTGCCTTATCACAATGGTAACGCTGTTTCTTGTCTGCCTGTTTGCAAAAAAGATTTTTTCAAAGCTTGAAAAATCTGAAACTCCGTTTATTCCCGAACTGCCTGCCAAAATTTATGCAATAGGGCTTACACTGATAATCGGCACAGGCGCGTCTATTATTTTACGCATTATAAGCGAATTAGTTGCAGGCTTCAACAACGCAGATGTCAACACTGACTCGCTTTATAATGCGGGGCTTGACTCGTCGGTAATGATTATAGGCGCTTTCCTGCTTGCGTTAAGCTATGTATTTGAACATGGTCTGAAGCTTCAGCAGGAATCGGACGAAACTCTGTAAGGTGGAAATATGGCAATAATTTTAAGACTTGACAGAGTAATGGCTGACCGCAAAATGTCTTTGAATGAACTTTCCGAAAAAGTCGGTGTTGCAAATGTGAATTTGTCAAAAATCAAGACAGGAAAAATAAGCGCAATACGTTTTTCCACTCTCAACGCAATATGCAAAGCGCTTAACTGTCAGCCGGGGGATATTATGGAATACGCCCCCGACGATGAATAAAAAACTCCCGCACAAGCTGTCTGTGCGGGAGTTTTTGGCTGTTTATACTATGCTGAACGCTGTTTAGGAATATAACTCACTGAAATTAGCGGAGGTATAATCCTTGCCGTTATAGGTAACGGTTGCACTGCAATCGGAGAAAGCGTCTTCAAGGAACTGTACTTTTGTACCGAGGATAATTATGCTCTTAAGGTTTTTACAATCTGCAAACACATCGCATGAAATAAATGTTACCGATTCGGGAATTATTACAGTCTTGACTGACGGGTTACTTGAAAAAGCGCTGAACGCAATTGCATCTACTGGTAATCCATTTACCCTTGAAGGAAGCTTTACCGTTTCATCGCTTCCAATATATGACGTGATTATATAATATTCCTCGTCCTGAGAGCACTCAATCTTAAAGTCGCTTATAGGAGAATCCTTAACCTTGCTTGGGTCAATGCTTGAGGCTGAAGAAGCAGCCGTTTCGGATTTTGTCTTAAAAGCAACAGACTTGCACCATGCGCTTACTACGTTATCGGAATTGCGTGCGCGAACCTGGAAAATATACTTTGTTGACGGATTAAGGTTCTTTATCGTCTTTGCCGTACTCTTAATTTTAGTAATCTTTGTCCACTTGGAGGAGCCGCTTTCCTTGTAACGCAGGTCATAAGAAGATGCGCCTGAAGCCTTTTTCCATGTTACCTTGATTGTCGAAGCAGTCTTTTTTGACGCCTTGAGATTGGTTGGAACAGCAGGTTTCGCCGTTTTGCTTCCGTTAGCGTCATAATAATCTGCGAAAATTTCTACGGTGGTGTATTCGCCAACTGAGCTGTTTTCGGAAACGTCCGCAGCAAATGCCATCGCTGTGAGAGAAGTCAGCGCCGTTACCGCAGCTAAAACCGCAGCGATTATTTTTTTGCCTAATTTCATTCATTATCCTCCAGAGAGCAATTTTTTCCATGTAATTTTTTTACACATTTGAATTTTAGTGAAGTTGTGTGGGTGATATGTGATAATATTGTGATAGCAAAGTGAAATATATCGCATATTATCAGTATTTGTTGTATTTAGTACAGAGCAGAAATTTCCTGACTAATATGTTTTATAAATACGCAGGATTTTATCTCCGATAAACAAAAATCCTCCCCGAAAACGGAGAGGATTTGTTCTGTTCTTTTGTAATGACCAAACGTAATCAAGGCTGCCCCAAACCGCTTTGTAACGCTGTTTGTAAGGGCTGTGATTATCTCTTGGAGAACTGAGGAGCGCGACGTGCAGCCTTTAAGCCGTACTTCTTTCTTTCCTTCATTCTTGGGTCACGAGTTAAGAATCCGGCCTTCTTTAATGCAGGACGTAATTCTTCGCTGTACTGTAATAATGCTCTTGAAAGGCCGTGACGGATAGCGCCTGCCTGACCTGTAACACCGCCGCCTGCAACTGTGCAAACGATGTCGAACTTTTCAGTTGTACCTGTGAGAGCAAGCGGCTGACGAACGATTAACTTTAATGTGTCAAGACCAAAGTAATCGTCAATATCTCTGCCGTTGATTGTAATCTTGCCGCTGCCAGGGTAAACGCGTACTCTTGCAACAGAATTCTTTCTTCTGCCTGTTCCGTAGTAATATGGCTTTGAATCGTACATTTCTACCCCTCCTTAAAATTCGAATACTTCTGGCTTCTGAGCAGCGTTCTTGTGTTCAGCGCCTCTGTAAAGACGAACTCTTGTCATTGCCTTGCGGCCAAGTGTTGTGTTTGGAAGCATACCATAGATAGCGAGCTCCATAGCCTTTTCAGGCTTTTCAGCCATTAACTTGCTGTACTGAACTTCCTTAAGGTGTCCGATCCAGCCTGTGTGCCATCTGTAATACTTGTTTTCAAGCTTCTTACCTGTAAGAACTGCCTTTGCGCAGTTAATGATGATTACATGATCGCCGCAGTCTACTGCCGGTGAATAAGTTGGCTTGTTCTTACCTCTTAAAATGAAAGCTGCCTGAGCTGCTACTCTGCCGAGCGGCTTGCCGGCTGCGTCTAAAATATACCACTTACGTTCTACTGTTTCAGCTTTTGGCATATAAGTTGACATAATTTAGTTCCTCCTGTTTTATTTTTCTTCGTCGTAAACTCACGTTTTTAACGCAACAATTGATATTATACAGATAAATTATTGGCTTGTCAACAGTTTTTTAAGCATTTTTTCAAATATATCATGATTTCTTTGCAATTCTCTGCTTTTTTTTCGTTTTCTCTCAATTTCTTAATCACAAAGTCATGTTTTGAAGCCACTTTTGAAATAGCGCGCATAACACTGTACATATCTCGCTTTTTCTGCTTTTTTCTTATGTATTGCTGATTTGATGTTTCATCTGTAAAACCAATGAAAAAAGCGGGAGCAAATCCCGCTTTATCATATACAGAGCAAGCAATTAAGCCTTGTTTACAGATCCGAATAATTCCATCTTTTCCTTTACAGTTGCCTTGATAGCCTCGAAGCCCGGAGCTAACAGCTTGCGCGGGTCAAAGCCCTTGCCCTGTAAATCCTTGCCTTCTTCGATGTACTTTCTTGTAGCTTCCTGGAATGCAAGCTGGCATTCTGTGTTAACGTTGATCTTAGCAACGCCGAGAGAAATAGCCTTCTTGATCATGTCGGCAGGAATACCTGTACCGCCGTGGAGTACCAGCGGCATATCGCCAACCTTTTCCTTAACAGCAGCAAGTGTGTCGAAGCTTAAGCCAGGCCAGTTAGCAGGATACTTACCGTGAATGTTGCCGATACCTGCAGCGAGCATTGTAACGCCTAAGTCGGCGATAGCCTTGCATTCGTTAGGATCAGCGCATTCGCCCATACCAACAACGCCGTCTTCTTCACCGCCGATAGAACCAACTTCAGCTTCAAGAGAAAGACCGAGGATGTCGCAAGCGTTTACAAGAGCTGTTGTCTTAGCGATGTTTTCTTCGATCGGGTAATGTGAACCGTCGAACATGATTGAAGAGAAGCCTGCGTTGATGCAAGCCTTAGCGCCTTCAAACGTGCCGTGGTCAAGATGAAGAGCAACAGGAACTGTGATCTTGAGTTCTTCGAGTAAGCCCTTTACCATGCCTACAACTGTCTTGTAGCCGCCCATGTACTTGCCTGCGCCCTCGGATACACCGAGAATTACAGGAGAGTTGTTTTCCTGAGCGGTAAGAAGGATTGCCTTTGTCCATTCAAGGTTGTTGATGTTGAACTGACCTACAGCGTACTTGCCGTCGCGAGCCTTGTTCAGCATTTCTTTAGCAGAAACTAACATATTTCAAAGTCCTTTCGTTTATAAAATTCTAACTATATAATATCACATTATCAACAAAAAGGCAAGATAAAATTTTAATCTATTTCTATTTACAAAACAGGTCGTTTATTGTATAATATTAAGGTATAAACATGAAACCCATGTGCCTTACGGAAGGATTGATATAAATGAAGCTTAAAAGGTTATTTTTTACACTGTTTATGGCAGCTGCGGTTGCTGCCGGCGGATTTTCAATGACAGCATATGCCGAACCCGCTGCGGACGAATATGCGGCAGATGAGGAAATCCCTGAGGATTCCTATGAGGACGCAGAGCCGGACCCTGACGAAACCGTTCCCGATACCACCGATGACACAATCGATGACGACGGCGAGGAAATACCCGATGACGGTTCGGACGATAGTACAGACGGCGACGACCTGATTGCAGACGAGGATCAGACAACCGCCGATACTACCGAAGCTCCGATTGAAACTACACCGGAGGAAACAACAACCACCACAGCAGCCACAACAACTGCTGCTACCACAACGACGGCTGCCGCAACAACTACAACCGCTGCCACAACAACAGCTCCCCCCGAAACCACAACCGAAGAAACAACTGCCGAAACAGTTCCGGAGGAAACAACAAGCGAAACTACAACCTCAGCCCTTATTGCCGACATTGTAACAGACACATCAGAGCTGACATCCCCTGACGATACCGCTCAGACAACGGCTGACGCGGACGCCGCAAATATGGAGGACGACCAATCAAACCCGCTGATTATCGCATTTATCGCTGCGGTAGGAGTGTTTGTGCTGTTTGTTACGATTCCCGTAATTGTGCTGAAAATTCATCATAAAAAGCTGTACGAATATTAAAAAAAGAGCCGCTGCAATTGCAGCGGCTCTAAATCATAATAGCATCTATTTTTTCAAATTGGCTTGATATGTGGAATTTGAGGTCAAGACGCGGTCAAAATCTGAACTTAAACCTTGAAGTGCTCTTTGATGCGGTTTGGTAAGGCTTGCGGTTTACTCCCACTCGCAAACTTGATGTATTCACCACGTCTAAAGTGTGATAATAACCGCATTTTTGCACCGTTTTTTCACTGGATTATTTATATTTTTCGGTATCAAAACGGTATCACTGCTTTATGTGTTATCGTCTGATTTAATTGTCCTGCGTTTTACTCTGAGAGAACTCTGACATTCCTCTGCGTGTGACAGCGGATACCTCTTGCACCAAGAGATATACTCCTCTTCTGAAATCTCGCCCTTTACCAACTGCTCCTTTTTCTCATTCCAGAGTGGGTGCATTTTGGCGAGAGAACCATTCTTTGAAGTTCCGTCTAGCTTTAGGCATACCACTCCGTCAATCTTTCCAACAGTATGACCTCATAGCTGCGGATAGCAGGCTCGCGTAACTCGCTCATTATACCAATTTCTTTTTGCGACAGGCTTTTAGCTTGCCGCATTTTTTATTTTCTGACCTGTTGTCATAATAATGCTGCCAATATAGAATTATACATATTTTAAACTCTAAAAACCTCCTTCACGGCGGATTTTTAGAGGTTTCTATATAACATATCACACACAGTTCAAAAATGAAATGGATTTTATTTTTTTTCAAAATTCTCTTGACAGTTCATAAGCGAACTGCTGTGATATAAATCTTTATAACTCTTTCCCCAGTTTTCCATTTCAGAAAGAATAGGGCGCATGGACTCGCCAAGTTCTGTCAGCGAATATTCCACCCTCGGCGGCACCTCAGGATATACGGTGCGCAGGATTATCCCGTCGGATTCCAGCTGGCGAAGACTGTCGGTCAGTACCTTCTGGCTCACGCCGTCAAGGGATTTCCGCAGCTCGTTGAATCTCCACGGTCTGGAAAGCAGGTTTCGCATTATCAGCAGCTTCCACTTGTTGCCGATTATCTGTACTGTGGTTGCAACATCGCATTCGGGAAGCTCTTCACGTTTTAGCATATGTATCCCTCCAAAAGTTCAGAAAATGATGTTACATATATTATAGCATATATGCTGCAAACAATCCACTGAAAAAAATTTTCTCGACGAACCGCGCCGTTGTGCAAAAGTAACTTTCAGGTAACTATGTAACCTAAAAGTGCGTACTTGTGCGCGCTGAAAACTCGTGATATACTGCAATCACAGGAGAAATCCGAGTAATACAGGAGGTTATAAACATGAGTGAAACATTAAAGAATGTAGCTGCATTTTCCGGCACTGCCTGCGGAACTTCTGACCCGGCTGACAAGCCTGCTTCCGCTTGCGGCTCTGCGTGCGGCGCGACTGACCCCAAGGCTCCTGCTCCCGCTTGCGGCGCAGCTGACCCCAAGGCTCCTGCTCCTGCTTGCGGCTCTGCATGCGGCGCAGCTGACCCTGACAAGAAGTAAAAACAACTTCACAACCTCGGGCGGTCGGAAATTCGGCTGCCCCTGAGCAAATATCATCGGAGGATACCGCTATGAAACCATATTTTGCCTTCCAGTGGCACATTACAGACACCTGCGACCAGCGCTGCAAGCACTGCTACATCTTCGCGGAGAATAACTGCAAAAAGCTCACCGAAATGCCATTTGAGCGAATGGAACAGGTACTCGCAAGCATAGAGGATATGTGCGAAAGGCTCGGCAGAACACCCTATATCTACATCACAGGCGGCGACCCGATTTTACATAATGACTTCTGGAAGCTTGCGCAGAAGCTGAAGGGAAAGGATATCCGCTGGGCTATTCTCGGAAATCCGTTTCATCTTAACGACGAGGTATGCCGTAGGCTCCACGAGCATGGCTGCGTGAAGTACCAGCTTTCCCTTGACGGAATGCGCGAAACCCACGATATGTTCCGCAAGCCCGGTTCGTTCGACACTACTATCGAGAAGATAGACTGCATAAAGAATGCGGGAATGTTCTGCGCAATAATGTCCACTGTTTCCAGTGCGAATATCGGGGATTTCCCGCAGCTCATCGACTTGTGCGCGGAGAAAAACGTTGACGTATTCGCGTTCGGAAGATACTGTCCAACCAGCGGTCAGAAGTCTGAAGAATATCACATTCCCCCCCAGCAGTACCGCAAATTCATGGATATGTGTTACAAGAAATTCAAGGAACACAAAAAGAACGGCTGTACAACAACTTTCCAGCTTAAAGATCACCTCTGGACGCTGTACCTCTACGAAAACGGTTTATTCAAGCTCCCGGAAAACAGTGACCCTGATGTAATTTACGACGGCTGCCACTGCGGAATAGGTCACATAACTATAATCCCGACCGGCGACGTTTACGCCTGCCGCCGCATGGAATCCAAAATCGGAAACGTGTTCAAAACCTCGCTCTACGACCTGTTCAACGGCGCTGAGCTTGACCAATACAGGCAGTGGAGCAAGTTCGAGAAATGCGGCAAATGCGAGCTTCGCGGGTATTGCAGGGGCTGTCCCGCAGTAACATTCGGCTACACCGGGAATATGTACGCCCCGGACCCGCAGTGTTGGAAAGAATACAACGAAAGGACAGGCGAAAGATTATGTTAATGGACATCATCAAAGCAAGACATTCCATCAGAAAATATACCGATAAACAGATAAGCCGCAAGGACTTAGAGCTTATTCCTGAAGCAGGAAACTACGCTCCAAACGCCGGCGGCGGTCAGCGCAGCATGATGGTCGCAGTCCGTAACGCTGAACTCGCCGCAAAAATCGGCAGAATGAATCTTGCAATGTTCGACAGAAGCCATCTGCTCGGCGGTTACGTTTCAAGCGAACAGCCGCACACAAAGCCGCGCAGACCCGACAGAATCAAAAGAATCAAAATAGTGGAGTGAGGTACATTATGGACGCAAAGACATGTTTAAAGAAAATGAAGCTTGTGGGGGTGCTGAACGTTGCCACAGTTGACGAGCACGGCGCTCCGCAGATACGCTGCATAAGCGCGGTGCATTACGATGAGGATTCGTTTTATTTCTTCACCGCAAGGGGTAAGAATGTAGCAAAGGAACTTCTCACGGACGGGCGCGTGCAGATACTTGTCTACACGAAATTCAAGGAGATGATACGGCTGTCAGGAAAGGCGCTCCCGGTCGCTGATGAACGGCAGAAAACGTGTATTGACACGATATTTGCCGAGCAGCCGTACCTCGGGAATCTCTACCCCGACGAGAAACGGAATATCGGTATCTGCTTTGAAATAAAGGACGCCTCCATTGAGTATTTCAACCTCGGCGTGAATCCGATTTTCCGCGAGGTCTACACCATTGGAAACGGCAGCGCAGAACGTAAGGGCTACCACATTACGGACAACTGCATAGGCTGCGGGAAGTGCATGACGGTATGTCCGCAGAACTGCATTGACAGAGGCGCTCCGACACCGTATAATATAAGGCAGAACAACTGCCTGCACTGCGGCGCTTGCTTTGAAAATTGTCCGATAGGAGCGATAGAGCGTTTATGATACTGCAAACGGGAATGAGGACGGATATCCCCGCATTCTATTCCGAATGGTTTATGAACCGAATAAAAGAGGGCTATGTGCTTGTGCGGAATCCGTATTATCCCAAACAGGTAACAAGGTACGAGATCAATACGAATGTTGTCGATCTTATAGCATTCTGCAC
>CAKSIR010000012.1 GCA_934462775.1 uncultured Ruminiclostridium sp.
CCGCTCCTCAGCCTGCTCAGCAGACCGCTCCTCAGCCAATGCCGCAGCAGCCTGTTCAGCCTCAGCCTATGCCGCAGCAGCCTGTTCAGCCTCAGCCAATGCCGCAGGTTCAGCAGCCGGCTCAGCCTATGCCGCAGATGCCGATGCAGGCTCCGCCTCAGGATCAGCAGATGTACGGAGGCTATCCGCAGCAGATGTACGGCTACGGCTATCCGCCTCCATACGCATACGGCTACGGTCAGCCGCAGCCGATAAACGTACAGAACGCGCAGCTTCACCCGTTCGAGGGACAAAGCGTAAACCTTTCAGGCGAGCAGAAGGACAACCTTCAGCTGCTCATGGGCGTTCCGCTTCAGATTTCAGTTGAAATCGGCACCGCAAAGCGCAAGGTAAAGGACATTCTGGAATTTACCCAGGGTACGATTATCGAGCTTGAACGCCAGGCAGGCGCGCCGGTAGACGTTGTGGTAAACGGAAACCTCATTGCACGAGGGGACGTTGTTGTAGTTGACGATAATTTTGCGGTAAGAATTACCGAAATTGTTAAATCAAAATTCATGGATTCATTAGGTAAGGAGTAAACAGAAATGGATAAGAAGATTTTACTTGTTGACGACGCGGCATTCATGAGAATGCTCATCAAGGATACGCTGACAAAAAACGGCTACACCAATATCCTTGAAGCAGCAGACGGCGAAATCGCCTGCCAGGTTTTTGACGCGGAAAACCCGGATTTGGTTATCATGGACATCACAATGCCTAACAAGACAGGTATTGAGGCTCTCGCAGAAATCAAGTCGAAGCACCCTGCCGCAAAGGTTATCATGTGCTCTGCAATGGGTCAGGAAGCAATGGTTGTAGAAGCAATCAAGCTCGGCGCTCTCGACTTTATCGTAAAGCCTTTCAAGCCGGACAGAATCTTACAGACAGTTACAAAGATTCTTGGTTAATCTAATCGAATATTTCGGGAAAAAGAGGGGGAGGCAGAAGTAACATTTTGTCCTTTACCTCTGATTTCTGATTTATAAGGAATTTCTCGGAGAACGTTGCTATGGATTTAATTCAGGTCATTCTTTCGCTCATCGGCGTAATCGGACTGATAATAATGCTTATTTACGCTATGCGGAAGCTTACAAAGCGCGTATCCGTCATCGGCGGAAACCGTCTTAAGGTGCTTGACCGAATCAGCGTGGGTCGCGACGGAATGCTGCTTGTGGTCAGCGTCAGCGGCAAGCTTATGGTAGTGGGCGCAACTCCGAACCACATTGAGAAAATTTGCGACATTGACATCAGCGAGGAGGAATACACCGCTCAGCAGTCAAATCAGCCTGCGGAGGGCAGTTTTCTTGCCGCCCTTTCAACGGTAATCGCAAACAAAAAGAACGGAAAAACGGACGAAACGGACAAGCCATTCAGGGAGGACGGAACAGACAATGATAAAGACGTTCATTGAGGCATTCCGCCTTTACACAGAGCAAAAACGCAGCAAAAATCCGCCGCAGCTCCTTTCGGGACGAAAAAAAGTCGGCGAATACAGGAAAACCTGCATAAGATTCGCCGTTTCACTGGCTGTTACCGTTCTGCTGCTCTGCACCTCGTTCACAATCTACGCCTTTGCGGAAAATAACGGCGACAGCGCTGACGCTGCGTCGGCGGCAGCCTCGTCCTCAACCTCCCAGGGGCTTATTGAAACCAACCAAAACGACTCGGAATCGGCGATTCTTGAAACCAACCCCGACGCCGAAGCAATGCCGGAGGACAACTCGGTGCTGTATAACCTCATCGGCGTTGACGCGTCCCAGCCGCTGGAAGTAATTCTGCTTATCACCGTGCTTTCCCTTGCGCCGTCGATTCTGATAATGATGACCAGCTTTACAAGGCTTATCATCGTGTTCTCGTTCCTCAGAAACGCAATGCAGACCCAGTCTACGCCGCCTAACCAGATACTGACGGGGCTGGCGCTGTTCCTTACAATATTCATTATGTGGCCCGTTTTTACCGAAATAAACGAAGTCGCCTACCAGCCTTACTCAAGGGGTGAAATAACCACCATGGAGGCGGTTGAAAAGGCGGGCGAGCCGCTTAAAACCTTCATGCTTAAGCAAACAAGCAACAAGGACATGAAGTTCTTCCTCGACCTTCAGGACAGAGTGGTTTACACCGAGGACAGCGTGGATTCGGACAATCCCGTTGCCGCTGACGTTGAGGAAATAACCCTTGTGAACTATCAGGACCAGCTTGGATTTGAGGTGGTTATCCCCGCTTTTATCGTAAGCGAGCTGAGCCGCGCGTTCCAGATGGGCTTTATGCTGTTTATACCGTTCCTTATTATAGATATTGTAGTATCCTCCACCCTTATGGCAATGGGTATGATGATGCTGCCGCCTGCCATGATTTCCATGCCGTTCAAGATTATGCTTTTCGTGCTTGTCGACGGCTGGCAAATGCTGATAGGCACACTTGTTACCTCGTTCAATTAGCGCTGAAAGGAGTTTGGGCAAATGACGCAGGACCTTGTTATGGAAATATTCACGGCAGCGCTGACCCTTGCGTTCAAGCTTGCCCTGCCTATACTTGCGGTTGCAATGGCAGTCGGTCTGATAATCTCCATTTTGCAGGCTGCAACGCAGATTCACGAGCAGACGCTGACCTTTGCTCCTAAGGCGGTGGTGGTCGCACTGGCGATTTTGGCGCTTGGCCCGTGGATGTGCAACCAGGTTATAGATTTCATGAACTACATATTCGAGCTTATGGCGACTACAGGTCTGTAAAATGGAACTTATAGATATATGGAACCTTATCCTGTACAACTTTTACGGTTTTATAATCGTAATTGCAAGAATATCGGGAATATTCACGTTCAACCCAATTTTCAGCCGCGCAAACGTACCAAATCGGGTAAAGGCGGCAATGACGCTGGTGCTTTCGGTTATGGTGCTTGCAATGATGGGCAGCAATACGGGATATGTGCCGCTTAGCTTGGTGGATTTCATATTCACCCTGCTGAAGGAGGCGCTTATCGGTCTGGTGCTTGGATTTTTCACCAACCTGATCATGACCGTGTTCATCTACGCAGGCGAAATGATCGATAACCAGATAGGCCTTGCAATGGCAAAGGCAATGGACCCCAGCACAGGTATTCAGATGCCTGTTTTCGCAAATGTTTACTACTACATTTTTATATTATATTTTTTCCTTACGGGCGGACATCTCAGCTACATAAAGCTGTTTGCAGCGTCCTACGATATACTCCCCATCGGCTTTGACTTCGGCGGGAGGACGGTTGACCTTACCTACACCATTGTGGAGTATTTCGGAACGGTGCTGACCTTAGCGGTAAAGTTTGCCCTGCCCATAATCGCGGTGGAGCTTATCGTTGAGTTCAGCATAGGCGTTATGATGAAGGCAGTTCCTACCATTCAGGTTTTCGTAATCAACTTCCAGCTTAAAATACTGGTAGGTCTGGTAATGCTGATTGCCTGCGCAGCGCCGATGTCAACCTATATTGACGATCTGATGAACATACTTTTCTCAAATCTTGCAAGCGCCGTTTCCATGATGGGAGCATAGGGGGGATTTAGTTGGCAGGCGAAGAAAAAACCGAAAAAGCCACCCCGAAAAAGCGCCGTGATATGCGTGAAAAGGAGGGCAGCGTCCTCCAAAGCAAGGAAGTCGGCGTTGCGGTTTCGGTTCTGGGATTTTTCGCGGGACTTGCCGTACTGGGGCAGTATATGCTCTCAATGCTTATGAACAGCTTCTCCTCAATGATTGCAAATGTGGGAAGCGACACTGAAACAAACGTTGAGTTCTTCACAAAAATGGGCTTTGACATTATCAGAATATGCGTCCTTACAATCGGTCCTATCTGCGCAATGGGAATAATAATCACCATTCTCCCCGTTGCAGCGCAGACAAAGGGACTTTTCACGACCAAGGCGATGAGGCCGAAATTTTCGCGGCTGAATCCTCTCGAGGGCATTAAAAAGCTGTTCTCCGCCGAAGCGATCGTGGGAATTGTAAAGGGGCTTATCGAGGTCGCGGTTATCGGCGTGATCGTCTACACTCAGATACAAAGCCGCATAAGGGAAATTATACGGCTGATTGACGCCGAGCCAATTCAGGGAGTCGCCTACACGGCGCAGACCGTTTTCAATATAGTAATGCTGATTGGAATTGTGCTTGTATTTGTCGCCGCGGGAGATTATATTTTCCAGTGGTGGCGATTCGAGAAGAAGATGAAGATGTCCAAGCAGGAAATCAAGGACGAGTACAAGCAAACCGAGGGCGACCCGCAGATAAAGGGCAAAATCAAGCAAAAGCAGCGTGAGATTTCTCAGGCGCGCATGATGGACGAGGTCCCCAAGTCGGACGTTGTTATCAGAAACCCTACTCACTATGCGGTTGCGCTTAAATACGACCCAACAATTGCAACCTCCTCACCAAGAGTGGTTGCCAAGGGTGCAGACGCGCTGGCAATGAAAATTGTCGAGGTAGCGCAGGCAAACGATGTGTATATTACCGAAAACCGTCCGCTTGCAAGAGCGCTTTACGATTCGGTTGACATAGGAAAAGAAATTCCGCCCGAAATGTTCAGGGCGGTGGCGCTGGTGCTTACGGAAATGTACGCGGCAAAGGGAACAATGCCGGATATTCCGAAGGAAGCGCTGAAAAAAAGAGATTAAACGGAGGGACAGCGAATGTTGAAAAAAATACTCAGCAATATGTTTGCTGTCTTTGTTATTGTTATTATCCTTGCAATCATCATTCCGCTGAACGGTATCTGGAACGGTGCATTGCTGGACTTTCTGCTGATACTTAACATTTCGCTTTCACTGGTTATTCTGCTTATAACCATGTACATAAAGGAGCCGCTGGACTTCTCGATTTTCCCCACCATACTGCTTATTACAACGGTATTCCGACTGGCGCTGAACATTTCGACCACCCGAGGAATTTTAAGCAGCGGCTACGCAGGCGCGGTTGTCGCCACCTTCGGCGAGTTCGTAATGGGCGGAGACGCGGTTGTCGGCTTTATTATCTTTATAATTATCGTACTCGTAAACTTCCTCGTTATTACCAAAGGCTCCGAGCGTGTATCCGAGGTTGCCGCAAGATTTACCCTGGACGCTATGCCGGGTAAGCAGATGGCTATCGACGCGGACCTTAACACCGGCGCAATCACCGATGAGGAGGCTAAAATAAGACGTGCAAAGGTACAGCGCGAATCCGACTTCTTCGGAGCCATGGACGGTGCTACCAAGTTCGTAAAGGGCGACGCCATAATCTCCATTATCACCGCCCTTATCAACCTTATCGGCGGCGCAATTATCGGCATGGTAAACGGCGGCGACTTTGCCACCATTTTAAGCACCTACTCCCTTGCAACCGTCGGCGACGGTCTTTGCTCGCAGATTCCCGCGCTGATGATTTCCGTTGCGACAGGTATGGTTGTAACCAGAACCGCAAGCGAGGGCTCGTTCAACGACGACGTAAAGCGCCAGTTCACGCAGAACCCCACCGTTCTCAGAATTACAGGCATAGTCGTTATCGCGCTTATGCTTATCCCGGGCTTCCCGAAGCCGATTCTGCTGATTATCGGCGCTGCGCTTATTGCGTTCAGCTTCCTGCTTGCAAGAAATCAGAAAGCCGAAATGGCGGAGGCGCAGGCTGCCGCAGAGCGCAAGCAGCTTGAGGAAATGCGAAACTCCTCGGCGGTAGGCGACAACGAGTATTACCGCGACATTGACAACGTGTTCAAGCTGCTGAACGTGGAGCAGATAGAAATGGAGTTCGGCTACTCCCTGCTGCATTTGGTTGACGAAAAAAGCGGCGGAAACTTTATCGACCGCGTAGTCATGTTCAGAAAGCAGTTCGCGCTTGAAATGGGTATGGTAATCCCGTCGGTGCGAATGAGAGATAACCCCGAAATTAACCCGAACCAGTACGTTATCAAAATCAAGGGCGAGGAGGTTGCCAGAGGCGAAATCCTGGTTGACCACTATCTTGCGCTGGATAACGGCGATGTTACCACCCCTGTGGAGGGCATCGACACAATCGAGCCTGCTTTCGGTATTCCCGCCCGCTGGATAAGCGAGGATAAGAAGGTAATGGCGGATATTGCGGGCTACACCCTTATCGACCCGGTATCCGTAATGATAACCCACCTGTCCGAGGTAATCAAGCAGCATTGCTACGAAATACTCACACGGCAGGACGTAAGCACAATGGTGGAAAACCTGAAAAAGACCAACCCGACAGTGGTGAACGACGTTATCCCGAACCCCGTTTCCCTTGGCTATCTGCAAAAGGTGCTTTCCATGCTGCTTAAGGAGGGTATCCCGATACGCGACCTTGAAACGATTATCGAGTCGCTGGGCGACCATGTAAACGTGCTGAAGGACATTGACGTGGCGGTCGAATACGTCCGTCAGGCGCTCAAGAGAACCATCACAAGACGCTTTGCCGAGGGCAATTCGCTGAGGGTCATTACCATTGACCCGCGGGTCGAGGACATGATAATGGCAAGCGTGAAAAAGTCCGACCAGGGCAGCTACCTGTCCATGGACCCCGAAACAATAAACAAAATCACAGGCAAGGCAACCGAAGAAATAGACAAGGTAAAGGACGTAATTCCTACCGTAATAATCCTTACATCACCTATTGTAAGAGTATATTTCAAAAAGCTCATTGACCAGTTTGTGCCGGGAATAACCGTTCTCAGCTACGCTGAAATAGACAACTCCATACAAATTCAGTCAATAGGCAATATCGTAATATAAAGGAGGCGGGAATATGGCAGGCGACCCAATGGAATGCTTCGCTGAATATAAGGCAACGGGAAATGTCAATCTGCGCAACGAAATTGTGCTGAAGTACATGGACCTTGTTAAGTACACCGCCATTTCCCTCCGCAACACCTACGCAAAATACGCAGACGCAGACGATATAATCAACGAGGGCGTAATCGCGCTGATTAACGCGGTTGAAACCTTCGACCCCGACCGCGGAGTAAAGTTTGAAACCTACGCAAGCCTTAAGGTCCGCGGCGCAATAATCGACTTTGTGCGCAAGCAGGACTGGGTCCCCCGTCAGGTAAGACATTTCAGCAAAGAACTTGACAACGCTTACAATGCGTTATACAATATATTAGGGAGAACTCCCACCAACGAGGAGCTTGCAAAGCACATGGAGATTTCCCCCGAAAAGCTGTTAAAAATGATGGCGGACATGGCAGGGGCAATAACCCTCTCCTTTGAGGAGCTGCTCTACGAGGATAACTTCGACAATTTCGGCGAAACCGAATACGCCGATAAGGAGCTTTACGACGAGGAGCTGAAAAAGGTCATCGCCGACGAAATCGACCGCCTTAATCCAAAGGAAAAACAGGTGGTTGCGCTGTACTACTACGAAAAGCTGAAATTCAGCGAAATTGCAAAGGTTTTGGGCGTAACCGAATCAAGAATATGTCAGATACATTCCAAGGCAATCATGCAGCTTAAGCGAAGATTGCAGGACTATTTAAGCAAATAATCCACTTTTTGAAAGGACAAAAAATGCTAAGAGGATTTTACAACGCGGCTCAGGGAATGATTGTCAAGCAGCGTGAGCTTGACGCAATTTCCAACAACGTTTCCAACATCAATACCGCAGGCTACAAAAAGGACGAGATAGTCACAAACACCTTTATGGAGGAGCTTATCCTTGTCAGCGGACGTACAAAAACGTCAGGCACCTTTGTTCAGACCTACGTTGACACAAGCAAAACCAACCTTGAGCAGAGCAACTTCGAGTACACCGAAAGCCGCTTTGACATGGCGATTTACGGCAACGTATATTTCAACGTAATGACCCCGAGCGGCAACGTTTATCAGACCAGAAACGGACAGTTCACCCTTGACGACGAGGGTTATCTGAGCCTTGGCTCAGAGGGCAGGGTTCAGGGCGAAAACGGCGACATTTACCTTGGAACAGACGACTTTGTCGTTGACGTTGACGGCAATATCACAAGCGACAACGGAACATCCGACCGACTGCTGCTTACATATATTCCTTCGGACGCAGACGTTAAAAAAATCGGCAACAGCCTTTTCTCTTACGACGGAAACGAGGAGCTTCCCGCAGGCGAAACCTACGATATTATTCAAGGCGCTTTTGAAAAGTCCAACGTTGACGGAAACAAGGAAATGACCCAGGCAATAGAGGCTCAGCGCCTTTACGAGGCAAGCAGCAAGATTCTGAAATATATCGACGCAATCAATTCAAGTGCAAACGATATTGCCAAGCTATAATAAATAAGGAGCAGATTCCATGAATATCGCATTCTATACAGGCGCAGCGGGAATGATTACCCAGCAGGACGGACTTAACATTTACTCCAACAATATTGCCAACGTAAACACCGTAGGCTATAAGGCGCTCCGTCCAAGCTTTGCCGACTGCATATACACAGTTCAGCGCGAAACCGAAGAGGACTGGCAGACAGGCCACGGCGCTTATGTGAACAAAACCGACTTCATGTGGGAGGAGGGCGGCTTTAACGAAACGGGACAGCCACTCGATTATGCCCTGCCGAATTCCGACTTCTTCATGGTGCTCGACAGCAGAGGAAACACCTACCTGACCCGCGACGGTTCGTTCAACATAACGCAGGTTGACGACCATTGGGAGCTTGTAAACGGCAACGGCGACTTTGTTCTCGACTACGAGGGCAACCACATAACCGTCCCCTTTGAAACCGAGGAAAAGCAGCAGCCGGTTCTCGGCGAGGATGGCAGCCCCGTCCTTGACGACGACGGCAACGAAACCTACGAAACAGTCGAGGCTGCAACCAACAATATCGATTACGGCGCGCTCACCGATATGATAGGCGTTTACTCCGTTCCCAACAACTGGGGACTTGACCAGGCAAGCGCTAACCATTTTAACGTTACCGCCCGCTCGGGAGATCCTGCGGCAAATCCCGACAGCAAAAAGCTCAGGACATATCTGGAAATGTCAACGGTTGACCTTGCGTCGGATATGGTGCATATAATAGAAAGCCAGCGCGCATATCAGCTCAACGCACGAATCGTGCAGACAGCCGATGAAATGCAGAGTATTGCAAACAATCTCAGAGGCTGATTGAGATAAGTAACACTTTAACGGATAATTGTTAATTTTTTTGTAAAATTATAGATTTTCTGCCGAAAATATGCTATAATTAAAGGGAGGGCAACATAATGGCTTTAAAAAAATACGAGGACCTTACCGATATTCACCTTGACGTGCTTAAGGAAGTCGGAAACATAGGCTCAGGAAACGCCTCTACCGCCCTTTCCGCCATGATCGGAAAGAACGTGCTTATTGAAATGCCAAAGGTAAAGCTGCTTGATTTTCAGGACGCTATCGACCAGGCAGGCGGCGCTGAAAGCGTAATTGTAGGAATTCTCGTCCGCCTTAACGGCGATATTGACGGAATGATAATGTTCCTGCTTGAACAGCAGTTCGCCGAAATTATCATCAAGACCTTTTTCGGCAAGGAACATCTTGACCTGCTGGCGCTTGACGAAAACGACATTTCAGCCCTTTCCGAAATAGGAAACATTATGGCAAGCTCATACGTCAGCGCAATCGCTCAGCTCGCAGGCATGGAAATCGGCGTTGAAGCCCCTTCCCTCACGGTAGATATGCTCGGCGCGGTTATGAGCGTTCCCGCTATCGAATTCGGGGAAGTCAGCGACAAGCTGCTGTTCATTGATAAATCGCTCAAGGTGGACGACGTCAGCATCAAGTCAAACATGATGCTTATCCCGACGGTGGACTCACTTGCAAAGCTCCTTGGGAAGTTAGGTGTTGAAGCATGAGCGAAAAACTGACTATCGGTATTTCCGACTGGAAAATATGCCGCAGTCCGGATATTCTGGTAACCTACGCGCTTGGTTCCTGCGTGGGAATATGCCTTTACGACAAGCTGACAAGAATCGCAGGATTATCGCACATAATGCTGCCTGACAGCAAGGCGATAGTGAACGACCCTAATCTGAACCGAATGAAATTTGCCGATACGGCAATTGTCGATATGTATCAACGCATGATAGCCAGCGGCGCAAGCGCAGCAAGGCTTACCGCAAAAATCGCAGGCGGCGCGCTGATGTTCGCAACCACAAACGATAAATTCAATATAGGCGAACGCAACGTAATCGCAGTCAAGCAGGCGCTTGCAAGACTGCGTATCCCGATTGTTGCTCAGGATACAGGCTCTAACTATGGAAGAACGGTTTTCTTTTACTCCGAGGACGGAAAAGTTGAGATAAAATCCACCACCAAGGGAGTAAACGTACTATAACGGAAGGAGGGAGAATATGGCCGCAAAAAAAGATTTCGGCTTTGATTTCTCTACCTTTGATGACATAATTAACGGTATAGATTCGTCTACGAAAACAGATTCACAGAAGCAGAAGGACCAGCCCGATTCGCTGAATGCCGAACGATTCGGCATTGACGACGGACTTATGCAGGAGATATACTCCCTTACGGATGATAATATGAAAAACAACAACGTTATAGGAAAAGGCGGAGATAAGGCAAAACTCAGACCGACTGACGCGGAAGTAACCATAAACGTCAGAAATAACGGTCTTGAAGCGACTATCTGCGTTTACAGCCCTCAGCTTGGCGGCAGGGACGTCACCATGGAGGATATACAGGCGGCTCTTGCCGCAAGAAAAATAGTATACGGAATCGACGAGGAAATCCTTGAAAATATCGTCAAGGAGGGTATGTACGATACCGTTTTCACCTTTGCTCACGGCGATCCGCCGAAAAACGGCGTAGACGGCGTTGTAAAGCCGCGCTACGATGAAGTAAGAAAATATCAGCCTAAGCTCCTGGAGGACGGCAGCGTTGACTACCGCGACCTTGGAGCGGTTGTAAACATAAAGCTTGGCGACCCTATCTGCGACATCACTCATGAAACCGCAGGCACTCCCGGCAAGGACATTTACGGCAACGTGCTGATGCCTGTTCCGGGAAAGCCTCCCGTTATCCCTTCGGGTCAGAACACCGGCCTCAACGGCGACAAAAGCCTGCTTATTGCGCTGGCAAGCGGAAACCTTATTTTCCACAACGGCAAGTTCGCGGTTGAAACAACCGTTGTTATCAAGAACAACGTTGATATTTCCACAGGCAACATCAACTTCCTCGGAAACGTTGATATAAAGGGCAACGTTGACGAGGGCTTTACGGTAATTTCCGAAAAGGACATCACCGTAAGCGGAATGATAAACGGCGCAACCCTTAAGGCGGCAGGAAATATTATCGTCAAAAACGGCGTTGTAAACTCAACAATAATTTCAACCGAGGGCAATGTAACCATCGGCTTCGGTGAAAACTCCAAAATAAAGTGCAAGGGCAACCTCCGTGCAAACTCTCTCGTTGCCAGCTATGCAGACGTCGAGGGCAGCCTTGACTGCGTTACAAATCCCGGCACAATCGTCGGCGGCTCCTACCGGGTTATGGGAAACCTGTCCTGCAACACGCTCGGCCACCGCAACTATATCGCCACAAGCATAACCGTCGGCAACTTCGCCTCCCTTATGCAGGAGCGTCAGGCTCTTGAGGAACACTCCAAAAAGCTGGACGAGGATATTGAAAAGCTGGACGTTACGCTGAAGTTCATCAACGGTGAAAAAGCCCGCGGCGTCCACGTTTCAAAGGAAAAAGAGGATTTTGCAAACGCAGCGGTTCGTCTTAAGGTGCAGAAAACCCTCGAGAAGAAGCCGCTCGCAAAGCGAATTACCGAAATCGACAGCATTACGGGCAACTCGGAAAAGCTGATAATCAGAGTAAACCGATTCCTGCACCCCAACGTTAAAATCGGTCTTGGCAAATTCCAGCTCCAAACTACGGAGGAATACGGAAAGAGCACCATTTACGTAACAAAAGACGGAATTGTTATTTCGTAATTATGCATAAAATTTTTAGCATTTTGATTAAAATACTTGAAACTTCATCTAAAATATGTTATTATAATAACATAAGATAAGCGTTAGCTTACAGCGGAAAGGAATGAATTTTATGGCTACAACTAAGGCAAAGAAAACAACAGCTGCCAAAACAACAACAAAACGCGCACCTAAGAAAACTGCAATCACACTTGATACACTTACAACAAAGCTGTGGGAAAAGCTTGAGAAGATTGACACAAGCAAGATTGCCGAAACAATTGCCATTCAGGTAAACGTTGCTGACATGGGTACATTCTATGTTGCAATCAACGCTGACGAAACCTACAAGAAGCAGATTATCCAGGCTCCGTACTACATGAACGACGCAACTATCGAAACATCGGCTGCGGAAATCCTCAAGATTGCAGAGGGCGGATATGACTACCTTGCGGCAGTAAAGGCAGGCGTGTTCAACTTCTACGGCAACCTTGCAAAGGGCATCGTGCTTAAGGAGCTGTTCTGACAAAATATGAATGCAGGGTTTCCGCCCTGCATTTTTTATAAGGAGTTCCCATGTTCTTTGGAAAAAAACTGATTAAATCCGAAAACCAAAAAGCCGCGGAGGCTCTCCCCTACACCAAAAAGGTCCAGTACCTCCCGCAGGACTTCGGCGAGGTAAAAACAGCGGCCTCCGACGACCCAAGCGTTATTCTGACCCTTGAGCCTGTGAATTACTATGCGGACAAGTACAAGTACATACTCTGTACCTTTTACTATGACGACAACTTTGAAAACGTGTTTTTCAGCCTTGAATTCTGCGTAAACGACCGTCCTGCCGACCGTTCGGAATTTTTTAAGGCTGATTTTGAGCTTATGCGCTCCGCAATGCGCAAATTTGGGCAAAATCTGGTTAAAAACGCTTGACAACCGCATTTTTCGGTGTTATAATGAATATCGTAATAGTAGGCTAAAGACTGGGTTGACAAATCCGGTCTTTAGTGCATATATGGGACTTTTTTATCGGAAGGAATGATTAAATGGCAAAGGAAAAGGGCGGAACAAAAGGTCAGAGCGGCAGAATAGAAGAACAGGCTCTGGCGCTTGTACAGCCTGTCGCCGAGAAAAACGGCTTCAAAATCTGGGACGTATGCTTTGAAAAGGAGGGCGCAATGTGGTATCTGCGCGTGCTTCTTGACAAGGACGGGGGAATGGACAGCGACGACTGCGAAATGATAACCGCGCCTATTAACGAAATTATCGACAAGCAGGACTTCTTACAGTACATCGATATTCTCGAGGTCGGCTCTCCGGGACTTACAAAAAAGCTGCGCAAGCCCGAGCATTTCAGAGCCTGCATAGGCGAACCCGTTAAGGCGACCGTCCGCGACGAAAAGGGCAAGGAAATCCCCATTTACGGAACGCTTACCGCTTACAGCGAGGAAGAGGGCGAAATCACGCTTACCTCCGAGGACGGCGAAAAGGTTCTTAAAATTGCGAAGTGCATAAAAATAAATTCCGATTTATAATAAAGTATAAACCACATAAACTAACTTTCAGGAGGACAATGGAAAACAATGGCTACTACCGCTAATACAGCAGAGCTTTTTGACGCTCTCACAGAACTTGCAAAGGAAAAAGGCATCGAGCCCGACCTGCTTATCGAAAAGATTCAGACCGCGCTTGTTATCGCTATCAAGAAGGATTATCCCCACAGTGAAAATACACAGTTCAACATTGACCTTGCAAAAGGCAAGTTCGACGTTTCAATTTTAAAGAACGTTGTTGAAGAGGTTGAGGACACGGCAAACGAAATCTCCCTTGAGGAGGCAAGAAACATCAGTAAGCGTATGCAAATCGGCGACGTCTGCCCTATCAAGCTGGACACAAAGCATTTCGGACGTATTGCCGCTCAGACAGCAAAGCAGGTTATCAAGCAGGGCATCAAGGAGGTTGAACGCTCACAGCTTATCGAGCAGTGGGGCGAATACCAGAACGAAATGAAGCCTGCAACCGTCCTCAAGGTTGAACCCGTTTCGGGCAACGCAATGGTTGACATCAACCATAACGAGGTTCCCCTTTTCAAGAGCGAACAGATTCCCGGCGAAACGCTCAAGGTCGGCGACGTTGTTCAGGTTTACGTTTCAGGCGTATCCGCAACGGACAGACGCCCTACATTAAAAATCAGCAGAACGGCGAGAGAGCTTATCAAGCGCTTATTTGAAAACGAAGTTCCCGAAATTCACGACGGTACCGTTGAAATCAAGTCAATCAGCCGCGAGCCGGGTTCAAGAAGCAAAATCGCCGTTATCAGCAACGACCCTAACGTTGACGCGTTAGGCTCCTGCATCGGTCCGCAGAGAAGCAGAATCAGCAAAATCTGCGAAGAGCTCAAGGGCGAAAAAATCGACGTTGTAATGTACAGCGAGGACCCGAAGGAGTTTATCAAGCAGGCGCTTAAGCCGTCCGATGTTGTAAGCGTTGAAATTCCCGATGAAAACGTTAAGGCGTGTACCGTTCTCGTTCCCGACAGCCAGCTTTCTCTTGCCATCGGCAACAAGGGACAGAACGCAAAGCTTGCCGCAAGACTTACAGGCTTCAAGATCGACATTAAGCCGGAAAGCGGATTTTTCGAGGGTTAATTAAAGTATGGAAAAGAAAGTACCGCTGAGAAAATGCCTCGGCTGCGACGAGATGATCGGCAAAAAGGGACTGCTTCGAATAGTAAGGAACAAGGAGGGCGAAATCTCCCTTGACCTTACGGGAAAAAAATCGGGCAGAGGCGCGTATATCTGCAAAGACGCAGAGTGCTTTGCGCTTGCAAAAAAGAAGCGCAGCCTTGAACGCTCACTCAAATGCCGAATTCCGGACGAGGTTTATGAACAGCTGGAACAGGAAATCAAAAAGCTATGAACAACAAGCTTAACACAATCGGACTTTGCAGACGGGCAGGAAAGCTCGTAGGCGGCTTTGACGCCGTTTTCGAGGAGTTCGGAAAGCCAAAGTCCAAAGCGGCAGGTATCCTTATTGCAAAGGATATTTCCGCCAAAACAAAAAAAGAGGTCCTTTTCAAGGCGGAGCGCTGCAATGCAAGGGTTGCGGAAATCGACTGCACCATGGATGAGCTTCAGCAGGTGCTCGGAAAAAGGATCGGCGTTATTGCTATCTTAGATGAGGGCTTTTACAAAAGTCTGTCTAATTGAAATAAATAACAAATATCTACTTATAATATTTTGGGGGAAACTGAATGGAACAAAAAGACAAATTACGCGATGTAGCAAAGGATCTGAACGTATCGCCTAACGAGATTATCGATGTTGTAAAGGAATACTGCGGCGTTGAAAAGAAGAACACCGCCTCCCTTGAGGGAGCCGAGCTTGATATTGTACTGGAGAAGTTCTCGCAGGCAAATCAGGTTGATAACTTCAACGCATACTTTGCGTCGGCTGCAAAGAAAAACGAGCCTAAGGAAGAGCCTAAGGCTGAGCCTGCCGCTGAAAAGAAGGCTGCGCCAAAGGCTGAGCCTAAAAAGGAAGCCAAGCCTGAGCCAAAGGCTGAAAAGCAGGAAGCAAAGCCCGCCGAAAAGCCGCAGAGCAGTCAGAACGGCGACCGTCCTAAGTTTGGCGGCGACCGTCCTAAGCCAAATCAGCAGAACGGCGACCGTCCGAGATTCAACAACAGCCAGAACGGTCAGCGCCCACAGGGCAACCGCGACAGCCGCGACAACAGAGATAACCGCGATAACCGCGATAACCGTTTCGGAAACAAAAACGGCTTTAACAAGGACGGCGGCTTTAATAAGGACAGCAGAAACGACCGCTCCTTCGACAAGAAGCAGCCCGCTCCGCAGAAGATTGCGCCTAAGACGGTTGCTCCTGCCGTTGATATTACAAATATCAAGACAAACGAACCTCCCGCTGCAAATCAGAAGCAGAAGGGCGAAGCTGTTCAGCGCGGCGAACAGGTAACAAAGCACGTTGACACAAGAGGCAGCTACGTTGACCTCGACAAGTACAACGAGCGCTATGAAACAATCGCTCCGCAGGGAATGAAGGACTCCAAGCAGGACGCGTTCACAAAGAAGCAGAAGATTCACCAGAAGTCGCAGCAGAAGAAGCCGTTCGGCACAAAGAACAGCCACGAAACAGAGGCTCAGAAGCTGAAGCGCCTTGAGCTTGAAAGAGCGAGAAAGCAGCAGCTTAAGGTTCAGATTCCTGACGAAATCGTTGTTTCCGAGCTTGCGTCAAGACTGAAGGTAACAGCCGCAGAGGTTATCAAAAAGCTGTTCTCCCTTGGCGAAATGTGTACAATCAATCAGGTAATCGACTTTGATACGGCTGCGCTTGTAGCCGAGGAATTAGGCGCAAAGGTTGAAAAGGAAGTTATCGTTACAATCGAAGAAAAGCTCTTCGAGGAGGTTGAAGATACGGACGAAAACCTTAAGCCAAGACCTCCTGTCGTTGTTGTAATGGGTCACGTTGACCACGGTAAAACATCGCTCCTCGACCGAATCAGAAACGCAAGCGTTGCGTCGGGCGAAGCAGGCGGCATCACACAGCACATCGGCGCTTACCGCGTAAACGCAGGCGGCCGCGACATCACGTTCCTCGACACTCCGGGTCACGAAGCGTTCACGGCTATGCGCGCAAGAGGCGCAAGCGTTACGGATATTGCTATCTTAGTTGTTGCCGCAGACGACGGTATCATGCCGCAGACGGTTGAAGCTATCAACCACGCAAAGGCGGCAGGCGTTTCCATCATCGTCGCTATCAACAAAATCGATAAGCCGGGCGCAAATCCCGAACGAGTAAAGCAGGAGCTTACCGAGCACGGTCTGGTTATTGAGGAATGGGGCGGCGATACAATCTGCGTTCCCGTTTCAGCAAAGACCGGCGAGGGCATAAACGAGCTGCTTGAAATGGTAAACCTCACCGCAGACGTTATGGAATTAAAGGCTAACCCCGACCGCCTTGCAAAGGGCGCCGTTATCGAGGCAAGACTTGATAAGGGCAGAGGTCCTATCGCAACGCTGCTGGTACAAAACGGTACGCTCCACACAGGCGACGTCCTTATCGCAGGCACAGCGGTCGGACGCGTTCGCGTAATGCGCGACGACAAGGGCAGAACCGTAAAGGAAGCCGGTCCGTCCGTTCCTGTTGAGATTATGGGCCTTGCAGAGGTACCGAGCGCAGGCGACACATTCGCTGCCGTTGAAAACGAAAAGCTGGCAAGAGAGCTGGTTGAAAAGCGTAAGTTTGACGCTAAGGAGGAACAGTTCAAGCTGTATCAGAAGGTAACCCTCGACAACCTGTTCCAGCAGATTGCAAGCGATGAAATGAAGGAGCTGCCTATTATCGTAAAGGCAGACGTACAGGGCTCCGTTGAAGCTGTTACACAGTCACTTGTAAAGCTGTCCAACGAGGAAGTCCGCGTTAAGGTAATCCACGGCGGCGTAGGCGCTATCAACGAAAGCGACGTTATGCTTGCAAACGCCTCCAACGCAATCATCGTAGGCTTTAACGTAAGACCTAACGCCAACGCAGAGGAAAACGCAAAGCGCGACGGCGTTGAAATCAAGTGCTACCGCATTATCTATGACGCAATTGAGGAAATTCAGGCTGCCATGAAGGGTATGCTTGCTCCTAAGTTCAAGGAGGTTCCCCTCGGAAAAATCGAGGTGCGTCAGGTTTACAAGATTACAGGCGTCGGCGCTGTTGCAGGCTGCTATGTGCTTTCGGGCAAGGTAACCAGAAACGCCGAAATCAGAGTTGTCCGCGACGGTATTGTGCTTTCAGAGGACAAGATGAGCAGCTTAAAGCGCTTCAAGGACGACGTAAAGGAAGTTGCAGAGGGCTACGAGTGCGGTATTACCCTTGAAAAGTTCACAGATATGAAGGAGGGCGACATTTTCGAAGCCTTCATTATGGAAGAAATAAAGGATTAACCCATTTTAAACGAAAGGAAAAACGTTATGGCAAATCATAATCTTCAGCGTTTATCCGAAGACGTAAAAAGAGAAATATCCGTTGCCATGCAGGAAATCAAGGACAGCAGAATTGCGGGAGGCATTGTTTCGGTTTCGCACCTTGAAATCACCTCCGACCTCAGCTACTGCAAAATCTACATTTCCTGCCACGGCGGCAAGGAAAAAACAGACGAAGCGGTCGAGTGCCTTAAAGGCGCGGCAGGATTTTTCAAAAGACGCATCAACGCGCGAATCAAAATGCGCAAAATGCCCGAGCTTATATTCCTGCCCGACAATTCCCTCGACTACTACGACCATATCAGCAAGATAATCGACAATCTCCCAAAACCCAAAACAGACAAGGACGAAGAAAATGACGATTGATATTAAACAGGCGGCAGAATTCCTCAAAGAGCATGACAATTTTCTCATTCTCTCTCATGCAAATCCAGACGGAGATACAATGGGCTGCTCTCACGCCCTTTGCGGCGCACTTCAGCAGCTCGGCAAAAAGGCGCGCATAGAGTGCGCCGACCCTCTGTCGGAGCGTTTTTCCTACATGAAAAACGGCATTGAAACCGAAGAATTTGAACCTGATACCATCGTCAGCCTTGACGTTGCGGACAGACGGCTGCTCGGCAGCCTTGACGAAGCTTACGGCGGCAAGGTGCAGCTTTGCATCGACCACCACCTTTCCCACGTCTATTACGCGGAAAGAACGCTGGTTGACCCTGACGCTGCCGCTGCCTGCGAAATTGTCTACGAGGTAATAAAGGAAACCGGCGCGAAAATCACAAACGAGATTGCAGCCTGCCTTTATACGGGAATTGCAACCGACACAGGCTGCTTTAAGTTCTCCAACACAACTCCCCGCACACACATTATCGCAGCGCAGCTTATGGAGTGCGATTTCGACTTCGGCGGACTGAACTACACGCTGTTCGACATGAAAACCAAGGCTCGTATCAGCCTTGAGGAACAGGTGCTGAACAAAATGGAGTTCTTCTGCGGCGACAAGTGCGCGCTGGTCGTTCTCACAAAGGAAATGATGGACAGCGTTGACAGCGAGGACTGCAACGGTCTTTCCTCCCTCCCCCGCCAGATTGAGGGCGTGGAAGTGGGCGTTACCCTTAAGGAAAAGGACGGCGAGTGGAAAGCCTCCCTGCGCTCCGCAAGCTCTGTCGACGTGCAGAAAATCTGCGTCAAGCTTGGCGGCGGCGGTCATCTCAGAGCCGCAGGCTGCTCCGTAAAGGGCGATCTTGAAACTGCGAAAAGGATTGTCATTGACGCAATTACAGCGGAAATGAAGTCGGCAGGACTGGTTGACTGATGAACGGAATTATTTGTGTTTACAAGGAAAAAGGCTTCACGTCCTTTGACGTTGTGGCGGTAATGCGCCGTATCTGCGGCACAAAAAAAATAGGACACGGCGGCACTCTCGACCCAATGGCGGAGGGCGTGCTTCCAATATTTGTGGGAAACGCCACCAAGGCGGTGGATTTCTGCCCCGATTCGGGAAAGGAATACAAAGCAGGCTTCCGCTTAGGAATTACCACCGATACCCAGGACATAACGGGAAAGGTGCTTAAGGAAAGCGGCAGGCAGGTTTCACGCAGCGAGCTGGAGCAAATCATTCCACGCTTCACGGGGGACATAATGCAGGTTCCCCCCATGTATTCCGCTGTGCAGGTAGGCGGCAGACGGCTGTACGACCTTGCAAGAGAGGGCGTCGAGGTGGAGCGCAAAGCGCGTCCCATAACAATAAACAATCTTACCTTAGACAGCTACGATAACAGCGAGGGCTGTATGACCGTTGGCTGTTCAAAGGGAACGTATATCCGCACCCTTATTAACGACATAGGGGAGGCGGCAGGCACAGGGGCGGCAATGACTTCTCTTGTGCGGACAAAATCGGGCGTTTTCACCCTTGAGGATTGTCACAGGTTGGACGAGCTTAAAGCCCTTGCCGAGCAGGGAGCAGATAAGCTTGAGCCGCTGCTGATGCCGCTGTCAAGGCTGTACGAGAACGTTCCCAAAGCCATTCTTGACGAAAAGCAGACGAAAATGTTCAAAAACGGAGTTCTGCTTGACGCAGGGAGAGTGGCGCTTGAAAAGGAAAGCGGCAGCTATGCCGTATTTTCCGACGACGGAAAGCTTTTGGCGCTGGGCTATGTAAACGAAAGCGGCGAGCTTGCCGTAAAACAACGATTCAGGGACGATTCCTGAAAGCAAAGAGGTACAATTTTGATTGATATAACTGCAAGAGGAATGAAGGGCCGTAAAACCGCCGTTGCACTCGGTTTCTTTGACGGACTTCACTTAGGACATATCGAGGTTATCAATGCCGCTCTTGCAAGGAAAGACCTTGCGGCAGTGGTATTTACCTTCAATAACAAGACGCTTCTGCCCAAATTCAACACCCGGGAGAACATAATCACCCACGAGCTTAAGCTTGAGCTGCTGAGCAAAATCGGAGTTGACTACATATTTGCGCCTGATTTTGCCGATGTGCAGGACTATTCTCCGGAGGAATTCGTGAAAAAAATACTGGTCGACCGGCTTAACGCAAGCTACGTCACCTGCGGATACGACTTTCATTTCGGAAAGAACGGCGCAGGGAACCCTACAACGCTGTGCCATATCTGCCGCGAATACGGCATTGAGGTGTGCGTTGTGTCGGCGGTAAGAGCCGAAAACGGCGAAATAATCAGCTCCACCGTTATCAGAAAGCTTATCAAGGAGGGCGACGTAGCCCTTGCGAACAAGTATCTGGGCTATGAGCTGACCTATGTTCTTGAGGTTGAGCACGGCAGAAAATTAGGCAAAAAGTTAGGCTTTCCCACCATCAATCAGACTATCCCCAAGGGAACCATTATCCCAAAATTCGGCGTGTATAAAAGCTGGACGGTGATTGGAGGACACAATTACCCCAGCATTACAAATATAGGCGTAAAGCCAACGGTAAACGGCGACAATGCCGAGCCGAATATGGAAACCCATATTATCGGCTGGGCAGGCGACCTTTACGGACTGCGGACAAGAGTTGTCCTCCGCGAATATGTGCGGGGCGAAAGAAAGTTCGCAAGCCTTGACGAGCTTAAGGCTCAGATAAAGGCGGACAAAGAATATTGCATGAAATAAAGACAAAAGGACGGTAAACCTCAATGAAAGTAAGAACACGTTTTGCACCAAGCCCGACAGGCTATATGCACATCGGCAACCTCCGTACTGCTTTATACACATACCTTATCGCAAAGCAGAACAACGGTACATTTATCCTCCGTATCGAGGATACAGACCAGGAGCGTTACGTTGAGGGCGCAACAGACGTAATATACAAGACCCTCCGCGACTGCGGACTTAACTGGGACGAGGGTCCCGACAAGGACGGCGGCTTCGGTCCTTATATCCAGTCGCAGCGTATGGGAATGTACAAGGATTACGCTCTTCAGCTTATCGAAAAGGGCGAGGCTTACTACTGCTTCTGCGACAAGGACAGAATTGAAGAGCTTCACGCCGTTCAGAGAGCAAGCGGAATTTCCCCTATGTACGACAGACACTGCCGCAATCTTTCAAAGGAAGAGGTTGAGGAAAAGCTTGCCGCAGGCACTCCTTACGTTATCAGACAGAAAATCCCCACCGAGGGTACGACCACGTTCCACGATGAAATCTACGGCGACATCACCGTTGAAAACTCAACTCTTGACGACCAGATTCTCATTAAGACGGACGGAATGCCCACATACAACTTCGCAAACGTAATCGACGACCACACAATGCAGATTTCCCACGTTGTAAGAGGCAACGAGTACCTTTCCTCCGCGCCTAAGTACAACCTGCTTTATAAGGCGTTCGGCTGGGAGCCGCCTATCTATATCCACGTTGAGCACATTATGAAGGACGCTCAGCACAAGCTGTCAAAGCGCGACGGCGACGCTTCATACCAGGATTTAATGGAAAAGGGCTACCTTACTGAGGCTGTTATCAACTACATTGCGCTGCTGGGCTGGGCTCCAAAGGGCGAAAACGAAATATTCACGCTTGACGAGCTTATCAAGGAATTCAGCATCGACGGAATTTCCAAGTCCCCTGCTATCTTTGACGCAATGAAGCTAAAGGCAATCAACGGCGTTTACATCAGAAAGCTCGCTCCCGAAAAGTTCAAGGAAATCGCCGTTCCTTACATCAGACAGACCTGCAAGAGAGCGGACATCGACCTTGATATTCTCTGCTCCACATTACAGCCGAGAGCCGAGCTTTTCACGGATATTCCCGAGCAGGTTGACTTTATTGACGCGCTGCCTGAGTACGACATCGCGCTCTACACGCACAAGAAGATGAAAACCAACCCTGAGAACGCTCTTGACGCGCTTCAGAAGGTTCTGCCCGTTCTTGAGGCAATCCCTGCCGAGGACTTCAGCCACGACAGAATCCATGCCGATTTATTCAAGCTTATTGAGGAAATGGGCGTAAAGAACGGTATCGTTCTGTGGCCGATAAGAGTTGCGGTTTCGGGCAAGCAGTTCACGCCGGGCGGCGGAATCGAGCTTTGCGCAATTCTCGGCAAGGACGAAACAATTGCAAGAATTAAAAAGGGTATTGAAAAATTATCGTAATATTATCACACTGTTTTCACTTGCGGGAGTTATGATAATAACAGTTTAATGCGCTGAAAATCAAAATAAAGCTTTTGTCCTCCTCTCTTGAAAAACAGCGGGCAGCAAGGACAAAATTCCCTTATTTGAAGCTATGTACAGCCGCTTACGCAGCAGTACCGGAATTTGCGGGAGTGTGGGGAACTTTTTTATAAAAAGTTCCCCTTAATCTTGCGCCGCAGCGAATTTTTTTGCGCACTCCGCAAGTGCGTCTGCATAAAGTGTTGAAAGGAAAACAGAAATGATTGAGGTAAAAAACCTGTCCAAGCATTACGGCAGCAAGGTTGCGGTGGACAACATCTCCTTTACCGTTCCTGAGGGGGAAATACTGGGCTTCCTCGGACCAAACGGCGCCGGAAAATCCACCACAATGAATATGCTGACCGGCTACATTTCCTCCACAGAGGGAAATGCAATTATCAACGGGGTTGATATTCTCGAAAATCCAATCAAGGCAAAGGCGGATATAGGCTATCTGCCGGAAAAGCCGCCGCTTTACCCCGATATGACCGTAAGCGAGTATCTGAAGTTCGTCTATAATCTTAAAAAGTGCAGGCTGCCTATGAAGTCGCATTTGGGCGAGGTCTGCGAGCTGGTCAAAATAACGGACGTAAAGAACAGACTTATCCGCAACCTGTCAAAGGGCTATCAGCAGCGCGTAGGCTTTGCGCAGGCGCTGGTTGGAAATCCAAAGGTGCTTATCCTTGACGAGCCGACGGTAGGTCTTGACCCGAAGCAGATAATCGAGATAAGAACGCTTATCAAGCGCCTCGGAAAGAACCACACCGTTATACTCTCGTCCCATATCCTGCCTGAGGTGCAGGCGGTCTGCGACCGTATCGTTGTAATCAACAAGGGCAGAATAGTCGCCAACGACAAAACCGAAAACCTTGCCAGAAACCTTTCCGCCGACCACCGCCTTATTGTTCAGGTGGAGGGCAGCCAGACCGAGGTCAAGAAAATCCTTGAAGGTATCAGCGGAATGGACAGGGTTATTGTTACAAGGGAAACCGAAAAGGGCGTTTTCGAGTATCACCTTGACGCAAAAGAGGGCGTTGACGTAAGACGCGAGGTAAGCAGAAAGCTTGCCGCAAGAAACTACCTTATCCTGCTTATGAAGTCCAACGAGCTGACCTTAGAGGAAATCTTCCTCAAGCTTACAACCGGCGACATTTACGGACAGGCGGAAAAGTTTGAAAAGCAGATGGACAAAATGGAAAAACAGGGAGGTCTTAACTGATGCTTGCAATATTCAAGCGCGAATTCGGCGCATATTTCAGCTCCCCTATCGGCTATGTTTTCATTGCGGTTTATCTGTTCTTTTCGGGAGCGTTCTTTTACATTTTCGCCCTTTCAATGGGCTCTACCGATTTAAGCTATGTGTTCCTCGGAATGTTCTTCGTGCTGATGATATTCATTCCCGTGCTTACCATGAGGCTTATGTCGGAGGATAACAGACAGAAAACCGATCAGCTTACCCTGACCGCGCCAATCAGCCTTTTCCGACTGGTTATGGGCAAGTTCCTTTCAGCCTTTGCAATTTTCCTTATCAGTACGTCGGTGCTGCTGATTTACGCAATCGTGCTGAGCTGCTTCAGCACTATCGCATGGTCGATGGTATGGGGCAACATTGTCGGCATAATCCTCTTAGGCGCGGTTTTCATCGCTGCGGGTCTGTTCATCTCCACCCTCACCGAAAACCAGATGATAGCCGCAGTAGGCAGCATGGCGGTAAACGTTGCGCTGCTGCTTTTGGACAGCCTTGCGTCGGTTATCCCGATTCAGTTTATCTCTGACATTCTTTCGAGCGTTTCGGTTTTCTCAAGGTTCAGCGAAATTACAACAGGTATTTTCAGCCTGAGCAACGTGCTGTTCTTTGTCAGTGTAGCGGTTATTTTCCTTTTCCTCACGGTCAGAGTGCTTGAAAAGCGCCGCTGGTCTTAATGAAAAGAAATAACCATAACAGAAAGGAATAACACAATGGCTAATCCGTTCAAAAGCAAGAAGTTCAAATACGGCGGACTTTCGGTGCTTTTTACAGTGCTTTTCGTTGCGGCAATCGTACTTGTGAACGTAATCGTAAACCTTGTACTGGACCGCTTTGACGTAAAGGCAGACCTTACTTCGGAATCACTTTATTCAATAGACGAAACCACCGTGGACTACCTCAAGACCCTTACGGGCAAGGTAGACATTACCGTAACAAACAACGAGGACGACTTCACTGGGGCAGGCTCCTACTACAACCAGACCAACGAAATCTGCAAGCGCTTCGCCGAATCAAACGGCAGCATTTCGCTGAATTACGTTGACCTGCTGACTAATCCGTCCTTCTCGGCGGACTACCCTGACGCAACTATCGGCGAGGGAATGATAGTGGTTAAATCTGAGGAAACAGGCAGATACAAGGCGCTGGACTACACCCAGTACCTGGACATTCAGTACGACCAGACCTACGCGCAGTACGGCTATCAGTACATCAGCGCAGTCAATGCAAACGCTGAATCCGCCCTGCTTTCCGCTATTATGTCCGTTACAAATACGGACCCTGTCCGCGTTGCGTTCACGACAGGCTACGGCGAAACAGAAAACGCCACAATGAAGTCCCTGCTTGAAACAAACGCTTACGTTTCAGAAGCCCTGAACATTTCACTGGTCAGCGAAATCGACAGCGGCATTGACTTTGTTGTAATCTACGCTCCGTCCTCCGACTACTCCAACGAGGACCTGAACAAGCTGGACAAGTGGCTTGACAACGGCGGTAAATACGGCAAAAACGTAATCTACGTTGCCAGCGCTTCCAACCCTAATATCCCCAACATCAAGTCCTTCCTCAACGAATGGGGCATTGTGGTCGAGGACGGCGTTATTTATCAGACAGACGCAAACTACGCTTATTCGGGACTGCCTATCTATCAGCTTATGCAGCTCGGCAGCAGCGATTACACCTCCGACCTTGATTCGTCAAAGTACATTTTCGGCAACAATATGCTCGCCCTGACTCTCCGCTTTGAGGAATACTCCAACTTTGCGACAACGCCTATCCTCACCTCCTACGACGGCGCGGTCATCTATCCTCTTGACGCAGACGACAGCTGGACGGTTGCAGACGCAGGAAACAAGGGCGTGCTGAACGGTATCGTTGAGTCCTCAAAGGTACAGTTTGAAAACGGCACCGACCCTGTTTACAGTAAAGTCGTTGTTTACGGCAGCGAGTTCCTGCTTAACGAAACTCTTCTCGTTACCGAGCAGGCAAACAACGCCGAGCTTATGATGAGCATTTTCAGAGGAATTTCCGGCAGGGACGACTTTGAAATCACACTTACTCCAAAGTCGTTCCAGATGTCCACCTTTGAAATCTCAGCCGCAGCCTCAGCAACCATCGCAATTATTTTCGCAATCGTTCTACCTGTTGCAATTATCGTTGCAGGCATTGTAGTATGGCTCAGAAGACGCCACAGATAAGGATATTCCCATGAAAAAAATGAGTAAAAATATGCAGATACTGATTATTTCCGCAGCGGGAATAATCATACTTGCCGCGGTCGTTCTTCTTTTGCTGCTCACACAGCCTAAGGAGAATGACGAAGCCGACGGCGGTAATGCTGCTTCCTCCGCCGACGAGGAAACAGACAGCTCGCTTGTCTTTTCAAGCCAAAGCGCCGAGGACATAAAGTCAATTACCGTCACCAACCGCAGCGACGCCTACACAATAACCTCCGAAATGAAGTCTGTAACAAATTCGGACGGCACGACCACCGAGGAACAGGTGTGGAGCGTTGTTGACATCGGCGGCGACTGCGACCTTAATCAGGCTGCATTTACAACTATCGCAAACTATTCCGCCGAAATAAAGGCGAAGCAGCTTGTTGAGGAAAACTGCGCCGAGCTTGAAAAGTACGGCCTTGCAGACCCTGTTGCGGAGGTGAACGTAACCTACGCGGACGATACCTCCGTATCGTTCCTCATCGGCAACCCTGTTCCTACCGACACAACGTCAACCTACTTTGCAGTCAAGGGCGGCAATGACGTTTACATTTACGCAACAACCAAGCTGAACTGCTATGCAAACACCCGCTACTACTATGTAAAAACTCAGCTCATGCCAGAATACGATTCGGAAAACGCGCCCATGATCGAGAAAATCACCGTTGTTCGCTCCGATTTGGAGGAGCCGATCGTTATTGAGGCAATCCCTGAGGATTCGGAAAATTCCGAGTACATTGCCTACTCCTCCCACAGATTTACCAGCCCTTACAACGTTTACGTTGACCAGACCAATCACTCCGACCTTATTTACGGCTTCTTCGGTCTGACCGCAAGCGAAGCAGTCTGGGTAGGCATGGAGGATAAGGATTACGAGGTTGCAGGTCTTAACGACCCCACCGCGGTTATCACTATGCTGTACCTGAACAAGGAATACACAATAACTCTCGGCGCTCCCCTTGTATCCAAAACGGAGAACTCAGACGGCACCGTAACCACCACCCTTGCAGGCTATTACGGCACCTTCAGCGAGGATCCGGACGTGCTGTATGAGTTTACCGCAAGCTCCGTTCCGTGGGCGACAATGGACGTTGAGGACTGCATGGCAAGACTGTTCCTGCTGCCTTACATTTATTCGCTTGACGGCATTGTGTACAAGGACAGCGAGCGAACAATCGAGTTTGACGTGAAAAAGACGGCTGCCGCAGGCGAGGACGAAAAGGACACCTACGAGTTCTACATGGACGGCGAAAGGATAGAGGACGAGGACAAGTTCAAGGAGCTTTACCAGTACTTCATCTCCGCATACGGCGAGGAAATCTATACCGATGAGGAAAAGGGCGGCTTTATCTGCTCGCTGACCTACAAGTACAGCGACCCTAACCGCGCGGACGATACCGTTTCATTCTACAATTCAGACATTGACCGCAAAACAATCATTGCGGTAAACGGCGAAAACCTGTTCAAGACCCGTCAGATGTTCTCAACACGGCTTGTGGAAAATATGGAGAATTATCTGAACGGCGGCGAAATTTCTCTCAACTATTAACATATAACAGTTGATAAATAAATCTATATGGTGTATAATATATATAAAGGGAGTGTGATTATATGGCAGAAACGAACTTCTTCACCTATAAGGGCTATCCTCTGGTGAGAAAGGGCAAGCAGATTTACTACGGCAACATGAGCGACGAAACCGTGGCAGTGCTTACAATTACCTCAACCCATAAGGTTAAGGATCTGGATATTGCGGACAAAATCCGTGTTCAGCTTATGAGAACTGCGCCAAACATTGACGCAAAGGACATGATAGTAAAATCAAGCGACAGAGGCGGCCTTTACGAGGCGCTGGACGTTGCGAACATCTGGCTAACCAGAAACTGATACTTAAAATCCCCTCTGATTTCAGAGGGGATCTGTCTGTCGAAAAAGTCAAATTTAAAGTTTAGGTCAAGCCTTTTCAAAGGCTTGCAGGTTCTTAGGGCAGCGCCCTAAGC
>CAKSIR010000013.1 GCA_934462775.1 uncultured Ruminiclostridium sp.
CCATGTAACACAGCCAACGCTGTCAAGGCAAACGGCAGACTATAATGAAAGGCGCTCCGCTTAACATAAGCGGAGCGACTTTCTATGCCTGATTATTTAACAACGGTTCCCGGGAAGTAATAATCCAGAATCTGTTCATAGTTGTAGCCGTACACATTTGCAAGGTTGTTTGCGCCGTACTGTACAAATCCAACGCCGTGACCGTAGCCGTAGGTTGTGAATGTAAAGCTGTCCGAAGCCTGGTCATAGCTGATTTCAAAGCAGGCGGATTTCAGATTGAAGCTCATGATCTGCTCTCTGAAAACACGGCCGGTTATTGTTACGTTTTTGCTGCCGTTGTTGTAGGTTGAATTGCCGCCGATTGTCATGTTCCCAACAAATACGTTGTCAACGTAGGTCTGTATCTCAAACCATTCAGACGGGTCGCCGTCAAGCTCAATGCCTGTTTTTTCAAGCACCCGCTGCTTTATATCGGCTGCGGTAAAGGTGGTTTTTACTCCGTAGTTCGGGTCGTATTCCTTGTCAAGCTCGCATATTCTGCTTCTCAGGTACGGATAGTCAACTCCCCATACGTTATATGCCGAAGCGGTGTATCCTGGGGTTGACGAGCAGTAAACCGACTGGATAAGGCTGCCGTTGTAGTAGATTGCCTTGCCGATTATTTCGTTTACGCACTGCTTTACCTTTGAGTTAGGCGTCGACATGGCAACGGTGGCGTTTGTGCCGTTCTGATTGTAATATTTAACATAGGTGTAGGCGGCGATTGCCTGCGCCTTTATTGCTTCGCTGTTGAACGAGCCGCCTATTTCCGCCATGGTAACTCTTGCGATAATGTCCGCTGCGTCACCTGTTACTATGCTGCCGTTATACAGCACCGAAAGGGTTTCGGCGGAATTGCTGTCGCTGTCGTCCTCGATTGTATCGGTAACGTCCTCCACATCGTCCTCATCGGGAACAAGCTCGTCGCTGCCGTTGTCAGAGGTTTCCTCGTCTGCGGAGATTACTTCCTCGGTTGTAGTGGCAGCGGCAGTTGTGGGAGCGGTGGTCGTGGTAACAGGCGCAGCCGTTGTCTGAATGGTGGTTGTAGCCTCGGTTGTTGTTGCCGCAGTGGTTGTAGTGGTTTCGTAGGATTCGATTACCGCTACAAGGTCGGGCGCGGCAGTTTCGGAAGCGGTCTGCGGAACAGTTTCCTCGGCGGGAGCGGCTGTTGCCGTGTAGTCGGCAAATCTGGGCTTTCCGATATTGGTAACGTCAAGGGTGGTTGAGTATGTAATCTGCTCGGTGCTGTCCGTGCTGATTACAGTGGTTTCCTCTGTGACGGGAGCGGTTTCGGCTGCGGCGGAGGCTGTTGTCTGCTCAGCCGCCTCTACGCTTTCGACCCTGCCCATTATGCAGTAAATATACACATAAACGCTGATTATGAAAAGCGCAAAAATTGCCTTTGCAATTGACGATTTAGTCGTAAAATCACCTCTTAGCTGTTTGCGTCGGCTACTGCTGTGCCGATTTCAATTGTGCCGTTTTCATCGTTGTACTTGTCGAAATCCTTGACGAGGGACGTATCCCATGAGCGTCCTGCCCACTGGCAGCCGTAGTTGTCATAGTAAGCTTGGAACATCTTGCGTCTTACGTTTCCGTTTTCGTCAAAGCCTGTGTTGTCAATGATTTTGTCGGTGTCAATGTTGGGGCTTTCGCCGTCGCGGACGCGCCTTGCCACAACAACAAGCCTCATATCGGAGAACATTGAGAAGTCGCAGGTTGAAAGAGTCATTATCTCGTCGCCGTACTCCAGATCAACGTCAGTGTAGTAGTAGCTTCTGTCAAGGCACTCGCTGACGAAGTCAAAGAACTCGTCGCGGTTGTTGAAGTATACGAAGTGGTTGTAGTTGAATACATCGCCGTGTTCGGACTTGGTGTTTGTAAGGAATACGGAGAAGATTTTGTACTTGCCCCTTGCGTAGAGCGTGTCAAAGTCGAATGTGCAGTTATCCTTAAAGAACTCAATATCCTTGCGGTAGTTGGAAAGAGGCTGGAAGTAGTTGTTGGTAATAAGGTTGTGACCGTAGAGAATTATGTTGTTAGGGCGCTCGGTCGGAGTGAAAACCCCTTGATAATCGGCAAAGATTGTGCCGTTTGCGGTGGGAACCTTATCAAAGTTATGTTTGAGGTAGAAGTCGTTGTCATCGCTCTGGGCAACAGGATAGTTTACATAAGGGTAGATTGAAATCCAGCCTACAAAGTCGTTGTTCTCCTCGTAATACTGAACGTATTCGGAAAGAACCTCAACCTCTTCTCCGCCGTCGGAATCGGTATTGTCGGTTTTATCGTCCGCGTCCCTGATCACGATGGAGATTTTATCGTCGCTTGCGCTTTCGTTTTTGAGCTGCGCCCATTTCTGAGCCTCGGCGGTATTTGCGTTATCCCTGAACACATAGAAGTTCAGTATAGTCAAAAGCGCATAAACCAGTATTGCTATTGAAACGAGGAAAATTATCTTGCGGACAATGTCGCCTGCGCTGTCGCCCTTCCACGGGAGCAGTCCGGAGAAAATGCTGACAAATATGTTTTCCTTTTTCTTTTTTTTCTTTTTTACAGGCGGCTGTTTGTGTTTTACTTCAAATTCAGGCATTTCGTGTACTCTTTCCTATAAAATTTATGCTGCGTCGCTATTGTCGGCAGGAAGGTTTGCGATTGTATCGTTGGGATGGGAGGCTGCATACTCGTCAAAGCCGATAAGCTTTGAGGTATCCCATGTTCTGCCGCCCCATTCGCCAAGACCGTTGACTTGGCGGTAATATTCAAAGTAAAGCGGGTCCTTGTTGATATAAGCCTTGCTTACGTCAACCTCGGCGCTTTCGCCGTCACGGACGCGTCTTGCAAATACAACGAAACGCGAGTCAACGCTGTTGCCCATTGGGTAATAGCAGGTGGAAAGCGTGAGAATTTCATCGCCGTACTCCACGTCAACATCGGTGTAGAAGCAGCTCCTGTCAAGAACGTTGCACATAAAGTCATAGAACTCGGTTGCGCTTTCGAATTTGCGCTGTCTGTAATAGCTGAACACCTCGCCGTGTTCTTCCTCGGTGTTAATGAACATTGCACCGAAAATTTTATATGTACCCTTTTCGTAAATAGTGTCAAACTGAACGGTTGGGTTTCTCAGGTAGAAATCAAGGCTGCCGTACTTGTTGGGATAGTAGTTGGTCAGCTTTGCGAAATATTCGCCCGACGCAATGTTATGACCGTAAAGAACGGTGTTGTTGGGTCTTGATGTAGGAGTGAACTTAACGTGATAGTCTGCAAAGATGGAGCCGAGCTTGCTGTCCTCGCGGTAGAAGTTGCGGTAGAGGTAATATTCGTTGTCGTCCGACTGCATAACAGGATAATCAATAGGCGTTTCGTTTATCTTTATCCAGCCGACGATGTCGTGGTTTTCCTCGTAAAGCGCCTTGTATTCGTCCAGTATTCCAGGCGCCTCCTCCTCAAGCTGTTCAATCTGCTCGTCCGTAAGGGAAATGTTTCCGTTTACGCTGTTTTCCTTTAAATCCCTTACCTCCTCGTTCATTTTCTGATCGCTTGCATTTTCCCCTGCGTCAACAAGTATAAGCACAAGGCACACTATAACAACCGCTATCGAAACGAGAAAAACGATTTTTCTCACCGCTTCGCCTGCGCTGTCGCCTTTCTGGGGGATTATCTTCTTGAGAACGGATACCGCTCCGCTTTCCTTTGCGTGTTCATTTGCCATTGGTTTTCATATCCTTTCAGGGTTATTGACCGTCGTAGCTCAAAAGCTTGCTTGTATCCCATGTTCTGCCGTTCCACTGACCGCCGAGAACATTGTACTGGTATTCGAAGCATAACGGGTTGTAGTTTCTCTGCGCCTTTGTTACGTCAACCTCTGCGCTTTCGCCGTCACGAACCTTTCTTGCGAACACAACGCATCTTGTGTCGACCTCCTCGCCGTAAGGCCAGTAGCAGGTAGAAAGGGTAATTATTTCATCGCCGTAGTCGAAGTCAACGTCTGTCCACAGCACGCTTCTGTCCATTATGTCGAGGATAAAGCTGTTGAACTCGTCCTTGCTTGCAAATTCGCGCTTGCTTGTGTATGGATAAACCTCGCCGTACTTTTCCTTTGTGTTGAACAGTACGCAGGCGAAAATCTTGTACTCAGCCTTTTCGTAAATAGTGTCAAAGGTGATAGTGGGGTGCTGCTTGTAAAATGCCAGCGGGTCGGCTTCCTTGGAGTCGTAGTATCTTGTGACCTTGGCAAAATACTCGCCCGACCAGATATTATGACCGTAGAGAATTATGTTGCTGGATTTTTTTGTAGCGGTAATCGTATTGCGGTAATCCGCAAAAATCGAGCCGCCCTTGCTGTATTCGTTCTGGAAGTTGTGGGTGAGATAGTACTCGTTGTCGGAGGTTTGCATAACAGGGTAATCGATTCCCGAATCGTCTATCTTTATCCAGCCTACAATGTCCTTGTTCTGCGCATAAAGTCCCATATACTCAGGAAGTATCTGCGGAACCTCGCTCTCAATTTGCTGTATTACGTCGTCGGAAAGATTGAGGGAGTCTTTAAGCTGCCTTATTTCCTCGGATTTAACGTATTTCTGCACCATTTCGTTGCCCACGTCAAGCAGCACCGAGCCGCCTGTTATGATGAATGCAACGATAGCGACTGAAAAAATAACCTTTCGTATTCCCTCGCCCACGCTGTCGCCTTTCCATGGGAAAACCGCCTTTAAAATTCTTATGAAGATGTTAGGCTTTTTTCCTCTTTTACCGCTTTTTACAGGAGCGGGCCGCTGGGTAAAATTAGCCATTATTGATTCCTTTCTCTTGTACGATTGCGTCGCGCAGCATTGAAAGAGCCTTTGCGACCGCCTGCTTTCTTATAAAAGTTCTTTTGTCCATATCTTCGGGGCAATTCCTTACGTCAAAAACGCAGTGTGCGGCATAAGATCTTGTCGGCGTGGAAATCCCGATAAACACTGTTCCCACCGGCTTGTCGACTGTTCCGCCTGTTGGTCCTGCAATTCCCGTAGTGGAAACGCCGAACTCAGCGCCGGCTGTTTTGCAGACGCCTTTTGCCATGGCGACCGCACATTCCTCGGAAACTGCGCCCACCGTATCCAGAATATCGTAGGGAACGCCCACCATTTTGTTTTTGGCGCTGCTCGCATAGGTGCAGATGCCAAGGTCGAAAACGGCTGAGGAGCCGGAAACTGCGGTAATGGCAGCCGAAACAAGCCCGCCGGTGCAGCTTTCAACCGTTGCACAATGCATAGCGCTCTTTGCAAGCAATTGTACTACATCATGGGCTGTGTTGTCAATGTTTTGTACCGAATTGTCAACAATTGTTTCCATATTGTAATCCTTTTTAATCAGAAAGCTTGAAATCCTTAACGGTAATATTCTTTATCGCTTCTTCTATCATCGGAGCGAAATCGTATGAGCTTTCGGCAGCTTCCGCCTCGGAAATAAGCGGCTTTGTTTTAGGGTGCTTAGGTGTGAACACCGTGCAGCAGTCCTCGTAAGGCAGGATAGACGTTTCAAATGTGTCAATCTTTCTTGCAACTTCAACGATTTCCTTTTTATCCATGCCGATAACGGGGCGGAAAACAGGGTATTCCGCAACTCTGTCGGTGCACTGGATTGCCTTTAGGGTCTGGCTTGCTACCTGAGCAACGCTTTCGCCTGTGATAATTGCGCCGTAGTCGTTGGCGCCGCATATTCTGTTGGCAATTCTCATCATAAGGCGGCGCATAACGATTGTGAAATATTCCTCGGGACAGTTGTCGCGGAGGGCTTCCTGAATTTCGGTAAACGGAACGCAGTAAAATCTTATGTCACCACAGTAGTCAACCAGCTTCTCGCATAAAGTTTCAACCTTCATAAGCGCGCGCTCCGAGGTGTACGGAGGCGACTGGAAATGAATACAGTCTACCTTAAGTCCGCGCTTAGCCATCATATAAGCCGCAACAGGGCTGTCGATGCCGCCCGAAAGCAGCAGCAGCGCACGTCCCGAGCTGCCCACAGGCATACCGCAGGCGCCGATGATTCTGTCCGCGTTAAGGAACGCCGCCTTGTCCCTGATTTCCAGCAGCACTCTCTTTTCGGGCTCGTGAACGTCAACGGTCAGGTGCGGATATGCGTCAAGGATAGCTCCGCCCAGCTCAAGCTGAATTTCAGGGGTTTTCATCGGGAAGGACTTGTCCGAGCGCTTTGCGTCAACCTTGAAGGTCTTGGCATTTGCGAGGGCGGGCTCAAGGTATGGCATACCTTCCTTTACGATTGTATCCCAGTCCTTGGGCAGCACCATTGAGCGCTGAATGGCTGCAATTCCGAAAACGCAGCTCAGCTTCTTTACCGCTGCGTCAAGGTCAATGTCCTCGTCAACGGGGGTGATGTAAATTGTGGACTGGTTTCTTGTGTATTCGAACCTGCCGAAGCGGTTCAGCCTGCGTTTGATGTTTTTGATGAGCAGGTCCTCAAAGGTATGCTTGTTAAGCCCCTTGAGAGCGATTTCACCATATTTTGCCATTATTACTTCTTTAACCTTTTCCATGTTATCTCCTGAATCTTTTTATACCATTATATATAGCGTCGACAAACTGCTCTGTTTCCGCAATAGTGTTTTCGTTATTAAAGCTTACTCGAATTGCCGAGTCAATATTCTTGTCCGAAATGCCGAATTCTGAAAGAACGGCGCTTTTTTTGCCCTTTGAGCAGGCGGAGCCGCTTGAAATGTATATCTGACTCTCCTCCAGATAATGTAGCATGATTTCGCTCCTTACGCCCTGAACGGAGAAGTTGAGAATAGAGGGGATATTATTTTTGCTGTTTACAGTAACACCCTCAAGACCGCTGAGAAGTTTCGCCGTGTGGCTGTAAAGCTCTTCCAAATGGCTCATGGTTTTAGGGTATGCCTTTACCGCCGCTTCAAAGCCTGCGATTATGTCGATTGGCTCGGTTCCCGAACGGAGGTTTTTCTGCTGACCGCCTCCTGCAAGCAGTGGAGCAAACCTTGCGCCCTTTGCGCAGTAAAGCGCGCCTACGCCTTTTATCCCGTGAATCTTGTGGGCGGACATACTGATAAAGTCCCCCGCAAGCGGCACCTTGCAGAAGCCCTGCACGCCGTCAACGTGTACCATGCACTTGGGGTATTTTGCCTTTACCGCACGGTAAATTTTCTGTACGTCAATGCGGAAGCCCGTTTCGTTGTTTACCGTCATTGTGCTTACAATGAGCGTGTTTCCGTCAACTGCGCCGATTATCGCCTGCTCGAAGCTGTCCATGCAGTCCTTTGGCGCGATACGCACAACCTCGAAGCCCATTGCCTCCAGCTTGTCCATTACTCTTGCAACGCTCGGGTGCTCAACGGAGGTGGTAACAATGCGGTTGCCCACGCGCTTGTAGACTTCGCATACGCCGAGGAGAGCGGTGTTGTTGCTTTCGGTCGCGCCCGATGTGAAATAAATTTCGCCCTCCAGTCCCAGTCTTGCAAGAATGGTTTTCTTTGCGGAGGTCAGCACCTTTTCCGCCTCAATGCCTAACTTATGCAGCGAGGAGGCGTTGCCGAAATTGTTCCGCATATTTTCCGCTGCCGCAATAATTGCCTGCTCGCAGGGCTTTGTTGTTGCAGCGTTGTCAAAATATATCATATATAAACCTCGTTTCGGGTGGTTTGTAAAAATCATACCATATAATTATAACACATTTTCTGTCATTTTTAAATAGCATAATAGCAAAAAAATGTGAAAAAATAATGAAAAAGGAAAGGAGTGCTTGAATTGTCAATCAGCAAACAGACTTTTGTGCGCATAATCAGCTTCGCAATCGCAATTATCGCAGCTCTGGCAGTTTATGCGGGAATAAATTACAGCAATGCAAGCAGCGCCAGGCGTCAGCTTGAATATTCGTATATGAGAGCGGCGGAGGACTTGTCGCTGAGCCTTGATAACATAAAAAATACGCTTAACAAAGGCATTTACGCTAATTCCGCAAACCTTGCGGACGAGCTTGCGGAAAAGCTTGTAAGCGACGCGGCGACCGCAAAGATGTCCCTTGCTCAGCTGCCGATGAACGACCTTGAACTGAGCAAAACCTACAAATTTCTGTCCCAGGTAGGAAATTACGCGCGCAGCCTTGCGGAAAAAGTACGCGGCGGAGGCGAGCTTACCGATGAGGAAAGGGAAAATCTGCTGACGCTTTATTCCTGCGCAGAGGAAATAAGCGCGGAAATGTGGAGCGTAGAGCAGCAGCTTGAAAGCGGCTATCTGACCTTTGAAAAGGTGTCAGAAATTGCGGACGGCATGGAAGCAGGGCAGACAAGCGTCAATGTTACCGAGGGCTTTACTGATTTTGAGGAGGGCTTTGAAAGCTATCCGACGCTTATTTACGACGGACCGTTTTCCGACCACATTCTTGAAAAAACGCCACTCATGACCGAGGGAAAGCAGATGGTAACGCAGGAAAAGGCGCTTGAAACCGCAGTTTCTCAAAGCGGCTGCAGCAAGCTTGTTTCAGCCGAAAGCGAGGGAGGAAAAATGCCGTCATACGTTTTCGAGTGTGAGGACAGGACGGTTGCAATAACCAAAAACGGCGGCTATCTCAACTATATGCTGAATTACCGCCGCGTTTCGCAGAAGAATATCACTGCGGAAAAAGCTGTCGAAATTGCCAAAGAGTATTTGGATAAAATCGGATACACCGATATGACGGACACATATTATGAAATCAAAGGTAACGTTTGTGTAATAAATTTCGCGGGATTGCAGGACGGAACAGTGCTTTATACCGATTTGATCAAGGTCGGTATCGCTATGGACAACGGGGAGGTAATGAGCGCCGACTGCCGCGGCTACCTCACAAATCACTGCGAGAGAAATCTGCCAAGAGCGGAAATATCCGCTGTTGACGCTATTTCGCGGCTTTCGCCGCGGCTGATCTGCAAGAAGGTCAATATGTGCGTTATTCCGTCGGGCGGACAGAACGAGCTTTACTGCTACGAGTTCCGCTGCACCGACATAAGCGGCAAGCAGGCGCTTGTTTATGTAAACGCGGCGACAGGCGAGGAGGAGCAGATACTGCTTTTGAAGATAAGCGGAAACGGAGTGCTGACTGTATAATTTTGTAAAATTGTGCAGCTTTTACAAAAATAAGGGCAAATTTCATTTCGCGTCGCTTGTTTAATTGTGCAGTATGACGAAATTTGCAAAAGCTCGATTTTACTTCAAAACGCTAAAAAATAGCCATAAGGGGTTGTGGAAACAGCCCCTGTGGTTGTGTATAAGTTACAATTAGTGCAAAATTCCCTTGACTTTTGCAGCATTTGCAAGTAAAATACATAGGAACAGGCGAAAAAAGGCAAAAGACGGATAAAAGTGTTACAGATTGTAACTGTTTGTAACCCAAATGAGAACAAACTGTAACCGCATTGTTCTTGATTAAGCCGTATAAAATAGGATATAATGTTATTATCCGAAAAAGCCCGGTTCAGACCTTGGAGGGATCATTGAATGAAAACAAAAGCTACTATTGCGGTAATCGCTTTGTTTACCGTCATCATGTTCTGTATAGCGGCTTGCGGTAACAACAATGACGGAAGCGAAAATACCATTGACATCACAACGGGAGAGGTTCCCACAGATACATCGGTTTACTCAGGCACATCTGCATCGGATACATCGGCTGAAAGCACAGCCGCGCCGCAGTCGGAAACAACCACTACCGTAACCGCGGAACAGCTTGAGATTATTGCCGACACCATCGGCAGCACTGAAATTGACGAAACCAACGGCATTGTTGTTACGGCGGAAGCCATGGTAGGAATTCCGTTCACGGACGGCGGAGCAACGCCGACGGAGGGCTTCGACAATTCGGGATTTATCTACTATGTTCTCAGGGAAAACGGTTTTATCAACTGCCCGCGCCAGACAAGCGCGCAGTCCACAATGGGCGAGAACATTAAAATGGAGGAAATGAAGCCGGGAGATCTGGTATTCTTTTCAACCGACAACAGCGGAAAGGCTGATTTCGGCGGCATTTACATCGGCGCAGGCACAATGATTTACAGCCCTATGCCGGGACAGAATGTGAAAACTGCCGACATTACCACCGCCTACTGGGTAGGCGCGTTTGCAACAGCGGTAAGCCTTTCATAATTATGTATATGAGGTCCTTCATATAAAGGCTCAGACTGACGACTCCGAAAGGAGCGGCAGTCTGATTTTTTTGTCAAAACGGCGGTCTTATGCAATCGCTTTTTTCCTAAACAGCACATAATGCGGCTTTTCCTCGCCGAACATTTTCCAGCGAACAAAATCGTCAAGCAGGATTCCCGGCAGCGACAGGAAAAACCATATTGCCATAAACAGCAGACATATCTGACCAAGCACGTTCAGCGGCAGTCCGCTGTAATCCCATACGTTCAGATTCAGCCACAGATTTACAATACAGCCGCTGACAAACTCCAGCGCCGTAATCAGCAGCGACGAAATCGTCATTTGCTTAATCAGCGGCATTGAATAATCAAAGTAGTTGTTTATTCCGCCGATAAGAATGAAGCAAAGTCCGCCTACGATGAACATGGAATAATGAGTGTCGCCCTTGTAGGCAATTTCAATAGCGCAGTAAACAAAGCCGCCGATAAGGAACAGCAGCATAAGCTTTATCCACTCTTTAACCTTAACCATATGCACAGTCCTTTCACTTATTTGTTCCTATGTTACGCATTATAGGGACGGACTATACATATTATTTACGGAAAGATGAGGTTTGTGCTATGAAGAAAATTGTTTCATTTATTCTTGCCGCAGGTATTGCGTTAAGCTTTTTTTCAATAAGCTCAGGCTGTGAAGCGCCCCTTGAAATAACCGCCAAATCCGCTCTGCTTATGGATAAAGGCTCAGGGCAGGTCCTCTATGCGCAGAACTGCGACGAAAAGCTGCCGATTGCGTCGGTGACAAAAATAATGACTCTGCTGCTTGCGGCGGAGGCGCTTGATAAAGGCGCGCTGTCGATGGACGACATGATACAGACCTCGGCGTATGCAAGCTCCATGGACGGCTCGGTAATCTGGCTTGAAAGCGGCGAAAAAATGAGCGCTTACGATATGCTGCGGTCTATCGTTATTAGCTCGGCAAACGATGCCTGCGTAGCAGTCGCGGAATACATCGGCGGCAGCGAGGAGGAGTTTGTGAAGCTGATGAATGCAAAGGCAAAGACGCTTGGAATGAGCAATACACATTTTGCAAACTGCGTTGGCTACGACGACCCGCTGCATTATTCAACCGCCCGCGATGTGGCAAAAATGGCGGCGGCACTGCGGAATTACGATGTTTACGATGAGTTCCTGCTGACTCGTCTGTCAAGCGTCAGAACAGGCACGGAGCGCGAAACTCAGCTGCTCAACACCAACAAGCTTATCAGCAGCTACAACGGGATTACAGGACTGAAAACCGGCACGACCGACGGTGCGGGATACTGCTTTGCGGGAACTGCAAAGCGCGGCGAAATGGAGCTTATTGCGGTGGTTTTAGGCGCGGAAAGCGACAGCTCGCGCTTTGAGCAGGCGGAAATGCTGCTTGATTACGGATTTACGGGCTTTGAGGTGTTCGTTCCGCAGTTTGAGGCGGAAAGGCTTGCTCCGGCGGAGGTAACGAAAGGCACCGAAAAGACGGTGGCGCTGGGCATTGACCGCGGCGGCAGCTGCATAGTCCCAAAAGGAAAGTCGGCGGAAGTGACCTACAACTATGCCGTAAGCAGAACGGTTGAAGCGGCAATCAAGCAGGGGCAGAAAGTCGGAAAGGTGCAGGCGGTCCTTGACGAGCAGGTGATTTTTGAAACAGACGTTGTGGCGATTTCGGCGGTGGAGCGCATGACGTTTCTCAAAAGCTGGGAACTGATTTTGGGCGGGCTGTTTACAATGTAAACTGCGTGTAAAAATTGTAAGTTGTCATAAAATTCAGTTAAAATTTTTGTTAAATGTAACTAAAAGTGGAAGTTGAATATAAAATATCTTGCAAAAACGGGTGAATTCAGCTATAATGTATTTATATAAAAAGATTATAAGTGACAGAAGTATAAAAGGAGAATTAAAATGGCTTTAAAGGTTAATGACAAGTATCTTAAAAGCTTTGTCGGAGCAGACGAGCTTAAAGGCATGGAGCCGCTGGTAAAGGCTGCTCACGAAACGCTGACGTCAAAGAGCGGCTTAGGAAACGACTTCCTTGGCTGGGTAACTCTTCCGACCGACTATGACAAGGCTGAATTTGCAAGAATTAAGGCAGCGGCAGAAAAAATCAAGAAGGACAGCGAGGTGCTGCTCGTTATTGGTATCGGCGGCTCGTACTTAGGCGCAAGAGCTGCAATCGAAGCTATCAAGGGTTCGCTTTACAACAATGTAAAGAAGAATACGCCCGACATTTATTTTATCGGCAACTCTATCAGCCCTACATATCTCAATCAGGTCGTTTCACTGGTTGAGGGCAAGGATTTTTCAGTAAACATCATCTCCAAGTCCGGTACAACCACCGAACCTGCTCTGGCATTCAGAGTATTCAGAGATATGCTTGAAGAAAAGTACGGCGCAGAGGGCGCAAAGAGCAGAATTTACGCCACAACAGACAAGGCAAGAGGAACGCTCAAGGAGCTTTCCAACGAAAAGGACTACGAAACATTTGTTATTCCTGACGACGTAGGAGGACGTTTCTCAGTTCTCACAGCAGTAGGTCTTTTACCTATCGCCTGCGCAGGCTGCGATATTGACGCTCTTATGAACGGCGCTAAGGCAGCTCAGGACGAGCTTGTTTCACCTGAAATTGAAAAGAACGACTGCTACAAGTATGCAGCAATCAGAAATATCCTCAGCCGCAAGGGCAGAACGGCTGAAATGCTGGTCGCTTACGAACCTTCCTTTGCAATGATGAACGAATGGTTCAAGCAGCTCTTCGGCGAAAGCGAAGGCAAGGACGGCAAGGGCTTATACCCAACATCTGCCGTTTTCTCCACCGACCTCCATTCACTGGGTCAGTTTATTCAGGACGGCACAAAGATGCTGTTTGAAACTGTTGTTCACTTCGGCAAGGCGCAGAAGGATTTCTTCCTCAAGGACGATCCTGCAAACGGCGATGGTCTGAACTTCCTTTCAAACCAGAATATGTCCGTTGTAAACGACAAGGCTTACCAGGGAACGGTTATCGCTCATACCGAGGGCGGCGTTCCGAACATTGTTCTTGAAGTTCCTGAGCTCAACGAATACGAGCTTGGCTATATGATTTACTTCTTTGAAAAGGCTTGCGCAATTTCCGGCTATCTGCTTGGCGTAAATCCGTTCAATCAGCCGGGTGTTGAAAGCTACAAGAAGAATATGTTCGCCCTGCTTGGAAAGCCCGGTTACGAGGAAGCAAAGGCTGCTCTCGAGGCTAAGCTTAACTAAGGTAATATTACGGCGTGAGCCGTTTTACAAATATAAAACTCGGAGGACACTACGATGATTAAATTAATCCCAGGAAAAAAAGGTACAGGCAAAACTAAGCTCTTAATCAACGCGATTCACGAAGCAGAAAAGAACAGCAAGGGCAACGTTGTTGCTATCCAGCTGGGTTCTTCATTAAACATTGATATTTACCACAAGATCCGTTTAATCAACATTGAAGACGCAAAGGTTGCAAGCTATGACGATATGTTCGGCTTTATCGCAGGCATTATGTCGTCTGACTACGACTGCACAGACATTTTTGTTGACGGTATCTTAAGAATCGTTGGCAGAGATTACGATAAGCTGGGCAAGATGTTTGACAGAATCGCTGAAATTTCCGACAATGTAAACATTACATTCACAATTTCAGCAGAGGTTACAGACCTGCCTGAGTCAATCAAAAAGTATCTGTAAAAATATTTTTGAAAGACTATTGACAAACGTGGGGTTATATGCTATAATCTTAAACGTGCCAATTTTCAATTATGTATAACTATATGTAATTGAAGTCATAAAGATTTCAAAATTCAGAGGGAGGTGCGAATAATGGCAGTTCCAAAGAGAAAAGTATCAAAGGCAAGACGTGATAAAAGACGTTCACAGGTATGGAAATTATCTGCACCTGCATTTTCACGCTGCACAAACTGTGGCGAACTGAAAGCTCCACACTGCGTATGCGGCAACTGTGGTTATTACAAGGGTAAGGAAGTTATCGCTCAGAAGGAAGCTTAATCGCTCTAAAGGATAATTTTCAAAGCAGAATGAAAGGGCTTGACTTTTTAGTCAGGCCCTCATTTGTTATAGGGATTGAGGAAAATATGGAAACATTCAGACGCGTACTAAAAAGCAAGACCGTCCGCGAGGCTTTTGAAAATATACCGCAAAATTTTTATAGCCTTGCCGCAATGATTATCGCCATCATAAGCAGCAGCGTGCCTGCTATGTTGTTTTTAACGGGCTGGGTCGATATGAAGTCATACATCGGCTTAATTGCCTGCAAGCTTATTTATACAGGCGCTATTTTGACTGTCATGCTTGGAATCCTGTATTTCGCCAATTACGCTTTCAGCCATAAGGACAAGGGCATCAAGGCTTTTTTATCCCGGCATTACCTTGTCATTATTGCGGTTGTAATAATGGCGTGGACGTTTATTTCCACCTGCATAACGGGACTTAACACAGATACAGTCTGGGGTAATGACATTCAGCAGGAAGGAATAATGATGTACATAAGCTACTTCATACTGTTCTGCTGCGGAATGATGATAAAGGAAAGCAAACACAAAAGATATGTCCTTAACTGGATTGTTATTCAATCGTTGGTTATAATGGTGTTTTTATTTATTCAGGACAAATTCGGAGTCCGTATGCTTACCTTTACAAGCGCAGGAAACAACTGGCGTTCCGCTGTTTTTCCCCACTTTAATCATTACGGTTATTTCCTTGTAATTACGGTCCTTATTCTTTCGGGACTTTTCCTTACGGAAAAAAGATTTCCTCTTAAGCTTGCCGAGGCGTCCGGAATCGCATTCCTTTCGTGGGCGCTTATCTGGAACACATCATTCGGTTCGTTCCTTGCGGTCATACTCGGATTTGTAATGCTGATTGTCGTGTTCTCTCTGTGCAAAGGCAAGTTTGAATGCTCGGCGCTGATTCCTGCCGCTGTTTTTGCAGCGGTGCTTATTGCAATGGCTCTTACGGGTCAGACTAACGTGTTCAGCGACTTTGCACAGCTTAATCATGACGTTGGAGCAATTGCCACAGGAAGTTCTGACGCGGCGTATGCAGGCACAAGCAGATGGGGCTTATGGGTTTCAACCGCAAGATGCATTGCCGAAAAGCCGATTTTTGGCTGGGGTCCCAACGGAATTGCAGACATTATCATGGCAGAGGGCGGAGCAACCAGAACCCACAACGAGTTTTTGCAGTATACGGCATTTTTCGGAATCCCATGGCTGATTGCTTACCTCGCGCTGATTTTCGCAGTGTTTATCAGAGGACTTAAGCATCGCAAAGCATTGTTGGCAGAGGAGAAAATTGCCCTTGTGGCAGCGTTCGGCTACCTTGTTTCATCCTTTACGGGAGTTTCGCTTTACAGCGTTGCGCCTTTCCTCTACATTTTACTTGGATTAGGAGTTCATCATGTCAGTGAAAATAACACAGGTGAGCCCGTACTCCCCGGCAGCGAAAGCGGGGATTAAGGCGGGGGACACCCTTGTTTCAATAAACGGAAATCCTATTGGCGACGTGCTGGATTATCAATTCTACGCGACGGACACAAAGCTTGCGGTTCAGCTTGAGGATAGGAAAATCAAGATAAAAAAGGGCGAATACGACGACCTCGGTCTTGAGTTTGAAACCTACCTCATGGATAAAAAGCGCTCTTGCAGGAATAAATGTGTGTTCTGCTTTATTGACCAGCTGCCAAAGGGCATGAGAGAAACTCTCTATTTTAAGGACGACGACGACCGATTAAGCTTCCTCCAAGGCAATTACATCACCATGACCAACTTGACACAGGAAGAAGTTAATCGTATAATTAAAATGAAGCTCAAGGTAAATATTTCGGTGCATACCACCAATCCTGAGCTGCGAAATAAAATGACGGGAAACCGCTTTGCAGGAGATTGCCTTAAGTATCTCTATCAGCTTGCGGAAGCGGGCAATGAGCTGAATTGTCAGCTTGTGCTTTGCCCCGGCTGGAACGACGGGGAGGAGCTGAGAAGGACCCTTTCCGACCTTACGGCGCTGTATCCGTCGGTAGAAAGCATTGCCTGCGTTCCTATCGGTGAAACCAAATACCGCGAGGGACTGGCTGATATTCCGCTTTTCAACAAGGAAACGGCCGGGCAGGTAATCGACATCATAGAGGAATTCGGCAGCAAAATGGAGCGGGAGCACGGCGATCGTCTTGTTTATCCTGCGGACGAGTTTTTCCTTATTGCAGAGCGGCCGATGCCGGAATATGAGTATTACGGCGATTTCGACCAGTACGAAAACGGCGTTGGAATGTGGAAAAGCCTTGAACATGAGTTTATGGAGGGGCTTGAGGATAAGAGGGAATATGACGAGGTGCATAATCTCGTTATAAACCGTTCCATTGCAACGGGAAAGCTTGCTGCGCCGCTGCTTGAAAAGCTTGCCGAAAGCGTAAAAAAATATTTCCCCAACGTGAACATCAGCGTATACCCCATAAGAAACGATTTCTTTGGAGAAACCATAACGGTTGCAGGTCTTGTAACAGGGCAGGATATAATAAAACAGCTTGTTCCTGTAAAGGATAAAATAGGAACGGAGCTTTTAATTCCAAACACAATGCTGAGAGCAAATTCAGACGTTTTCCTTGACGATACGACTGTTGGGGACGTAGAAAAAGCGCTTGGCGTAAGAGTAACACCTATTGTGGTGGACGGTTATGAGCTGCTGGAATGTATGACAAAATGTTAATTCAATTATAATATATACGGAGTGTAATGATGAGATTAGTTGCCATTGTGGGCCGTCCTAATGTGGGCAAGTCCACGCTTTTCAATAAGCTTGTGGGCAAGCGTATGTCTATCGTAGACGACACGCCGGGCGTTACCCGCGACAGAATCTACGGCAAGGCAGAGTGGCTTGACAAAAGCTTTATGTTAGTTGACACAGGCGGAATTGAGCCTGACACAAAGGATGTTATCCTTGCGCAGATGAGAACACAGGCGCAGCTTGCAATCGACAGCGCAGACGTAATCATTTTCGTGGTAGACATCAAGACGGGCGTTACCGCCAGCGACCACGAGGTTGCTTCAATGCTGCTGAAGAGCGGCAAGCCAATTGTGCTCTGCGTAAACAAATGCGACAACGTAGGCGAGCTGCCGCCCGATATTTACGAGTTCTACAACCTGGGACTTGGCGACCCGATTGCGGTTTCTTCGGTTCACGGACATGGAACGGGCGACCTCCTTGACGAGGTGTTCAAGTATATGCCTGAAACTGACGAGGACGATTACAGCGACGATTACACCAAAATAGCGGTTATCGGCAAGCCAAACGCAGGCAAGTCCTCCCTTATCAACCGAATTGCAGGTGAGGAGCGCGTTATTGTTTCGGACATTGCAGGCACAACGCGCGACGCAATTGATACAATTGTGGAGCGCGACGGCGAAAAGTATGTGCTTATCGACACCGCGGGAATCCGCCGCAAATCCAAGGTGACGGAGCAGATCGAGCGTTACAGCGTTCTCCGCGCTTATATGGCGATAGACAGGGCTGATGTGTGCGTAATTATGATTGACGCCAACGAGGGCTTTACAGAGCAGGACAGCAAGGTTGCGGGCTATGCACACGAACAGGGCAAGGCAAGCGTAATCGCCATCAACAAATGGGACAGCATTGAAAAAGACGGAAAGACAATGGACGAGTTCAGAAAGAAGCTTGAAGTTGATTTTTCGTTTATGTCCTACGCGCCCATGGTGTTTATTTCCGCCCTTACGGGACAGCGTGTTGACAAGCTGTTTGAGCAGATAAGATACACCCGTGAGCAGAATGCAAGACGCATTACCACAGGTATGCTCAACGACCTGCTGAGCTATGCAACGGCAAGGGTTCAGCCGCCGTCGGACAAGGGCAAGCGCCTGAAGCTTTACTACATAACCCAGGCAAGCACCAAGCCGCCTGAGTTTGTAATATTCTGCAACAACAAGGAGCTTTTCCATTACTCGTACCAGCGCTACATTGAAAATCAGATCAGAGAATCCTTCGGGCTTAACGGAACTCCGATTAAAATTGTAATAAGGGAGCGTGGAGAGTAATGCTGAATATTATTCTGTGCATTGCGGCGGCGGTAATCGTGCCGTATCTGCTTTGCAGCATAAACACCGCTATCATCGTTACCAAAATCAAGACTGGACAGGATATAAGAGAGCTTGGCAGCGGCAACGCAGGTCTTACCAATACCCTCAGAACACAGGGCAAAATCGCTGCGCTGTTTGTGCTTTTGGGCGACGTTGCAAAGGGTATGCTTTCCGTGTGGGCGGTTCGTATCCTTATGACGGTGCTTGGAGTCAACGTTGACGAATATTCATGGATTCTGTATATTGCAGGCATTTTTGGAATTTTAGGTCACATTTTTCCGATTTACTACCACTTTAAGGGCGGTAAGGGCGTTCTGGTAACGGTGTCGATCCTGTTTGCAATAGAGTGGCTGCCTGCGCTTATTTTGCTTGGCATTTTTGCGGTTATTGTGGCTGTTTCAAGATACGTTTCTCTCGGCTCGGTCATTGCCGCAATACTTTACCCCATAACCGTACTTATTTTCGGCTTTGTTTACAACGACCCCAACGGAATTATCGACGCGCTGTGCGCCGCTGTAATTGCATTCCTTATCGTGTTTATGCACAGAGGCAATATCAAGCGTCTGCGTGAGGGAACCGAGAAAAAGCTCGGTCAGAAAGCGTGATTTTATGGCAAGAATAACAGTTTTAGGCTGCGGATTCGGTACGGCTCTTTCTGTAATGTTCGACAAATACGGGCATGAAGTAAGCGCATGGACCAAATACCGCGATGAAATTGAGGCGATTCAGCGCGACGGCGAGCATAAAAAGCTGCTGCCCGGTGTAATTGTTCCTCCGTCAATCAGCTTTGACACAGATAAAAGCATTATCAGCAATGCTGAAATAGTCGTGTTTGCAATTCCGTCAAAATTTGTCCGCGAGGTAGCACGGAATGTTAAGGAATACGTTCCTGAAAATGCGGTAATACTCAACGTGGGCAAGGGCTTTGAGGAAGGCACAAACAAGCGTCTTTCACAGGTTCTTGAGGAGGAATTTCCAAACAACCCGGTAGTCGTAATGGCGGGTCCGTGCCATGCGGAGGAAGTGGGCAGAGATATGCCTACTACCGTTGTAATGGCGAGCAGGGAGGACCGCTATGCCGAATTTCTCCAGGAAACGCTTCAGAATCAGCATTTCCGCATTTATGTCAACGACGACGTTGCAGGCTGCGAGCTTGGAGCGGCGCTGAAAAATCCTATCGCGCTTTGCTGCGGCATTGTGGAGGGAATGGGACTTGGCGACAACACGCTTGCCGCGCTGATGACAAGAGGCCTTACGGAAATAACAAGACTTGGCGTTCAGCTTGGGGCGAAGTGGGAAACCTTTACAGGCCTTGCGGGAGTGGGCGACCTTATTGTTACCTGCACCTCCACCCATTCGCGCAACCACCGCGCAGGTCTGCTTATAGGCGGCGGCACAACTGCCGAGGAGGCTGTAAGGAAGGTCGGTACGGTTGAAGGCTACGGCTGCGTTAAGATTGCTTACGAAATAGCAAAGGAGCTTGGCGTTGCAGTGCCGATTATCGAGCAGCTTTACAAGGTGTGCTACGAGGGAGTTGACCCGCCGGATTGCGTAAAGCAGCTTATGTCACGTCCCAGCAAGCACGAAAAGGAGCGGTACTGGAACCTGCCGTAATGCGGTTTCAGCAGACAAACGCTTCATCAAATTATACGCATTGCCCAAAATTAAAACTATAATCAGATTTTATTGTGCAAAATGTATAAATATATAAGAATGAAAAAAATATTTAAAAAAACGCTTGCAATTTGGCGCAATATCTGTTAAAATGTTATAGTATCTTAAATCAATATGTAAGAAGGAGGTGCTCACCAATGGCAAAATGCGAAATCTGCGGCAAGGGTGTCACTTTCGGTATTAAGGTTTCTCACTCACACAGACGTACAAACAGAACCTTTAAGCCAAATGTTCAGAAGGTTAAGGCAGTAGTAAACGGTACTCCGTGCAGAGTTAATGTTTGCACAAGATGCTTACGTTCAGGTAAGGTTACTCGTGCTTGCTAATGTAATTTAACTAATGACGCAATTTACTCCCTCACATAAGTGGGGGAGTATTTTTGTTGTAATCAAATTGTAATTTGACATTTCGTTATGCGTATTATATAATAACAGCATACAGATAAGCTGTAAAAAAACTATGCCTTAAGGCTGAAAGGAGTCATATATGAGAAGATGTACCAAATGCGGCTGTATCAATGAGGACGGTTCGGTTTTCTGCGCACAGTGCGGCGGCAGAGAGTTTGAGGACGTTATGAACGCTGCACCGGTAAACAACGCACCCATGAATACCCCGCCGCAAAAAAAGAGCGAGATAACCAAATACCTTATTTTCACCATTTTCGGCTTTACAGCTTCACTGGTGGGACTTTTCTGGATTTCGCTTATTCTGGAACCCCTTGCGCTGATTTCCGCAAGCGTCGGTTACCTCAAGGAGAAACGTTACAAAGCGCTTGCAATCGCAAGCTTTACAATCGCTTTAATAGGACTGCTGATAAGGCTGTTCGTTACGCTTTACGACAACGGACTGATTCCACAGTGGCTTATCAAGGGCGTGCTTTGGTGATAATTAGAGGCGGTGCTGAGAGGCGCCGCCTTTTTCTTTAATAAAAAAATCTCCCTCGCTTATGCAAGGGAGATTGATTTATATACGCTTTGTCAGCAATGAATTACTTCATAGCCTCTTCAACAGCAACTGCGCAGGCAACGGTAGCGCCAACCATCGGGTTGTTGCCCATACCGATTAAGCCCATCATTTCAACGTGAGCAGGTACGGATGAAGAACCTGCGAACTGAGCGTCGCCGTGCATTCTGCCAAGTGCGTCTGTTAAGCCGTAGGAAGCAGGACCTGCTGCAACGTTATCAGGGTGAAGCGTACGTCCTGTACCGCCGCCGGAAGCAACGGAGAAGTACTTCTTACCGTTTTCGTTGCACCACTTCTTGTACTGACCTGCAACTAAGTGCTGGAAACGAGCAGGGTTTGTGGAGTTACCTGTGATGGAAACTTCAACCTTTTCGTGACGCATGATAGCAACGCCCTCGATTGGGTCGTTAGCGCCGTAGCAGCGAACCTTAGCCTTGTCGCCTGTTGAGAATGGAACTTCTCTTACAATCTTGAGTGTATCTGTCGGAATATCGTAATCAGTTTCAACGTATGTGAAGCCGTTGATTCTTGAAATGATGTAAGCAGCGTCCTTGCCAAGACCGTTCAGGATAACTCTTAACGGCTTTTTACGAGCCTTGTTAGCTGTTCTTGCGATACCGATAGCGCCTTCGGCAGCTGCGAATGATTCGTGGCCTGCTAAGAAGCAGAAGCAATCTGTTGATTCTTCAAGCAGCATTGCGCCCAGGTTTCCGTGACCTAAACCAACCTGTCTGTTTTCAGCAACAGAGCCGGGTACGCAGAATGTCTGTAAGCCCTCGCCGATAACGGCAGCAGCCTCGGCAGCCTTCTTAACGCCTCTCTTGATAGCGATTGCCGTACCGAGTGTGTAAGCCCAAACAGCGTTTTCGAATGCGATAGGCTGAACGCCCTTAACAATCTTTTCTACATCAATACCCTTGGAAAGACATAAATCACGAGCTTCTTCGATTTCCTTCATTCCAAGTGTTTCAAGACAAGCAGCAATCTTGGCTGCGCGTCTTTCCTGTCCTTCAAACTTAGCCATTGTATTTACTCCTCCCTTAATTATTCTTCACGCGGGTCGATCTTCTTTACAGCGTCATCATATCTGCCGTACTGACCGCAGTTTGCCTTGTAAGCTTCGTCAGGTGTCTTGCCGTGGCGAATGTCTTCAAGCATCTTGCCAACCTTAACGAACTGGTAACCGATAACCTGGTTGTCAGCGTCAAGACCGAGAGATGTGATATAGCCTTCAGCCATTTCCATGTAACGAACGCCCTTAGCTTCTGTGGAGAAGATTGTACCAACCTGTGAACGGAGGCCCTTGCCTAAGTCCTCAAGACCTGCGCCGATCGGCAGACCGTTTTCGGAGAAAGCTGTCTGTGTACGGCCGTAAACGATCTGTAAGAACAGTTCTCTCATAGCAACGTTAATAGCGTCGCATACTAAGTCTGTGTTAAGTGCTTCGAGAATGGTCTTGCCCGGAAGGATTTCGCCTGCCATAGCAGCGGAATGTGTCATACCGGAGCAGCCGATTGTTTCAACTAACGCTTCCTTGATAACGCCTTCCTTAACGTTAAGCGTCAGCTTGCAGGTACCCTGCTGCGGCGCGCACCAGCCTACACCGTGTGTAAGACCGCTGATGTCTGTAATCTGTGTGGATTTAACCCACTTTCCCTCCTCAGGAATAGGGGCCGGACCGTGGTTGCAACCCTTAGCAACATAGGTCATGTGTTCAACTTCGTTTGATAAGATACAACTCATTGCTTTTATAAGCTCCTTTCAACGTTTTGCTAACAATGTTTATTATTAACATACATCTCAATTATATATTATTTCTCCCTGTTTTTCAAGTGCTTTTATGAAAAAATATGGCGGCGGCAGGAAAAAAGCATAGCTTTTCGGTTGGATTTGGCGATTTGTCCGCAGTCTGCGGCAAATAAAAAATCCTGTTGCTATAATTATGCAAAAAGTATTGAAAAATCCTGCAAAATGTGATAAAATAGCTATTGACTATAAACAGAACAAAGAAAGAACGGTGACATTATGAACGCATTTTCATACAGAGTTTCGGGGCTTCAGCCATCGGCTATCAGAGAGATCCTGAAATTTACGGCAGATCCTGAGGTTATCAGCTTCGCAGCAGGCAACCCTGCCCCCGAGGCGTTTCCGGTTGACACAATCAGAAAGCTGTCCGATGAAATTTTCGCAGAAAACCCTATCGGCGCGCTCCAGTATTCCGTGTCGGAGGGTTACACTCCTCTCCGTGATTTTCTCAAGGCAGACCTTGCTAAAAAGGGCATATTTAAGGGTAACGACAACCTTATTATAACAGCGGGCGCACAGCAGGGAATCGAAATGACCGCCAAGTGCATCTGCAACGAGGGCGACGCAATTATCTGCGAGGATCCGTCCTTTATCGGCTCCCTCAACTCATTCCGTTCGTACAACGCCAAAATGCTGGGCGTACCGTCCGACGACGACGGAATTGACATTGAGAAGCTAGAGCAGACGTTAAAGGAAAACAGACGCGTTGCGTTCCTGTACCTCATTCCAAACTTCCAGAACCCGACAGGCAGAACAATGACCCTTGAGCGCAGAAAGCAGGTTCTTGAGCTTGCATACAAGTATGACATTCTCATTCTTGAGGATAACCCCTACGGCGATTTACGCTTCATGGGCGAGGACGTTCCGTCCATCAAGTCCCTTGACACAAAGGGTCATGTAATCTACATGGGAACCTTCTCAAAGACCCTTGCGCCGGGACTTCGCGTAGGCTACATGGTTGCGGACGCCGACATTGTTTCAAAGGCGGTAGTTACATTACAGGTTTCAACCGTTCACACAAATATTTGGGCGCAGATGCTCACATACAAGTTCCTTACAACGGTTGATTTTAATAAGCACCTTGAGGGACTGCGTGATATTTACAGAAAAAAATGCGACCTTATGCTGAACAATCTGAAGTATAAAATGCCTCATTCAATTAAATTCACCGAGCCTGAGGGCGGTCTGTTCATTTGGGGAACGCTCCCTGACGGCGATATGAACTACTTCTGCAAAAAGGCGGTTGAAAACAAGGTTGCAGTCGTTCCGGGCGTTGCGTTCAACGTTGACGAAAAGGCGCCGTCTCTTTCGTTCCGTCTTAACTTCTCAACGCCTACCGACGAGCAGATTGAAAAGGGCGTAGATATTCTCGCAAACGTTGCAAAGACAATGTACAAGTAATCAACCGACAGCAATAAAAGCATTACCCCCGATTCGGAGAGATTCGGGGGTAACGCTGTGCCTGAAGCCGCGTCGGACTTTTACAATTTGCGGAGCGTTTTGATTATTCCTCCGTTTCATGACGGCATTTTCAAAAAAATATGAAAAAACTCTTGATATTTATACAAAAAAGGTATATAATAAAATCACACCAAAAAGGTATAATTTAACCCAGCAAAGGAATGAAATAAAATGACAAAAACAACGGTCTATCTGGACAACGCCGCTACAACAAAAATCAGCGACAATGTTCTTAATGCAATGATGCCGTATCTTACAGAGGGCTACGGCAATGCGTCATCAATTTATTCGTTGGGACGCGAAAGCGCCATTGCCCTCAACAAGGCAAGAGAACAGGCTGCAAAGGCTTTCGGCTGCGAACAGCGCGAGGTTTACTTCACCAGCGGCGGCAGCGAGGGCGACAACTGGGCTATCAAGGGCGTTGCCCGCATGATGGCTGCAAAGGGCAAAAAGCACATCATCACCTCAGTTTTCGAGCATCATGCAGTTCTCCACTCCCTTGACGCGCTGAAAAAAGAGGGCTTCGAGGTTACTTACCTGCCTGTTTACAGCAACGGTATCGTAAAGGTTGAGGATTTAAAGAACGCTATCCGCGATGATACGGCGCTTGTTACAATAATGTACGCAAACAACGAAATCGGTACAATTCAGCCTATTGCCGAAATCGGCGCTGTTTGCAAGGAAAAGGGCGTTATCTTCCACACCGACGCCGTTCAGGCATTCGGCAATGTTCCGATCAACGTAAAGGAACAGAACATCGACATTCTCTCAATTTCAGGTCATAAGATTCACGCAATGAAGGGCACGGGCGCAATTTACATCAACAAGTCAATCCGTCTTGCTCCGTACATTGACGGCGGTCAGCAGGAAAGCGGCAAGCGCGCAGGCACCGAAAACATTGCGGGTATCGTCGGACTTGGCGTTGCCATGACCGACGCGGTAGAGGGACTTGCCGCAAAGAATGAAAAGCTGAAGAAATTCCAGACAAGGATAATCGACGCACTTTCCCCCATTGAAAAGTCACACCTTAACGGCGACAGATACAACCGTCTTTGCAACAACGTAAACTTCTCATTCGAGGGCTGCGAGGGTGAAGCGCTGCTGCTGCAGCTTGACCTTAAGGGAATCGCAGCGTCAAGCGGTTCCGCCTGTACATCAGGATCGCTTGACCCGTCCCACGTTCTGCTTGCAATCGGTCTGCCTCACGAGGTTGCGCACGGTTCGCTGAGAATTTCAATGTCCGACATGACAACGGAGGAAGACGTTGACGCACTGTTAAACGTACTTCCCGATATAATCAAAAAGCTGCGCTCGATGTCACCGTTATGGGAACATATTCAGAAGGGCGAAACATTCAAAATCAAGTAATCGGAGGAGATATAAATGATTTACTCAGAAAAAGTTATGGATCATTTCGCTAACCCAAGAAACGTTGGCGAAATTGAGGACGCAAACGGCGTAGGCGAAGTCGGCAACGCTAAGTGCGGCGATATTATGAAGATGTACCTCAAAATCAACAACGGCATAATTGAGGACGTAAAATTCAAGACGTTCGGCTGCGGCGCAGCAATCGCAACTTCGTCAATTGCAACCGAAATGATTAAGGGCAAGCCGCTGGATGAAGCTTTAAAGCTTACAAACAAGGCGGTTGTCGAGGCTCTGGACGGTCTGCCGCCGGCAAAGATTCACTGTTCGGTGCTTGCCGAGCAGGCTATCAAGTCAGCTATTGCAGACTACTATCAGCGTCAGGGCATCGACCCGACTCCGTTCGTAGGCAAGCTGGAGGAACACGACCATTGCGACACCTGCTGCGATGTCTGATATTAAACGCAACGCCCCGCTGTGTATTCAGCGGGGCGTTTGACTGTCGAAAAACTTGCCTCCGGCAACTTTTTCGAGAATTTTGCAGCGAAAATTATTCACTTGTGGGGCGCTTTTTTCTTGAAAAAAGTGCCCCACACCCCTGCAAAAAAGCGCTTTACAAAGGGATTTTCGCAATCTGCGGATTGCG
>CAKSIR010000014.1 GCA_934462775.1 uncultured Ruminiclostridium sp.
CTCTCTGCGGAGAGCGACTTAGGGCTTTGCCCTAAGTACCCACCACTTTTTGAAAAAAGTGGACAAAAACTTTAAATTTGACTTTTTCGACAGTCTGCAATCCCTGCCGTATAGCAGGGATTTTTTGTTGACTTAGCTCCATTGATATGCTATTATAAGTAATATAACAATCGGGAGATACGATATGAGAATTGTAATTACTGACAGCTCCACAGTTACAAAGGGCGACATCGGCTTTTCAAGCCTTGCAAAATACGGCACGGTCATTCGCTACGACCTGACGCCGCCCGAAAAGCTGAACGAGCGAATCCGCGGCGCGGACATGATAATCTGCAACAAAACCGTTATAAGCGCGGAAACAATGGCGTCATGCCCTACCCTTAAGTATATAGGTCTGTTTGCGACCGGATACAACAACATTGACATTGAGTATGCCAAAGCACACGGCATTGTTGTATGCAATGCGCCGTCCTATTCAACAGACGGAGTTGCTCAGCACACCTTTGCTCTGATTTTGGAGCATTACAACAGGGTTTGCGAGTACAATAAGACTGTTGCCGAGGGCGACTGGATAAAAAGCAGAACTTTTTCCTACTTTCCGCTGCCGATAGGCGAGCTTAAGGACAAGACAATCGGTATCGTTGGTTTCGGCAGCATCGGCAGGCAGGTTGCACAAATTGCCATTGCATTTAACATGAAGGTGCTTGTAAACACAAGAACTCCGTCCGACAACAGTGAGGTTGAGTTTGCAGCCTTTGACGAGCTGCTTGAAAGGTCGGATATAATCACGTTCCACTGCCTGCTTACTCCTCAGACAAACAAGCTGATGAATAAGGCTGCCTTTGAAAAGGTGAAGAAAAACGCGCTGATTATCAACACCGCAAGAGGACCTATCATCGACGAAGACGCCCTCCGCGAAGCGCTGGACAGCGGCAGAATTATGGGCGCAGGCATTGACGTGCTTGAGCAAGAGCCGATGAGTCCCAACTGCAAGCTTTTCGGTGCGCCTAACTGCATAATAACTCCCCATATTGCGTGGGCAGGACTTGAAACAAGAGAGCGCCTTATGGGAATTGTGGAGGATAACGTCAAAGCCTTTCTTGAGGGCAGAACGCAGAATAATGTGGCGGTTTGATATGGACGATTTGGGACAGATTATTCAGACAGCCATTGTGGTCGTAATTGTCGTTCTGTTTATTGCCTTTGTTATGGCAGAATTATTTTACAAGGGTCGGAAACGTACAATTCACATTGTTAAAAAAAGAATTACCAAACACGGCGGATTAAATTCAATGCGCTCAAAAACCATATTCGTTAAAAATTACAGTGTTGACTGCTGCTATGACGGCTCAGACAAAATCCACACCTTAGGCTGTTCTTTTCTGCAATATGATGAGCTTAAACCGAACAAAGATTACACAGTTATTATCAAACTGAACAGCATAATTAAAATCTGCAAATAAAAAAGACGGGACAAAATCCCGTCTTTCTTATTTTTATGGAATTAAACAAGCTCAATAATTGCCATTTCAGCAGCGTCGCCGCGGCGTGGTCCAATCTTGATAATTCTTGTGTAACCGCCGTTCTTGTCAGCGTACTTTGGAGCGATTTCGTCGAAGAGCTTCTTGGAAACGTCCTCCTTAGTTACATAGGCATAAACCTGACGCTTTGAATGAAGGTCTGTGTTCTTGCCAAGTGTAATCATCTTTTCAGCCTCGCTGCGAACTTCCTTAGCTCTTGTTACTGTGGTTTCAATCTTGCCGTTTTCAAGTAAGAATGTAACCATAGCTCTCAGCATAGCCTTTCTATGGTCGCTGGTTCTACCCAGTTTTCTCATTGCCATTGTGGTTTCTCCTTTCTGACAATATAATAATTATATGTCAATTAGTTTTCATCTCCGGCTGCAAGGTCAAATCCGAGAGAAATGAGCTTTGCTCTAACTTCCTCGAATGACTTCTTACCAAGGTTGCGTACCTTCATCATATCGTCCTGGGACTTATTGATGAGGTCATCAACAGTGTTGATACCTGCACGCTTTAAGCAGTTGAAAGAACGTACTGAAAGATCAAGGTCTTCGATTGTCATTTCAAGAATCTTGTCCTTGCTCTTGTCGTCCTTTTCAGCCATCAGCTCTGGCTGAATTGACTCGTCTGACAGGTCAACGAACAGTGCGAGATGTTCGCTGAGAACCTTTGCAGCGTAGGAAACAGCTTCCTTAGCGGAAATTGTTCCGTCTGTCCAAACTTCGATAGTAAGCTTGTCGTAGTCGGTTCTCTGACCAACACGAGTGTTTTCAACTGTGTAATTTACCTTTAAAACAGGTGTGTAAATGCTGTCAACTGCGATAACGCCGATTACAGGCTGGAGCATCTGCTTGTTCTTCTCAGCAGAAACATAGCCTCTGCCTCTGTCGAATGTAAGCTCCATGTAGAGCTTAGCTCCTGCGCTTAATGTTGCGATATGCATACCGGGGTCAAGAATCTCGATTTCGCTGTCGGTCTTGATATCGCCGGCTGTGACTTCGCATTCACCTTCCGCTTCAATATAAACTGTCTTTGGACTTTCACCGTACATTTTTGCGATTAAGCCCTTAACATTCAGGATAATTTCAGTTACATCTTCTTTAACGCCTGGGATTGTTGAGAATTCATGCTGAACCCCATCAATCTTAACGGATGTAACTGCAACTCCGGGCAAAGAGGAGAGCAATACACGTCTGAGGCTATTGCCAAGCGTGTTGCCATAACCGCACTCAAGTGGCTCAAGTACGAACATACCGTACTTTCCGTCGGGCTTAAGTTTCATGGTTTCAATTACAGGCTTCTCGATTTTTTCAAGCATTATTTAACCCTCCTGCTTAGATTGTTGTTTCTTTGAACCCGTTCCCGCATAAGCGGGAGCGTGTCCGATTTCAAAGGGTATTTCAACATTATTATGACAGTCTCAAAATATGATTGAACAAAACCCCCAGTTAATTTTAAATCACGATTACGCGATTGTGAATTAAAAATAACTGTACCATCAGCATTATATGCTTTTCGGCTATTACTTAGAATATAACTCGATTACGAGGTGTTCTTCGATCTCGTAGTCTAATTCTTCACGCTCAGGTAAACGTGTTACCTTAGCGCTCATAGCTTCCTTGTTCATATCAAGCCAAAGCGGAATAACTCTACCGTTGGTAGCTTCAACAACCTGTGCAAACTTAGGGCTCTTCTTGCTCTTTTCGCTGAGTGCGATAACATCTCCAGCCTTGATTCTGTAAGACGGGATGTCAACCTTCTTGCCGTTTACTGTGAAGTGGCCGTGGCCTACGAGCTGACGAGCTTCACGTCTTGTAATAGCAAGACCCATTCTGAATACTACGTTATCAAGTCTTGATTCGAGAAGTCTGATAAGGTTGGAACCGGCTACGCCCTCTTCCTTAACAGCCATTTCGTAGTAGTGATAGAACTGCTTTTCAAGAACACCGTAGATGAACTTGAGCTTCTGCTTTTCCTTTAACTGCATTCCGTATTCAGAAACCTTTTTTCTTGAGTTTGCATTCTTGTTTCTGTTTGTTTCCTTACCGTAACCCATTACCATTGGGCTGATTCCGAGAGACTTGCATCTCTTTAAGACCGGCTGTCTATCTACTGCCATATTGATCCTCCGTTTATTTAATAAATATCGATTCTTAATTCGACTCTGAGCAAACTGACTCAGTTAATAGGTTATACACGTCTTCTCTTTGGAGGACGGCAACCGTTGTGTGGGATTGGGGTTACGTCCTTGATAAGAGTAACCTTCAGGTTTACGCCTTCGAGAGCTCTGATAGCTGCTTCACGGCCTGCGCCCGGTCCCTTTACATATACTTCTACTGTCTTTAAGCCGTGTTCCATAGCTGCTCTTGCTGCTGTTTCAGCTGCTGTCTGAGCTGCGAATGGAGTGGACTTTCTGGAACCTCTGAAACCTAATCCGCCTGCGGATGCCCATGAAAGAACATTGCCCTGAAGGTCGGAGAAAGTAACGATAGTGTTGTTAAATGTAGACTGAATGTGAACCTGACCGTTTTCAATGTTCTTGCGTTCACGACGTCTGCGGATAACCGGCTTCTTACCGTTTACCTTAGCCTGTGCCATTAGTTTACCACCCTTCTATTATTTCTTCTTGTTAGCGATTGTTTTCTTCGGGCCCTTACGAGTTCTTGCGTTGGTCTTTGTTCTCTGACCGCGGCATGGTAAGCCCTTACGATGACGAGTGCCTCTGAAGCAGTTGATTTCTACAAGGCGCTTGATATTTAAAGCAACTTCACGTCTTAAGTCACCTTCAACAGTGTAACCTGCGTCGATAACTTCACGGATCTTAGCTTCTTCATCTTCTGTTAAATCCTTAACGCGAGTGTCAGGATTAACGCCTGCTGCTGCCAGAATGTCATTTGCGGATTTTCTGCCAATACCGTAAACGTATGTTAAACCAATTTCAACACGCTTTTCTTTTGGTAAATCCACACCAGCAATTCTTGCCATATTATTTCCTCCTGTTATTTTTAGGACTGATTAGCCCTGTCTCTGCTTGTGCTTAGGGTCTTTACAGATAACCATAACTTTGCCCTTGCGCTTGATAACCTTGCACTTATCGCACATTGGTTTTACTGAAGGTCTTACTTTCATTGTTTTAACCCTCCTTTTAAGGTTCGTTCAAAATGTTACTTACTTTGCTCTCCAGGTGATTCTACCTTTTGTAAGGTCATAAGGTGACATTTCAACTTTTACTTTATCACCCGGCAGGATACGAATGAAATTCATACGCAGCTTGCCGCTTACATGAGCAAGTATCTTGTGGCCGTTAGCAAGCTCAACCCTGAATGTAGCATTGGGAAGTGCCTCAAGAATAACGCCCTCAACATCAATTACATCTTCTTTAGACAAGCTTTATTCACTCTCCTCGGCGATGTTAGCCGCAGCAGCCAGATTTCTCAGCTCGCTGCGAAGTTTCTTATTGGTTATACCCTCAACATTGATCGTTTTACGAGTTCTGCTGAGGTGCTTGATATTTTTCTTTTTTGGTTTCTCGACCTTACGTTCCTTACCGTCAGCAACAAACGCAAACCCGTTTTCCAGCCTCATTACAACCAGCCAGCTTCCGCTGTCGTGACCTGCAATGCTTCTGACAACCATTCCTTTTGCAAATTCCATCAGGTACGTTCCTTTTGCAGTAGCACCTTAGTGAGTCGGCAGCGTCATAATGAGCGGTTCGCCGTTGGTTATAGCAATTGTATGCTCGAAGTGAGCGCACATATTACCGTTTGCCTCAACAACGGTCCATTTATCATCGAGAACTCTTACCTTCTCAGTAGATGAATTTATCATCGGCTCAATGGCGATTGTCATACCCGGAACAAGTCTTGGACCTCTGCCTGCCGAACCGAAGTTCGGAACCTCAGGATCCTCATGGAGGCTTCTGCCGACGCCGTGACCTATATAAGGCTTAACAACGTAGAATCCGTTGCTTTCAGCATAGGTCTGGATCGCGTGGCTTATATCTCCGACTCTGTTTCCCGGAACTGCCATCTTTATACCTTCATAAAGGCTCTGCTTAGTTACATCCAGCAGCCGCTGAGTTTCGTCCGAAACCTTTCCGACTGTGAAAGTGTAAGTATTGTCGCCGTGGAACCCGTCGATGTAAGCTCCCACGTCAACCGAAACGATGTCGCCTTCCTTGATTACCTTTTTCTTTGACGGAATACCGTGGATTAACTCCTCGTTAATGGAAATGCAGGCACTTCCTTTAAATCCGTACAGTCCGAGGAAGGAGGGCTTTGCTCCCTTTGAGAGGATAAATTCATGAATGATCTGATCCAGCTCGTAGGTTGTCATTCCGACCTTTATGGATCTTCCCGCCAGTTCAAGAACCTGCGCGGAAATTTCATTTGCCTTCAGCATCTGCTGAATTTCTGCAGCCGATTTAACTTGAATCATTACTTAACCCTCAATAGCTTTCAGTGTAAGCTTTGCGGTATCTTCAATTTCATCCTGACCCTTAACTGTTACCAGCTTGCCCTTTGCCTCGTAGTAGCCCTTTAACGGAGCTGTCTTTTCGTGGTAAGTAGCCAGTCTTGATAAAACTGTTTCGGGCTTGTCGTCAACTCTCTGTACGACCTTGCCGCCGCAGAGGTTGCAGATTCCTTCAACCTTAGTTGGCTTGAATTCAACGTGATAGGAAGCTCCGCAGCTTTCGCAAACGCGTCTGCCTGAAAGTCTTCCGCAGATTGTTTCATCAGGAACATCGATTTCAACAACCTTGTCAATCTGAACGCCCATCTTGTCGAGAGCCTCAGCCTGACTTACTGTTCTTGGGAATCCATCGAGGATAAATCCGTTCTTTGCATCGTCCATTGCAATTCTGTCTTTAAGAATTCCGATTACGATATCATCCGGAACAAGGTCGCCCCTGTCCATGCATTCTTTAGCCGCCAGACCTGCCGGAGTGCCGTTCTTAACAGCTTCTCTCAGCATATTGCCTGTTGAAATAGCAGGAATACCGAGCTTTTCGCAGACGATTTCAGCCTGTGTACCCTTACCTGCTCCCGGAGCACCTAAAAAAATTAAGTTCATATTAACTCCTTATACGGTTACGGATTTAGAATTGAGTATCGCATACTCAATTCTAATCCTGATTCGTGTCTTATTCCAAGAATCCCTTATGATGACGCATCATCATCTGGCTCTCAAGCGAACGGCAGGTTTCAAGTGCAACACCTACAAGAATGAGGATTGTTGTACCGCCGAGCGAAAGACCGTTGATGCCTGTAATGTTTGCAAAAGCAATCGGGAAGATTGCGATGAAACCGAGGAAGATAGCGCCGATAAGCGAAATCTTTGAAAGTGAATTCTGGATAAAATCTGATGTTGGCTTACCAGGTCTGTAACCCGGGATTGCGCCGTTGTTCTTCTTCAGATTATTGGCAATTTCAACCGGGTTATACTGAATTGCAATATAGAAATAGTTGAATGCAATAATAAGAACGAAGTAGAGAATAGCGTAAAGCCATGAGCTTGTGCTGAACAGTCTTACGAAACCGTCCCAGAAGGAGGTTCCGCGGCCGTCAATGCCGAAGAAATAGCAGATTGTCTGCGGTAAGCTCATAATGGACATTGCGAAAATGATTGGCATAACGCCGGCCATAGCAACCTTAATCGGAATATGAGTTGACTGACCGCCGTACATCTTTCTGCCCACAACGCGCTTTGCGTACTGAACAGGGATTCTTCTTTCAGCGTTTGTCATGAGAACAACAAGTGCAATCATGGCAATGTAGATGATAAGAATAATCGGAACGAAGATTACGTTCTTCATATCAAGGCTCATCTGCTGAATGAGTGTATATACGTCCTCCGGAGCTCTCGAAACGATACCTGCGAACAGGATCATCGAGATACCGTTGCCAATACCCTTTTCATTGATCTGGTCGCCCAGCCAGATGATAAGGGACGCACCTGCGATAAAGCAGGCAATGATTGTAATAGCGGCAAGCACACCGTCGAAGCCGTCTACATAAGAAACTGCTCCGTTGTTTCTCAGACCGATGTAGAATGCAATAGCCTGGAACAGTGCAAGACCGAGAGAAACGTACTTATTGATTTTGTTGATTTTCTTACGTCCTTCATCGCCTTCCTTGCTCAGTCTTTCCAGCGCAGGAATTGCAACTGTAAGGAGCTGAACAATGATGGATGCGTTGATGTAAGGCGTAATGGACATTGCAAACAATGTGCCTCTGCTGAGCGATCCGCCCGTCATAGCGTCCAGATATGTTAAGAGAGTGCCCTCGCCGAGCATCGACTTAATTGCGTCAGGATCTAAGAACGGAACGAAAATCGCACTGCCTAAACGGAAAATGAGGATGATGAGTAATGTGTATAAAATCTTTTTGCGCAGATTGACATCTTTCCACGCATTTCTGAAGACTTCAAACATTAGATCACCTCTGCCTTTCCGCCTGCACTTTCAATTTTTGCTTTAGCGGATTCAGAGAACTTGGCAGCCTTTACTGTGAATGACTTTGTGAGTTCGCCGTTACCGAGTACCTTGACACCGTCAAGAGTATTCTTTAAAAGACCGGCTTCTACAATTGCAGCTTCGTCGATAACCGCACCGTTTTCAAACTTCTTTTCTAAGTCTGATACGTTGATTGTTGCAAAGTTTGTTCCAAAGATATTGTTGAAACCACGCTTTGGAATGCGCATTGCAAGCTTTGTCTGACCACCTTCAAATCCCGGCTTAACGCCGCCGCCTGAACGTGCCCACTGACCCTTGTGTCCTTTACCTGCTGTCTTGCCCCAGCCTGAACCATGGCCGCGGCCGATGCGCTTAACTTCCTTAGTTGCGCCCTCTGCAGGAGATAATTCGTGTAGCTTCAATGGTTACACCTCCTATATAAACTTTGAGTGTTTGTGGTTCTGAGCTTACGCTTCAGTAACCTCTACCAGATAAGAAATCTTATTGATTTTGCCCTTTGTTGCTTCGTTGTCAGGCTGAACTGTTTCGTCGCTAATCTTGCGTAAGCCTAAAGAATAAGCTGTTGCAATGTGACTGTCGTTACGTCCAACCAGTGACTTAACCAACTTGATTTTTAATGCCATTTTGGTTTCCATCCTTTCTTGGATTTCATGAAGGAAATCAGAAAATTTCCTTAACAGTTTTGCCTCTGAGTGCTGCAACCTCTTCAGCGTCTCTCAGAGATGTAAGACCTGCGAGAGTAGCGCGAACTACGTTGCAAGGATTGTTGGAACGCAGTGACTTTGTACGAATGTTCTTGATACCTGCCATTTCAACTACTGAACGAACCGGACCGCCTGCGATAACGCCGGTACCTTCCGGAGCCGGCTTCATGAGAACTGTGCCTGCGCCGAACTTGCCGATTACTTCATGAGGGATTGTGCTGCCCTTCATAGAAATCTTAACAATGTTCTTCTTAGCGTCTTCAATGCCCTTGCGGATTGCGTCCGGAACTTCGTTTGACTTGCCCATGCCGAAGCCGACAACACCATTGCGGTCGCCAACTACTACGAGAGCAGCAAACTTCATGATGCGTCCGCCCTTAACTGTCTTGGATACGCGGTTGATAGCTACAACCTTTTCCTCAAGCTCATATTTTGATGCATCTAAAAGTGCCAAAATGTTTTTCCTCCTATACTTATTAGAAATTCAAGCCGCCTTCACGAGCACCTTCTGCAAGAGCAGCAACTCTGCCGTGATAAACGTAACCTGAACGGTCAAATACTACATCTGTAATACCGGCAGCCTTAGCCTTTTCAGCCAGCTTTAAGCCAACCTTCTTGGCTGCTTCGATGTTTCCGCCGTATTCATTGAAATCCTTCTCGTTAGAAGACGCTGCGCAAAGTGTCTTTCCTGCAACATCGTCGATAAGCTGAGCATAGATATTCTTGTTAGAACGGAAAACATTAAGGCGTGGGCATTCAGCAGTACCGGAAATCTTACCGCGTACACGGATGTGACGCTTGATTCTGTTCTTATTGCTGTCAATAATTTTAATCATTTAATTCACCCCTATGTTTTACTTCTTGCCCTTACCGGCCTTACCTTCCTTACGGCGAACAACTTCATCAATATACTTGATGCCCTTGCCCTTGTAAGGCTCTGGCGGACGGATGCTTCTTACTTCAGCAGCAAACTGGCCAACCTTCTGCTTATCGATACCCTTGATAATAATCTGGTTTGGCTGAGGAGATTCAATTGTGATGTCCTCTGTATCGGAAACAACAACCGGATGGGAGAAACCGAGTGTAAGGTTTAAGTCCTTACCTGTCTTCTGGCATCTGTAACCAACACCGTTGATTTCCAGTGTCTTGCTGTAACCGTTTGTTACGCCCTCGATCATGTTGTGAATGAGAGTTCTTGTTAAACCGTGTAAAGAACGGTTTGCAGGATCGTCATTCGGACGTGTAACAGTGATGTGACCGTCAGCAAGCTCGATCTTCATCTGTGGCTTGAACTCCTTAGTAAGAGTTCCCTTTGGTCCCTTTACAGTAACTGTGGAGCCGTCGATTTTAACTTCAACGCCTGCCGGAACAGCAACCGGTAACTTACCTATTCTTGACATTACTATTCCTCCTCAATTACCATACGAAAGCGAGGACTTCGCCGCCAACGTGTTCTGCGCGAGCCTGTCTGTCTGTCATGATACCCTTAGATGTGGATACGATGGCAATACCAAGACCCTTCATAACCTTTGGCATATCCTTGCTGTTTGAATAAATTCTTAAACCCGGCTTACTTACTCTGCGTAAACCTGTGATAACCTGAGCCTTATTTTCAGTGTACTTTAATGTAACTCTGATGATACCCTGCTTGTTATCTTCGATAACTCTGAAGTTCTTGATATATCCCTCGTCAACTAAGATCTGAGCGATCTGCTTCTTCATGTTTGAGCAAGGAATGTCAACAGATGGGTGCTTCGCTGTGTTTGCATTACGAATTCTTGTAAGCATATCTGCGATAGTATCAGTAATCTGCATTATTTGCTTCCTCCTTTAGCAATTTTTCAAAAAAATTAAGTTATTACCAGCTTGCCTTCTTAACGCCCGGGATCTGACCCTTGTAAGCAAGCTCTCTAAAGCAAATTCTGCAAATACCAAACTTACGCAGGTAAGCGTGAGGTCTGCCGCATATTTTGCATCTGTTGTAAGAACGGGTGGAAAACTTTGCAGGACGCTGCTGCTTTGCAATCATTGATTTTTTTGCCATATTTATTTCCTTTACCTTTCTTATTTAGCGAACGGAGCGCCCATAAGTGCGAGCAGCTCTCTTGCTTCTTCGTCTGTCTTAGCGGTTGTTACAAAGTTGATGTCCATACCGCGGATTGCGTCAATCTTCTCATATTCGATTTCAGGGAAGATTAACTGTTCCTTAAGACCAACGCTGTAATTTCCGCGTCCGTCAAATGAGTTAGGATTGATACCTCTGAAGTCGCGTACACGTGGGAGAGCGATGTTGAAGAATCTGTCGAGGAATTCGTACATCTTCTGATCTCTCAGTGTAACCTTAACGCCGATGATGTTGCCTTCACGAAGCTTGAAGTTTGCGATAGCCTTCTTAGCCTTGCAAACTACCGGCTTCTGGCCTGTAATCTGGCTTAAATCGCTCATGATTGCGTCAATCTTCTTCTGGTCGTCCTTAGCTTCGCCGCAACCAACGTTGACAACAATCTTATCGAGCTTTGGAATCTGCATTACGCTCTTGTAACCGAACTTCTTCATAAGTGCAGGAGCAACAGTTTCCTTATAATAAGTTTTCATTCTTGCCATTATAAAATACTCCTTACTGGCAGCAGCCGGAAGTTACTTTATCCGACCCACTGTCTAGTCAATTAGAGTTCGGCACCGCAGTGCTTGCAAACTCTTACCTTCTTGTCGTCCTTAACTTCGCTGCCAACTCTTGTTGCCTTACCGCACTTAGGGCATACAGGCATAACCTTGCATGCGTAAAGAGCGCCTTCAGCCTTAACGATACCGCCGAGCTGACCCTGTCCTTTTGGCTTAACGTGCTTTGTAACGATGTTGCGGCCTTCAACGATAACCTTGCCTTCGGAAGGAGAAACTTCAAGAACCTTACCGGTCTTGCCCTTGTCCTTACCGGAGATAATCATTACGTTATCGCCCTTTTTAACGTGTAAGTTATTCATCTCAAGCTTCCTCCTTACAGAACTTCAGGAGCAAGTGAAAGAATCTTCATATAGTCCTTATCACGAAGCTCTCTTGCTACTGGTCCAAAGATACGAGTTCCTCTCGGATTCTTATCTTCCTTAATAATAACGGCTGCGTTTTCGTCGAAGCGGATATATGTTCCGTCATCGCGTCTAACGCCTGTTGTTGAACGTACGATTACGCACTTAACAACATCGCCCTTCTTAACTGTGCCGCCTGGTGTTGCTTTCTTAACGGAAGCTACAACCACGTCACCGATGTTAGCATATTTTCTGCGTGTACCGCCCAGTACTCTGATGCACATAAGCTCTTTAGCGCCTGTGTTATCAGCTACCTTCATGCGTGTCTGCATCTGTATCATGGATATTATCTCCTTCCGTTATTACTTAGCTCTTTCGATTACGTTGATTAAGCGCCATCTCTTATCCTTGGAGAGTGGTCTTGTTTCCATAATCTCAACTGTATCACCGATATTGCAGGTGTTTTCCTCATCATGAGCCTTTAACTTAACTGTATTCTTGATGATCTTTTTATATAAAGGGTGGCGAACATTATCTGCGATAGCTACAACGATTGTCTTGTCCATCTTGTTGCTGACAACCTTGCCTACTCTTGTCTTACGTAAATTTCTCTCGTTCAAGGTTCTTCCTCCCTTCACTTAGTAGCAGCGAGCTCACGCTCACGCTGAACTGTCTTGATGATTGCGATTTCCTTCTTAACAGCCTTGATTCTCATTGGATTGTCAAGCTGATTAACGGCGAGCTGAAAACGGAGGTTGAACATTTCCTGTCTTAACTCGGCAATCTTCTTTTCTAACTCAACTTCTGAGAGTTCTCTGATTTCCTTAACCTTCATTACTGCTCACCTCCCTGTTCCTTTGCTACAAACTTGCACTTGATCGGAAGCTTGTGCATAGCAAGACGCATAGCTTCGCGTGCAATTTCTTCAGAAACGCCTGAAATCTCAAACATAACTCTGCCCGGCTTAACAACAGCTACCCAGTATTCCGGTGAGCCCTTACCTGAACCCATTCGAGTTTCAGCCGGCTTCTCTGTTACCGGCTTGTCCGGGAAAATCTTGATCCAAACCTGACCGCCACGCTTGATGTAACGTGTCATAGCGATACGAGCTGCTTCAATCTGGTTAGAAGTGATCCAAGCCGGCTCTAAAGCCTGTAAACCGTACTCGCCGTTGCTTACCACGTTACCACGTGTAGCCTTACCTGTCATACGACCTCTCTGCTGTCTTCTGTACTTAACTCTCTTTGGAAGTAGCATTATTCGTTACCCCCTTCTTTTTTCTCTGCTCTTGGCTTAAAATTCTTTCTGCTGCCGTTATCGTCGCGTCTTTTTCTTGCCGGTCTTTCAGGCTTGTTTTCGCGGATTTCACCCTTGAGAACTTCGCCCTTGTACAGCCAAACCTTAACGCCGATAACGCCGTAAGTTGTATTTGCTCTTGCTACACCGTAGTCGATGTCTGCACGGAGTGTCTGAAGCGGAATAGTACCTTCATGGTAGCTTTCGGAACGAGCGATTTCAGCGCCGCCTAAACGACCGCTAACCTGTGTCTTGATACCCTTAGCGCCGGCCTTCATTGTTCTGCCGATGCAGGACTTCATTGCACGTCTGAATGATACACGAGCTTCAAGCTGTGATGCAATGTTTTCAGCAACAAGCTGAGCGTTTAAGTCAACGTTCTTAACTTCAACAATGTTGATGTTTACTGTCTTGTCGCCTGCAATCATCTTTTCGAGTTCAGCTCTGAGCTTTTCGATTTCTGCGCCCTTCTGACCGATTACGATACCGGGCTTAGCGCAGGAGATGTTAATCTTAACTCTCTTAGCGTCACGTTCGATTTCGATTGTCGGAACGCCAGCCTTGTAGAGCTTTTTCTTTAAAAATTCACGGATTTTGTAGTCTTCAACAAGTGTATCGCCAAAGGTTGCCTTGCTCGCGAACCAGCGAGAATCCCAATCCTTGATAACACCCACTCTAAGACCGTGTGGATTAACCTTTTGTCCCATTGTTATCCTCCCTTATTCTGCTTCTTTAACAACCAAAACGATATTGGAAGTTCTCTTTAAGATTCTGTGAGCGCTGCCCTTTGCAGCAGGTCTGATTCTCTTTAAAGTAACGCCTGCACCAACATGGCACTCTGAAACGTAGCAAGTGGATAAATCCATATTGTGATTGTTTTCAGCGTTTGCCATTGCTGACTTGAGGAGCTTCATAAGCGGCTCGCTTGCAGCCTTTGGTGTCATTTTAAGAGTTGCCATTGCAATGTCGCACGGCTTGTTTCTGATAAGATCAAGTACGATTCCAACCTTGCGAGGTGAAATGCGAACCTGTCTGAGTTCTGCTCTTGCCTCCATGTGCTGCTCCTCCTTACTTCTTAGTAGTCTTGCTTCCGATATGACCCTTGAAGGTTCTTGTCGGAGCAAATTCACCCAGCTTATGACCAACCATATCTTCTGTTACATAAACCGGAACGTGCTTTCTGCCATCGTGAACTGCGAATGTGTGTCCAACGAAATCAGGGAAAATTGTGCTTGAGCGGCTCCATGTCTTGAGAACTTTCTTTTCGCCGGCTTCGTTCATTGCCTTAACTCTCTTAAGGAGAACTTCCTGCACATAAGGTCCCTTCTTAATACTTCTGCTCATATTATAAAATATCCTTTCAAGTTACGCTGCAAGTTAATGAATTTCGCATTACCCTTACGGAACGGAATTCTTATTAACAACAACTTGTGATTACTTAGAGTTTCTTCTCTTTACGATGAACTTGTCTGTTCTGTTGTTTGTCTTACGAGTCTTGTAACCAAGAGCCGGTTTACCCCAAGGAGTAACAGGGCCTGGTCTGCCGACCGGTGACTTACCTTCACCACCACCGTGCGGGTGATCGTTAGGGTTCATTACAGAACCGCGAACTGTTGGTCTAACGCCCATGTGTCTAACTCTGCCGGCCTTACCGAGGTTTACGTTAAGGTGGTCGCCGTTAGAAACTGTACCGATAGATGCCATGCACTTTTCAGAAACGTTTCTTAACTCGCCGCTTGGGAGTCTGACAAGAGCCATTCCGTTTTCCTTAGCCATCAGCTGAGCCATGTTGCCTGCGGAACGAACGAGCTGAGCGCCCTTACCCGGGTAAAGCTCTACGTTGTGGATAACTGTACCAACAGGAATGTCCTTAAGAGCAAGTGCGTTGCCGGGCTTGATGTCAGCGTCGCCTGATCTTACAATATCGCCAACCTTAAGTCCCTCAGGAGCAAGGATGTATCTCTTTTCGCCGTCTTCGTACTTAACGAGCGCGATGAAAGCTGTTCTGTTTGGATCGTATTCGAGAGTCATAACTTCAGCGTTCATGCCAAGCTTGTTTCTCTTGAAGTCGATAACTCTGTACTTTCTTCTCTGAGCTCCGCCCTTGTGTCTTACAGTGATTCTACCGTAGCTGTTACGGCCGGAATGCTTCTTTAAAGATTCGAGCAGGCTTCTTTCAGGAGCTACCTTAGATAAGCCGCTGTAATCAACAACAGTCATGCCTCTGCGACCAGGGGTGACCGGTTTATATGTCTTAATAGCCATTTATCTTCACTCCTTACTTAAATCATGCCGTCAAAGAATTCAATTGTCTTAGAATCCTTTTCGAGAGTTACGATTGCTTTCTTCCAAGCAGATGTGTAACCTTCGCTGCGACCCATTCTCTTTTTCTTGCCTCTAACGTTCATTGTGTTAACCTTAGCAACCTTAACGCCTGCGAACAGAGCTTCAATTGCCTTTTTAACTTCAATTTTGTTAGCGGATTTAGCAACTTCGAAAGTGTACTTGCGGTCAGCAAGCGCTTCCATTGAATTTTCTGTAATAATTGGGCGGATGATAATGTTCTGAGCAATCTTTTCCATTATGCATATACCTCCTCAATCTTAGCAACAGCGTCCTTAACAACGATGAACTTGTTGTAGTTCAGGATGTCGTAAACGTTAAGTGTGTTGTACTGAGTTGTCTTAACACCGGGGATGTTAGCTGCACTCTTGATTACCTTAGCGTCAACTGTATCGAGAACGATAAGCGCCTTGCCTTCTACGTTTAATGCCTTGAGCATATTAACGATTGTCTTTGTCTTGAAAGAGTCTGTTGTGATTGTGTCAACTACAACCATCTCGTCAGCTGCTACCTTTGAAGATAAAGCAGAGAGGAGAGCCAGTCTCTTAACCTTTTTATTTAATGAGTAGCTGTAGCTTCTTGGCTTCGGTCCGAGTGCAATACCACCGTGTGTCCACTGAGGAGCTCTTGTTGAACCCTGTCTTGCGTGACCTGTGCCCTTCTGTCTCCAAGGCTTCTTGCCGCCGCCGCTAACTTCTGTTCTTGTCAGTGTGGACTGTGTGCCCTGACGCTGATTTGCAAGATAGTTAACAACTGCTGCGTGCATAACTACTGTATTTGGTTCGATACCGAATACGGCGTCATTAAGAGTGAGGTCGGAAACAGCATTACCGGACATATCATAAACTTTTACGTTTGCCATTGTAATTCCTCCTCCTTAAGCTTTAACCGCATCAGTAATGCAAACTACTCCGCCCTTTGGACCTGGAACAGCACCCTTGATTGCGATAAGATTGTTTTCTGTGTCAACTTTGACAACTACTAAGTTCTGAACTGTAACGGATTCATCACCCATGTGACCTGCCATGCCCTTACCCTTGAAGATTCTTGAAGGAGATGAGCAAGCACCCATTGAACCTGCCTGTCTTACAACAGGACCTGTACCGTGAGTTTCCTTAAGTCTGTGCTGGTTGTGACGCTTGATTGCGCCCTGGAATCCCTTACCTTTGCTTGTGCCGCTTACGTCGATTACATCGCCTGCTGCGAACACGTCAGCCTTTAATACATCGCCGACATTAACTGCGCTGATGTCGTCAAGTCTGAATTCCTTTAAAGTTCTCTTGAAAGGAACGTCATTCTTCTTGAAATGACCCTGCATTGGCTTGTTTACGTTCTTTGGTGACTTATCACCGAAACCTAACTGAACTGCTTCATAACCGTCGTTTTCAGCTGTCTTCTTCTGAACAACAACGCATGGACCAGCTTCAATTACTGTTACCGGAACAACGTTTCCGGCTTCGTCGAAAATCTGTGTCATGCCGATTTTCTTGCCGATTAAACCTTTTTTCATGGTTTTCCTCCTATTGGTTATTGGTTGAGTTTCCTCAACATGACCAAGTGCAGCGTGTCTGCCTTGGTTAGTGGTTATGCGCGTTGCGCACAACATAACTCGAAACTTCTCTTTGGCTGATTAACAGCTCGGTGGGGAATTAGAATTCCATTGAAATTTCTACGCCTGCCGGAAGCTCTAAGCTCTGTAAAGCTTCAACAGTCTTGTTTGTAGGATGGATTACATCGATTAAGCGCTTGTGAGTTCTGAGCTCAAACTGTTCACGGCTGTCCTTGTACTTGTGAACTGCGCGAAGGATTGTAACAACTTCCTTGTCTGTCGGAAGCGGAATAGGACCTGCAACCTTGGAACCTGTGCGCTTTACTTCAGCAACAATCTTTGCTGCAGCAGCGTCAACAATGCTGTGCTCGTAACCCTTAACCTTAACTCTGATCTTTTCCTTAACTGCCACTTTCGTTTTACCCCTTTCGTAAGATTTGCACATCACTTATTGGTGTGCGGGCTTTCGGAAAGCACTGACAACCGCATGATTATCAGTGATAGTAAAATACACTATGCCGTGTGTTCCGTAATATGCCATATCAGCCTGTCCCACATAAACATACATGGGGGTATTCACTACAAGCAAGTCCTTCCCGTGTTTAACAGGACTGCTTTATGGAACAGTACAGCGCAAACGGAGTTGTAAATTACCTCTCGCCCGATTTCAAACCGGACATACTCGGCTGAAATTACCAAGCAAAATGCTTGCAACCTTCAGCTTCAACGCATATCTTTGCAGCGTGCTTATTTATTATACTATAAGTTTACCGCAATTACAATACTTTTTTGCATGAATCTGCAAAAACTTTGTGTAGAATAATTGCGGTTTTTTTAATATTTTTTTGTTAATTTTCACAACACAACGCGAATTGTCGGAAGCAGCCTATACTATTATAATATAGCGTTTATTTTTCCCATTCGGCTGTGGGTCTTGATACTTCCATCACCTGATTGAGTTCAGTAAACGAAGTCGTATAATCAAGGTCGGTATTTGCGCCGTCGCCTACTACCTCGCCCCACTGATGAAGCTCAACAACGTATCCCTCGCCGTTCAGCGTTATTTCTGCGTTAAAATCCGCAAAGTTGCCGATAGCGTCCATCTGACTGCCTGCGTTTGTGTTCAGCTTTGCAACATCGTACCGAACGGTAACCGTCTTTCCGCCGTCGGAGTTATTTTTAACAGTTGTGCCGGTAATGCTGCTTTCGTTGAGGGAAATTACCGACTGCGATGTAAAGGCGTGCCTGTTGGTTCTGGTGTAGTTGTAAAATTCGTCCGAGCCTTGGGTAATGACGCTCCATTGACTGTCGGCTGCGTAGCAGTAATTGATTTCCGAGCCGTTGCTGTACTCGTAAAAAATCACGTCCCCGTCCGTTCCGCGGTATGAGTAGTTCAGCACATCGGAATCGTCATACATGAACGTAAAATCCTGTGTAATTAGCCCTGTAATATTGTCAACCACCGTAACATGACCGCTGTCGGCATTCTCGTACAGCTTTTTCGCCGCATTTATTTCATCACAGCCGTCAAATTTGGATCCGCCCGCACACCCCGTGAACAATGCGGCAGACATCAGGAGCGCGGCGCCCGTTGCTATAATCTTTTTTGAAACTTTCATTTTATTCTCCTTATTATCTCCCGCTTCATTTCAAAAAAACAGACCGCTCACATTATGCAAGCGGTCCTTCTTTAACCGTGAAAATTATTCAGCAAATCCGCTCTCAACAAGCTTTACTAAGCCGTCAACAGCAAGCTGCTCGTCTGTACCGTCAGCAATGATACGGATTGTTGTACCGCCTACGATACCCAGTGAAAGAATACCTAAAAGGCTCTTTGCATTTACTCTGCGTTCTTCCTTTTCTACCCAGATTGAAGACTTGTATTCATTTGCCTTCTGGATAAAGAATGTTGCAGGTCTTGCGTGTAAGCCAACCTGGTTCTTTACTTCTACTTCTTTAACAAACATGAACTCATTCCTCCATTAAAATATTCTTACGAATTTTAGTATCTGCTTTTTATTTACGCTACTTATAGTATATCCGTTATCTTCCTTTTAGTCAACCGACTTTTTTTTATTTTTGCTCATAATTCGCATATTTTTCAAATTACGTTCATAGCAATACACATTTTTTGTATTTGTTTGGCGAAAATAGACAAAATGTTTTCAACAAGATATTCACATTAAACATAAGTTTTCAACATTGTTTCGTGAGCTATGCGAAATCAGCCGGCTAAAGCGCACTTTTATATCAGTCCTGCTTCTTTTCAAGCAGGTCGGGACGTTTTAATTTTGTGATTTCCAGCGCCTTTTCCTCCTGCCATTTCTTTATATTGGCATGATGACCGGATAAAAGCACCTCAGGCACTCTCCTGCCCATCCACTCCTCAGGGCGTGAATACTGAGGATGCTCAAGAAGTCCGTTGTAGTGGCTTTCTATGGAATAGGCGTCCTCATTGGGAAGCACGCCCTTCTGCATTCTTGACACTGCGTCAGCAAGCATAAGCGCAGGCAGCTCTCCGCCTGTTACCACGAAATCACCCACCGAGATTTCCTCAAACTCCAGTTCGTCAAGAACGCGCTGGTCAACGCCCTCATAGTGTCCGCAGAGCAGTACAAGATTGCTTTCCTCGGCAAGCTCCTTTACAACCTCCTGCGTAAGCACCCGTCCCTGGGGCGACATGAAAATCAGCCGCGGCGGCTTTTCCGTTTCGCCAAGCTCCTCTTTTATGTGCATAATGCACGAATGTATCGGCTGAGGCTGCATTACCATTCCCGTACCGCCGCCGTATGCCTTGTCGTCAACGCGCTTGTGCTTGTCAAGGGTGTAATCCCTTATGTTATGGCAATGTATCTCGATGTATCCCGCTTTCCGCGCTCTGCCGATAATGCTTTCGCCAAGCACCGCCTCGCACATATCGGGAAAAAGCGTTGCAATATCAATCCTCATCTTTTTCTCCGTCAAGCTCGAAAAGATTGGGCAGCGGTCTGATTATCATTTTGCCGCCGTCAATATCAGTTTCAAGCAGAATTTCGGGAATTGACGGGAACATAAGCTGCTTTCCCTCGGGAGTCCTGATTGAATAAACGTCGGTAGGCCCGTTCTGGAGAACATCGTCAACCTTGCCGTAAACTCTGCCGTTGTCTGCGTCGATTACATCCAGCCCGATAAGGTCCTGAATAAACCATGTATCTTCGGGCAGCTCAACTTCCTCTCTGTCCATGTACAGCATTTTGCCGATATATTTCTGCGCCTCCTCAACAACGTCAACGCCCTCAAATTTCATAACCACAACGTCATTTTTCAGCGGCCTGCAATATTCAACGTAAATAGGCTTCTCGCCCTTATTCAGATACAGCGTTTCAAACTCGCCGATAACATCAGCGTCGTCACAGAAAAACTGCACTCTGACTTCTCCCTTTAAGCCCTGGGTTTTTGTTATTTTTCCAATTTCAAGAAATCTTTTTCTCATTCTTATGCCCTTTCGGAATTATACGCGCGCCTCTAGCCAATCTAAAATGTCGGCAAAAACCTCGCCGTAATTCAGCTCATGAAGCAGCTCATGCCTTGCGCCCTTGTAAAGCCTGAGCTTTACATCGCCGACGCCCGCTTTTTTAAGGCGCTTATAAACTTTATAAACTCCCCTGCCGTATTCGCCCACAGGGTCCATATCGCCGCTCATTATCAGCACCGGCATCGCCTCAGGAACGCTTTCCGCCCAATCCTTCGCCGAAACGGTATTAAGCAGAGTAATCATGTCGTTATATGCCTTTGCGGTAAAAATAAAGTTCGCGGTCTTATCGTTCTGATAGCCCTCAATCACCTTGCGGTCGCGGGTCAGCCAGTCCATATCGGACTTTTTGCCGCCTATTTTCATGGTGAAGGTTTCGGTTGCAAGCTTAGTAACAGTGCCGCTGCGAAAATGTATGCCGTGCATTGCAGCCATTAGATTTGTTACCGCAACAGCGGTATTGCCCGCCGCAACTCCTCCGCTTGTTCCAAGGAAAATTGCTCCGTTAATCAGGTCGCTGTACCAGCTGAGATAGGCTCTGCCGATAAAACTGCCCATGCTGTGTCCAAGCAGAAAAACAGGTATGTTCTTGTACTTCGACTTCATTATCTCTGTAAGCTGCTTTACGTCCCGTATGAGATAGCGCCAGCCGTTTTTCTCGCCGAAAAAACCCAGGTCCGCAGGAGATTTCGCAGTTTTTCCGTGACCCAAGTGGTCGTTGCCGCAGACGAGATAGCCATGCCTTGTAAGATACTCCGCAAAGCGTCTGTATCTGCCCATGTGTTCGCACATTCCATGACTTATCTGAACAATGGCTTTCGGCATTCCCTTAGGAACGAACTCGTAATAAACAATGTTGCTTTTTGTGTCAGAGCTTTTATAAGTACCTGAAAATATTTCCATAAGACCTCCGTATTTATAATAGTATAACATATTCTACGGCAAAAAGAAAGACCTTATACAATAAATTACATTCCTCAGCACATCAATTATAGCATTACAGCCGCTTCAAGTCAATGAAAAACCGCCCCTGATCAAATCAGAAGCGGTTTGATATTCGGTTATGCGGCGATTACTTGTTGGAGAGGTATTCGTCAATGCTCTTTGCAGCGTGCTTGCCTGCACCCATTGCAAGAATTACGGTTGCAGCGCCTGTTACGGCGTCGCCGCCTGCATAAACGCCCTCGCGGGTTGTCTGCATTGTATCTTCGTTTACAATCAGGCAGCCTCTCTTGTTTGCTTCCAGACCCTCTGTCGTTGTTCTGATAAGCGGGTTAGGAGAAGTACCGATTGCCATGATAACTGTATCAACCTCAAGCTGGAAGTTGCTGCCGACTTTTTCGATCGGTCTGCGGCGTCCGCTTGCGTCAGGCTCGCCAAGCTCCATTTCAACGCATTCCATTGAGCTTACTCTGCCCTTGTCGTCGCCTAAAATCTTTACAGGGTTTGTAAGGTTCTTGAAGATAATTCCCTCTTCCATTGCGTGATGGATTTCTTCCTTACGGGCAGGCATTTCCTCAAGACCGCGTCTGTAAACTATGTAAACATTCTCGGCGCCAAGACGCTTTGCGCAGCGCGCTGCGTCCATTGCAACGTTACCGCCGCCTACAACGGCAACGGACTTGCTCTTTATAATAGGTGTATCGTATTCGTCAAGATAAGCCTTCATAAGGTTTGTTCTTGTAAGGTATTCGTTAGCGGAGTAAACGCCGACGTGAGCCTCGCCCTCAATACCCATGAACGACGGCAGACCTGCGCCCGAGCCTACAAAGCAAGCCTGATAGCCCATGTCGAAAAGCTCGTCTATTGATAAAACCTTACCGATAACCATGTTTGTTTCAATGTCAACGCCCATGTCCTTAAGGTTGTCGATTTCCTTCTTAACGATTGCCTTAGGAAGTCTGAATTCAGGAATACCGTAAACCAGAACGCCGCCTGCCGTATGGAACGCTTCAAAAATCGTTACCTCGTAGCCCTTCTTTGCAAGGTCGCCTGCGCAGGTAAGACCTGACGGACCCGCACCGATAACTGCAACCTTCTTGCCGTTTGACGGAACCTTTTCAGCCTTCTTAGTGCTGTTTGCGTTGTGGTAGTCGGCGCAGAAACGCTCAAGACGGCCAATGCCGACAGGCTCGCCCTTTATGCCGCGAACGCACTTTCCCTCGCACTGGTTTTCCTGCGGACATACGCGGCCGCATACGGCAGGAAGTCCGTTTGTGCTTGTGATAACCCCATAAGCGCCGTCAAAATCCTTAGCTGCAACCTTTGCGATAAACTCAGGGATTCTGACGTTTACGGGACATCCGCTCACGCATGGCTTGTTCTTGCAGTTAAGGCAGCGCGTTGCCTCCTCGACAGCCATTTCTTCTGTATAACCTGTTGAAACTTCAAGGAAGTTCTTATTTCTAACGTCAGGTGCCTGTTCGGGCATCTTAACTTTTTCAAGGCTCATGTTTGGCATAATTACTTAACCTCCATCTTCATTAAGCGGCAGTTTTCTCTGCTGTGCTTTTCCTTGTCAGCGTAAGTGCCGTTACGCTTCATAAGCTCGTCAAAGTCAACCTTGTGACCGTCGAAGTCAGGACCGTCAACACAGGCAAACTTAATCTTGCCGTCAACCGTTACACGGCATCCGCCGCACATACCTGTGCCGTCAATCATGATAGGGTTCAGAGAAACCAGCGTCTTAATTCCGTAAGGCTCGGTTGTCTTACAAACGAACTTCATCATCGGAACAGGACCGATTGCCATAACCATGTCATAGTTGCCGCCGGCTTCGATAAGGCTCTTGAGCTTGTCTGTTACAAAGCCCTTTTCGCCGTAGCTGCCGTCGTCTGTTGTAACGTAAAGGTGGTCGCTTACCGCCTTGAATTCGTCCTCAAGGATAACGATGTCCTTGTTTCTGAAGCCGGCGATTACGTCAACCTCAGCGCCCATTTCGTGAAGCGCCTTTGCAGATGGATAAGCAATTGCGCAGCCAACGCCGCCGCCTATTACGCAAGCCTTCTTAACGCCATCAAAGTGCGTTGCAACGCCGAGAGGACCTGCGAAGTCCTGAAGCGCGTCGCCCTTGTTAAGCTTTGAAAGAAGCATTGTCGTAGCGCCGACAATCTGGAAAATGATTGTAACAGTGCCTGCTTCGCGGTCATAGTCAGCGATTGTAAGCGGGATTCTCTCGCCGTATTCGTCAACACGGAGGATAATGAACTGACCGGCCTTTGCCTTCTTGGCAACGAAAGGCGCGTCAATTACCATCAGCGTAACATTTTCGTTGAGCTGACGTTTTTTTAAGATTTTATACATTGCCTTGTACTCCTTTGCAGAATTATTGATAAAAAATTACTTAAATAGTATAGCATTATTTGTCACGAAATGCAATATTTTAAATTTGGAAAATTTCAGTCTGCTCATTCTTTATTTGCAGGCTTTTTATATATGTGTGTATATGACAGCAGCGTTAAGCTAAAACAGGGGCGGTTGTTAAGTTATTTTCAGTTTATTTTGTTAAATCTAAACAAAAACTTACTATAATTTTCTTCACAATGTTGATTGACATAAAAAGTGAAAAATGATAATATATAAGGGTAAAAGCATAACTTGTACGAAATGATTATGCATAACTTTACATTAAGTAAAGAATTTTTTAGGAGGAAAAGAATGAAAAAGAATTTCAAGTCAATCATTGCAGGTGTTCTGTCCGTTGCAGCAATACTTTCAATGACAGCTTGCGGCGGCAGCAATGACGGCGGCAGCAACGCAGCAGACGCTACCACAACTACCACAACTGCCCGCACAACGCTTGCAACTGACGCTAACCTTCAGGAACAGGTAGGAAACCTTGCAGAAACAGCAGGCGACGACGATCTGGAAGTTACCAAGAAGATCACATGGCTCGCTTGGTGGACAATGGACGAAACACAGGCAGCGGCAGAATTATTCAAGACGCTTTACGGCGTGCCTGAGGAAGGCGACGCTTCCTACGGCGAAGACGCAGACAACATTTTTGAGAACGTACTCGTTGCTTACGGCGCCCGTTACGATAAACTGGCTACAATGATTTCCGGCGGCGATTCACCTGACATCTTTCCATTCGAGATCATCAACTTCCCGTTCTCAGTTTACAAGGGAATGTTCCAGCCAATTGACGAATACCTCGATACAAGCACAGAGGAATGGTCTGATTACAGAGATATAATGGATAAATTCATGTGGGGCGGCAAGAACTACTGCGCTATCACGGCTATTTCTACAAACGACCTTCTCTGGTACAGAAGAAGTGTAGTTGAAGAAGCAGGTCTTGACGATCCTTACGAGCTTTACAAGGCAGGCAACTGGACATGGGATACATTCCTCCAGATGGGCGCAGGCTTCCAGGACAGCGGCGAAGGCAAGTTCCTTATCGATGGTTACAACCCTGAAAACAGAATCGTTTGCTCAACAGGCACACCGCTTATCGGACTTGTTGACGGCAAGCTCCAGAGCAACCTTTACGACGCAAACGTTGAAAGAGCAATGGAAGTTGTTTCCAAGCTCTGCACAGAAAACTACAGATATCCGCGTCACGAGCTGAACAACTGGTCGACAAGCTACCCTGCATGGGTAAACGGCGACACACTGTTCTTCGCTGACGGTACATGGAGATTTGAAGAACACTGGTGCAAGTACAGAGATAGATATGGCTGGGACAGCGACGACATCTTCTTCGTTCCTTTCCCACGCGATCCTAACTCTGATACATACTACGCAGAAATGAAGCAGGACGCTTATATGCTCTGCGGCGGTTCTGACAACGTAGACGGCTGGAAGGCTTGGACAAAGTGCGTACTTGCAGCTTCAAAGGACGAAAACGTAGTTGCAGCTCAGCGTGAAAAGAGCAAGAACGACTTCGGCTGGACAGACGAACAGCTCGACTTCCTCTATGAATTAACTCACGGTGCAGTGGTGCCTGTATTCGACTTCAAGAACGGTATCGGTCAGGATATTGCTTCTACAACATCTTCTGATAACTGCATTGAAATGCTTACAAAGGATCCTTATGTAGCAGGCGAAGCTTCTTATACACAGCGTCGTTCCGAAAACGAAGGTCAGATCAATCAGCGTGTTGAAGAGCTTAACGCATCAGTTGCTTAAGCAATCTCGCTGAATTAAGCAAAATTACCTCCTATGGATTTTCCATAGGAGGTTTTGTTTTGCAGTATGAAAGCCGGATCAGCGTGTCGAAAAACCAAATTTAAAGTTTTCGTCCACCTTTTTCAAAAGGTGGTGGGTAC
>CAKSIR010000015.1 GCA_934462775.1 uncultured Ruminiclostridium sp.
AGGCTCTGCCTTTGGAATCTGCAAGCCTTTGAAAAGGCTTGACCTAAACTTTAAATTTGACTTTTTCGACAGTCTGAAAATCCCATCGAAAACGATAGGATTTTATTATTATGCCTCGATGTTGAGCGTAGGCTTTTCTTCCTCTGCCTCTTTTGCAGATTCGGCAGCCTTTGTGTAACGTTCAAAGCTCTTAGGAGGAAGCGTAGCTTCCTTAACGTCAGGCCATTCAACCTCTTCCTGATATTTCTTGAAGCTTTCAGGCGGAAGCTCACCGTATTCGCTGCCCTTTACATTTGGATCCGGCTCTTTCTGATATTTTTCAAAGCTTTTGGGCGGAATGTTATCGGCATTGTTGATTTTTTCCTGCTGTTCAGCCTTTTTGTCAGCTTCAGTTTTCAGCTCGTCAAGCTTTTCAAGCAGCTCTGAAAGAGTTTCAGCCTTGATTATCTGCGTTTTACGAGCCTGATAGCTTTTATCCTTGATCTGCTCTTCAGTTTCAGCGCTGTCGTTCTTGTCGCCGCTTTCGCCGTTCAGCTTTTCAAGACCGTTCTTAAGCAAAGCATAGTAGCTTACTTTTCCGTTGCTGTCGATCGAAATTCCGTAAGATTTTATGGCGTCAGCGTGATCTGCAAGAGTATCCTTCATATCGCCGAACTGCTCTGCCGCATTGTCGAGCACGCTTTCGTACTGAGCCGCAACGCTTTCGTCGCTTGTCATTTTTTCAAGCAAATCAGGTGTAATTACAACATTGTACTCGGAGCCGGTGCCGTTTTCCATAAGCGCCTGAGCTTCTTCGTCTGTTTTGAAGTCGGCAATGATGAAGTCCATGTTGCCGTATTTTTCCTTTAATGAGTCAAGGTAATTCTGTGCATTTGTGCTGAGTTCAACTTTTTCAGGCTGATTTGCCTTTTCGGCAGGCTGGATTTTTATTGATTCATCAATTTCCGTATAGTTCTTTACAGATGATTCAAAAGTGTCAGCTTTCTTTGTTGATTTGTCATCAGCCGTTTTTGAACCCGCAAATTTGGTTGTTTTAGCAGCGTTATAATCACTGAAATAATTATTCGGTTTGTTGGTTACGCCATACATAATTATACACTCCTCCCACGGGTTTATAGGTATTCTTATATATTATATCGGCGTAAATAATTCCAACTTTAGTTTTTTTTAAAAAAACTGCCCGATTTTTCGGACAGTTTTTTGCTTACATTGTTTTAAGCGCCTTGGAAAGCGGCTTATACACAAGAAACGTTATTATTGAAACTGCAATGCCCTTGCAGAAGGTGAACGGCATATTAAACCAGATAAGCGCGTCCCAGAGGTTCTGCACGTTGGGGTTGATTGCCCGATACATACCGAGTATAGCCTCCATCGGCATGAATGCGGTATAGAATGGGTATGTAATAAAGTAGTTCACAAATATGCTGAGAACCGCCATGCAAAGGGAGCCTGTAACGCAGCCGATAATTGCTGTAACGCGGGTTTTGCGGTATTTGTAGATCATGCCTGCCGGGAATACCATTATTGCGCCTAAAATAAAGTTTGCAAGCTCTCCCACGCCGCCTGTTGTGGTAAACATTACGTTTATCAGATTTTTTACAAGGCATACGACCACGCCTGCCACGGGGGAAATGACGAACGAGGTGATAAGTGCGGGCAGCTCTGAGAAGTCCATTTTGATGAACTCAGGGATAATCGCGGGCAGCGGGAAGCTTATGAACATAAGCACCGACGAGAGAGCCGCCATAATTGCTGTGACTGTGATGTTTTTTGCGCTGAATTTTTTTGTTGCTGTAACCATGTGTTTTTCCTTCCTCAATGAAAAATATTGTAAGTGCTTTGGGCGAGGAAATGAAAAAGCCCTTGCTATCGTATCTGTGATACAATAAAACAAGGGCGTACAAATGCAGATATTCTCGGCATCTGATTCTTTCATCCGGACTATACCGTTGGTTTCGGAATCGCACCGAATCAGCCGAAAGGCTCGCGGACTTTACCGCCAGTGGAGAATTGCACTCCGCCCTGAAACAGATTACACTTGTATTATATTACTGTTTATGCTTTTTGTCAATAGGTTATTCGTCGATGTCGCTGTCGTCCTCGTCGAAAACAAATTCAAGCTTTTCGCCGCAGTTAGGGCAGTCGATTTCGCCGTCACTTAAGATGTCATAGTCAACAACAACGGAGTTGCCGCAGTTAGGGCAGGTAACCTCGTACATATCGTCGTCTAATTCTTCATCCTCGTCATCGCAGTCATCGTCGCCGTAAACCTCGTCCTCAAGGTCGTAAACGCTCTCTTCAACGTCGGACAGAACCTCTGCCATTTCGTCAAGATCCTCGTCAACCTCTTCAAGGTCGAGAGCAATGTCGTTCAGAACGTCCAGCATTGCAAGGAGAACCTTGCCTTCCTTTGTGCTGTCGTCAAGGTTAAGGCCTTCAGCAAGACCCTTGATGTAGGATACCTTTTCAGGAATTGTCATAGCCATAATAATACTTCCTTTCTGTACAAAATTCGGCTGAACAGAAACCCGATCAGCCGAAAAAGTTCAATTACTTGTTTGCACGTTCCATGTACTCGCCTGTTCTTGTATCGATACGGATAACATCGCCGATGTCGATGAACAGAGGAACTCTGATCTCTGCGCCTGTTTCGAGAGTAGCAGGCTTTGTAGCGTTTGTAGCTGTATCGCCCTTGAAGCCCGGATCTGTTTCTGTTACTTCAAGCTCAACGAAGTTCGGAGGTTCAACGCCGAATACCTTGCCCTTGTAGGAAAGTACCTTACAAACCATGTTTTCCTTAACGAACTTGAAGTTATCGCCTACTTCGTGCTTGTTGATCGGAACCTGCTCGTATGTTTCGCTGTCCATGAAGTAGTAGAGGTCGCCGTCCTCGTAGCTGTATTCCATATCCTTTCTTTCAACGAAAGCTGTTGGGAACTTAGCTGTCGGGTTGTAGGACTTTTCTACAACTGCGCCTGTTAATACGTTTCTTGTCTTGGTTCTTACGAAAGCGGCACCCTTACCAGGTTTTACGTGCTGGAATTCGATAACCTGCATTACCTGTCCATCCTCTTCGAATGTCATGCCGTTTCTGAAATCGCCTGCTGTGATCATATTTATGAATCCTCCAGAAATTTTTTTATAATTATCTTTTATATTTTACCTTATTTTCTGTGCAATTGCAAGTGTTTTAGTAAAATTTCTTTATATTTTTCAAAAAGAACTATGAATTTTTATATAAAACTGTACCGATTAAATATAAATCAGTGATTTTGGGGTGTTTGTAAGATTGCGGCAGCCGTTTTCGGTAACAACGCACATATCTTCAATGCGCACGCCGAACTTGTGCGGCAGATAAACGCCCGGCTCAATCGTGATTATCATGCCCTCGTGGAGGGTTGTATCGCTTCGCGGCGAAACGGTTGGCGCTTCGTGAATTTCAAGACCTACGCCGTGTCCCAGACCGTGACCGAAATACTTTTCAAGGCTCCACGCTTCAAGGGTGGAACGTGCAACGCTGTCCAGCAGCTTGCAGGTAATTCCTGCGCGGACTGCCTTCAGCGCGTCTGTATTCGCTCCCCAGACTGCGTTGTAAACCTCCTTCATTTCGTCGGTGGGCTTGCCTATGCAGACGGTTCTTGTCATGTCGGAATGGTATCCGTCAACAACTGCGCCAAAGTCCAGCGTGAGAAAGTCGCCGTCCTCAAGGGGCTTGCTTGTAGGCACTGCGTGAGGGCAGGCGGAGTTTTTGCCGGACGCTGCGATTGTGTCAAAGGAAAGGTCGTCAGCGCCCAGATCCATCATATAGAAGTCGAGGGCGGTTGCAACCTGCTTTTCGGTCATTCCTGCGGTCATTTTGGAAAGCAGCTTAGAAAAAGCGGCTTCGGCAATTTTCTGCGCAGCAATTATTTTTTCAATTTCCTCCTCGGTTTTGATTATCCTCATTCTGCCGATTGCGTCAGACAGCCATTCAGATGAATCAAACTCAATGTCGGAAAAATGCTCGGTGTAGCTGTTAAGCTCAGAAACGGTCATGGTCTTGTTTTCGATTGAAACAAGGTCTGCGCCGTATTCCTCAAAAATGCGCTCAAGCTGCTTGTACAGGTCCTGCATGAGGATAACGTGGAAGCCCTCGACCTGCTCGCTTGCCTTTTCGTAATAGCGCGAGTCAATGAGGAGAATGCCCTCGTCGTGGGTAATGACCGCTACGCCTGCCGAGGATTTGAAGCCTGTTACATAGCGTCTGTTGATGTCGCTTGTTACAAGGGCAATGTGGCTTGGCTTGCGAAGCTGTTTCTGTATTTCTTTTAAAACGCTCATAATTTTCTCCAAAGCTTAATTCTTTATCGCCGACTTAAGTCCGTACAGACCTAAGATGTAACTGTTTTTTCCAAAGCCCGAAATACTTCCTGCGCAGACAGGCGCAATAACCGATTCCCTGCGGAATTCCTCGCGGCTGTCAACGTTGGACAGGTGAACCTCCACAACGGGGATTTTTATTGCGGCGATTGCGTCGCGGATTGCATAGCTGTAATGAGTGTAGGCTCCTGCGTTGAGGATAACGCCTTTTTTGGCGTTTCTTGCCTCGTGGAGCTTATCGATGATTGCACCCTCGTGGTTCGACTGGAAAAACTCAGGATTAAAGCCAAGCTCTTTTGCCTTTTCCGCAATTTCTGCGTTTATGCTGTCAAGGGTGTCGTTTCCGTAAATTCCCGGCTCGCGAAATCCCAGAAGATTGAGATTAGGACCGTTTATAATCAGTATATCCATTTTATTATCCTCTGATTTTGTTGTAATATGCGCGCATTTCAGCGGCGTCCTCCGCCTGAGTGCCGGCGCTTTCGCAGATTACGGACGGTTCAAGCCCGCGTTCTGCAAACAGCTCCATCAGCGGCTCGTAGGCAGGACCGAACTTGTCGTCCTCAAATGTCAGGTGGCATTTTTCGCCCCCTGCCGAATATTCGATCTTGCTGAAATGAACGTGGAAATTTTTCAGGCGCTCAAAGCCAAGTCGGTTTTCTATTCGGTCGAGAATTTCGGCGTAATCGGCTTTTGTTTTTATTCCGCCCAGGGTTCTTGCGTTAAGGTGTCCGAAATCAATGCAGGGAAGAAATCTTTCGTCAACGCCGCAAAGCTCGATAACCTCGTCAAGAGTGCCCAGCTGGTTGATTTTGCCCATTGTTTCCGGGCAGATTCTTATGTCCGAAAGTCCCTCCTCGTCAAGCCTTTTCTGGGCTTTTACAAGGCTGTCCTTGGCAAGCGCGAGGGCTTCCTCGCGGCTTATTTTTGCGCAGGAGCCTGAGTGAACGACTATTTTTTCCGCACCCAGCGCCTTGGCAGCCTTAGCGGATTCATAGATGTAGTCAACGCTTTTCAGCCTTGTTTCCTCAACTGTTCCCGAAAGGGAGATGAAGTAGGGCGTGTGGAGGGAAACGGTAATTCCGTGCTCCTTTGCGAGAGCGGGCAGCAGGGAATAGGTCTTTTCGGCGATTCGCACGCCTCTGCCGCATTCAACCTCGTAGCCGTTGAGCTTCATTGACTTAAGATATTCGGGCAGCGCCTCGGGGAATTTCCTTTTGCCGAAGCTTGCTGCATTACCGCCCGGACCGAATGAAATCGCCATAACAATTACCTTTCTTACTTACGTTCAAGCTTAGAATAATCACGCTTGAAAAACACGCTTTCAAGCTTTCTCTTAAAGCGGAAGCCGATTTTGTCCTCAAGATGAAACGGCTCGACGAGAACTGTTCTGATTCCCGAAAAATTTCCGCCAAGCACATCGGTGAAAATCTGGTCGCCTACAACGGCGACTTCCTTTTTGGGAATCCCCATAAGCTTTACCGCTTTGTTTATGCCGAAAGGCAGCGGTTTGCAGCCGAATGAGAAAAATTCAAGTCCTAATTCTGCGGCAAGGGGAGCGACGCGAGCCTTTGTGTTGTTGGAAACGACCACCATCTTGATTCCCAGCGCTCTCATGCTGTCCAGCCATTCAAAAATTCCGTTTTCGGCAGCGGGATTTCCGTGCATCGAAAGAGTATTGTCAAGATCCAGCACCAAGCCTTTAAAGCCGTTTTTTTCAACGAAATCCCTGTCGATTGCAAGAACATTTTTTATCCAGATATGGGGACGGAAAAGCATAGAAAAGCTCCTTTAACTAAAGCATAAATTTGCTCATAAAAACGAAATAAGCGGACTAACAGCCCGCTTACATCATTTTTGTAAGTAAATATTACTTAAACTTGCGTTTACGAGCAGCTTCGGACTTCTTCTTGCGCTTTACCGAAGGCTTTTCGTAATGTTCTCTTTTACGAACCTCAGCGAGAACGCCGTCTCTTGCGCATGAACGTTTGAAACGCTTTAAAGCTGTGTCCAATGTTTCGTTTTTTCCAAGACGAATTTCTGCCATCTATATCCCTCCCTTTGCCTTACGGCACAGGTTATCTACATTAAAAGTAGTGACGCATAACAAAATTGAAATGCTCAACAAATATTATACAGTATAACCGATGTCTTGTCAAGAGTTATTTTAAAAATTCTTCAATATTTATTACTTCGCCGTCAGCCCACAGCCTTTCCAAATCGTAGAACTCTCTTGTTTCTGTATGGAAAATGTGAACGATAACGTCGATATAGTCAAGCACGATCCAGTTTCCGCTCTGGTAGCCCTCTCTGTTGTGAGGCTCAAGATGATCCTCTGACGCAAGCCTGAAGTCAACCTCGTCCGCAAGTGCCTTTACCTGAGTGGAGCTTGTACCTGTTGCAAGAATAAAATAGTTTGCGAGAATTGTAAGGTCGCCGACCTTCAGAACCTTGATGTCGGCGGCTTTCTTATCGTTAAGGGTGTTTACAGCTTTCTTTACGATTTCAATATCTGTCATGTATTTTTCCTTTCAGTTTATTTTCTGTACTGCCAGTAGCAGTTATAGCATTCCATTGAGCAAAGCGGGATTTTTCCGCCCTTGCCGATTGTGTTGGGAATCGACCACTTCATAGCCTCGAACATGGCATTGTCAAGGTCCTCCATTGTGAATTTGCGGAACTCTTCAACCTCGGGGTAATCTCTCTCCATTGAAACAAGGTCGCCCAGATACACGATTTTTTCAAGCCTGGACATATTTGCTCTGCCTACGGTGTGGTAGCGGATTGCGTTTATAATGTCCTCGTCGTCTATTTTCAGCTCGGTTCTGCAGAAGTATGCGCCTGCGATTCCGTGCCACAGCTTTTGCGTATCAAGCTCCACAGGGTCAACGTTCATGCCTGAGGCAAGAACCTCCCGCTTCATAAGCTCGGGGTCGATTTCCTTGTGAATGTCGTGAAGAATACCTGCTGTGTATGCCTTAATGCTGTCCTCGCCGTGAATTGTCGCAAGCTTAAAGCACATATCCGCAACGTTTACCGAGTGGGTAAAGCGCTTTTTGCCCATCAGCGACTTGACAAGCTCTGTATACTGTTTGATCTGCTCGGTCATAGGTACAGCCCCTTTTCCTTTATATATTCGGCAACGGCGGGAGTGATAAGCCCCTCGGTGCTTTCTCCCTTTGCGATTTTTTCTCTGACTTCCGTTGAGGAAATCTCAACGACAGGCAGGTTAAGCACCTTGACGCGTCCTAACTCGTTTGCATATTCCATCATGTCAATGTATTCGGTATTTTCACGGGCGGCGGCAACTACGCTGCACTCCTTGAGAATGGACTCGTATCTGTACCACTTTTCGAAATAGAACAGCATATCTCCGCCGATAAGCAGATAGAACGCTGTGTTTTTGGGATACGCTTCCTTTAGCGCACGGAGAGTGAGTATGGTGTAGTTTTTTCCGCCAAGCTTTTTTTCAAAGTCGCTTACTTCAAACCGTTTATCGTCCGCAAATGCAAGCCTGCACATTTCCATTCTGTCCTCGAACGAGGTGTGGGCAGTTTCGCGGTGAGGCGAGTTTGCGGTGGGCATTACCAGCACCTTGTTAAGGCCAAGCAGGTCTGCCGCGCCCTTTGCCATATTTATGTGTCCGCAGTGAACGGGGTTGAATGAACCGCCGAAAATTCCGACCTTAATCATCTAATTCAATAACTCTTTTCTTAGGATTGGTGTTTCTTCTGTAAAGCACGAACTTCTGACCGATGACCTGAACGCTTTCTGAATGAGTCTTTTCCGTAAGCTCGGCGGCAGCCTCTCTTGCGTTTATTTCGCAGGTTTCAAGAACCTTGCCTTTGAACATTTCGCGCTTTTCAAGGGCTTCGTCAGCCTGCTTTACCACGTTTTCGTCTATTCCGCCTTTGCCGATAATAAGGATAGTTTCCATTGTGTTGGCAATTCCGCGGAGCTTTGCTCTCTGTTTACTGTTAAGCATAAATCATTTCCTTTATTTGTTGTTTTTCAGTACGTCAATAAGCTGATTGAGCGCATTTGCGCGGTGGCTTATCTTGTTTTTTTCCTTTTCCGAAAGCTCCGCAACGCTTCTTCCGTCAGGGAGCATGAATATGGGGTCGTAGCCGAAGCCGTTTTCGCCTACGGGTTCTTCGCCGATATATCCGTCAAGGGTTCCCGTAAAGCAGTATTCGGTTTCATCGTCAAGTATAAAATAAATCGCACAAACAAAGCGGCTTTTGCGCAGCGGCTCGGCAACGCCGTCCATTTCGCTCAGCACCTTTGCGCAGCGGTCGGCGTCGGAAGCGCCTGCCCCTGCATAGCGTGCGGAGTAAACTCCGGGCGCACCGTCGAGAAATTCCACCTCAAGTCCGCTGTCGTCGGCAATTACCGGCGTATGCGTAAGGTCATAGATAGCCTTTGCCTTGATATGGGCGTTCTCCTCGAAGGTATCTCCGTCCTCTTCTATTTCAATGTTTATTCCCTCGTCCTTAAGCGACACTGCCTCGTAGCCGTAGGGCGCAAGCAGTGTCTTAAATTCTCGGACCTTACCGTCGTTATTTGTGGCAATAATTATCTTCATCTTCTTATTTATTCCTCATTATTCTCTTCGTCTGTGTTATTGTTTTCGAACAGCGCATTAACGTAATCCGCAGGCACAAAGGGCTGTAAATCGTCTATCTTTTCGCCTACGCCCACCAGCTTTACCGGAATGCCCAGCTCGTCTTTTATAGGTATTATTATACCACCTTTTGCCGTTCCGTCAAGCTTTGTAAGCACAATACCTGTAATTTCTGCGACTTCCTTGAACAGCTTTGCCTGATTTACGGCGTTCTGACCGGTTGTAGCGTCAAGAACAAGCAGGATTTCAGGCTTGGTGTCGGGCAGCTGCTGCGTAATAATGCGGGAAATTTTTTTCAGCTCGTCCATCAGGTTTTTCTTGTTATGCAGCCGTCCTGCGGTGTCTATTATAAGCACGTCGGTTCCTCTTGCGGAGGCTGCCTTGCAGGCGTCAAATACAACTGCGGCAGGGTCGCTGCCCTCGGCGTGCTTTACAATGTCAACTCCCGCGCGGTCGGTCCACACGTTCAGCTGCTCAATGGCTGCGGCTCTGAACGTATCGGCAGCGGCAACCAGCACTTTTTTGCCCTCTTTTTTCAGATTGGCGGAAAGCTTGCCGATAGTGGTTGTTTTTCCTGCGCCGTTTACGCCGATTACCATTACGACAGAGGGCTTGCTGCTTAAATCAAGCTCGTTATCCCCTGTGAGCATTTCCGCGATTATGTTTTTGAGCAGGCTTTTAACCTCGTTTGGGTCGGAAGTGCCTGTTCTTTTTACCTCGGCGCGGAGCTTTTCGCAGATATTCGCGCTTGTTACAGCTCCGATGTCGGAGAGAATAAGAGTTTCCTCAAGCTCGTCAAAGAAATCCTCGTCTATTTTGGTAAAGCTGTTTATAAGCTGCTCAACCTTGCCTACAAAGCTTTCCTTGGTTTTTTTTAGACCCTCTTTAAGTTTGCTGAATAAGCCCATATAGTTTCCTTTCTTAATCGGTGCAAAGCTTAATTAAGCTCCACATCAAGGTCGTCAATGATTTCCTGCTTAAGCAGTCGGGAAACGCCCTTTTCCTGCATGAATACGCCGTAAAGCACATCGCAGCCCTCGATAGTTCCGCGTCTGTGAGTGATTATCATAAGCTGTGTATCCGCCGAAAAACGCTTCAGGTATGTAACGTATTTCACAACGTTTACCTCGTCCAGTGCCGCGTCAACCTCGTCCAGCATACAGAACGGCGTCGGTCGGTGGAGCAGAATTGCAAAGTAGATGGTTATCGCTACCATTGTCTGCTCGCCGCCGGAAAGGGAAATAAGGTTCTTGACCAGCTTTCCCGGCGGAGCTGCGAAAATTTCAATGCCCGAATTCAGTACGTCCTCCGGGTCGGTCAGCTCAAGATGAGCGCTTCCGCCGCCGAAAACCTCCTTGAATATGCGGGAGAAATGGCGGTTGATTTCGTTGAAGCTGTCGGAAAATCTTGTTTTGATTTCGCTTGTAAGATTTACAATCAGCTTTTCAAGGTCGCGCTTGGATTTTTCCACATCGGAAAGCTGCTCGGAAAGCTGCTTGTAGCGTTCGCTTACCTCTGCGTATTCGTCAATTGACGCATAGTTAATGCTGCCGAGGGCGACCAGCTTTCTGTGAACCTCCTGCAAATCCGCTCTCGCCCTGCCGATATTTTCAATCGGCTTTGCAAGCTCCCTTGCCTCTGACGGAGCAAGGCTGTACTTATCCCAAAGCTGTCCCTTCAGCTTTTCGCTGTCGCGCAGACAGGTTGCCTTTCTTTCCTCCGCAACCGCAAGGGCGCTGGCGAATTTCTGCCTGTCCTCATTTTTTTCGCGAATTTCGCGGTTGATTTCACCGCTGCGCTTTTCCAGCTCGGTCTGCTGACTGACGACGGCGGCGATTTGATTTTTGTTTTCCTCGAAGGAACCTGAAATTTCCTCAATACGCTTTTTCTTGTCTGTAATGCTTTGTTTTATCTGCTCGGATTTACTGCCGAGCTCCTCGATTTCATTCCTGAGGGCGCTGCTGCCGCTGCTTAAATTCTGCTTGTTTGCTTCAACGGATTTTATCTGCGCTTTCAGGTTTTCAATGTCCTTTTCGGCGCTGAGAACGGCATAGTTCAGCTGCGAAACCCTGTCGCTTATCTGCGCTCTGATTTCGTTCGCAAGCTTCAGCGCTTCGCCTGCGTCGGCAAGCAGCTTATCGTTGGCTGCAATTTCGTTTTCAGCCTCGGAAAGCTCGGCTGCGTACTTGTCAATTACCGCCTGCTGCTTTGCAATGTTCACCTTGTGCTTGTCGATAACGGATTCGGCGTTTTCCTGCTGCTCCTCGCACTGCGCAATAAGGCTCTTCACGCCTGCAATTTCGGTGGTAAGGCGGATTTCCTCCTTGCTTACGGCTTGCAGCTGTTCCTTGCAGCCCTCTATTTCAATGGACATTTTGTTTACCTCGGCTTGAAGCTGCTGATAAACACCCTTGGAAAACTCCATTTTGTCGGCGAAATTGCTGATTTCGTCAGCCATTGACTCTATTTCCTGCTTACGGGTAATAATGCCCGCGTTTTTGTTCAGCGAGCCGCCGGTAAACGAACCGCCTGCGTTTACTACCTGACCGTCAAGAGTAACGATTCTGAAACGGTAGCCGTATTTCTTTGCAATGTATGTGGCGGTGTCAATGTCGTCTACAATGGCTGTTTTGCCGAGGATTGACTTGACAATTCCGTCGTACTGCATATCGTATGTGACAAGCTTGTGGGCAAGCCCCTCAAAGCCGTCCTCGTCCTCAAGACCGTTCATGCTTAGCTCAAAGCCCTTAACCGAGGTCAGTGGCAGGAATGTTGCGCGTCCTGCGCCGGTTTCCTTGAGGTAGCGGATAGCGCGCTTGGCGGTTTCCTCGTTGCCTACGATTATATTCTGGAGAGCGCCGCCGAGAGCGATTTCAATGGCAACGCTGTACTTTTTATCCATGTGTACAATGTCTGCGACTGTGCCGTGGACATTGCTGATTTTTCCGTTTTTGGACGCTTGGATGATTGCCTTAACGCTGGTGTTGTAGCCCGTCATGTTCTTTTCAACGTCAAGGAGCAGGTCATAGCGCGATTTTTTCTGCTCGTACTGTCTGCGGAGATTTTCAAATTCGGTCCTGCCGCTGTCAAGCTTTTGCTTTTTTGCGTCAAACAGCTTGGTGTAGCCGTTCAGCTTGTTTTCGGCTTCCTGCTTTTGTGCGGAAACCTGCTCAAGCTGCGCGGTCAGCTGTCTGCGCTTATCGCGGTAGCCTGCAATAAGTCCGTCCTGGTTTTCAATGCGCTCGGTGGCACTGATGAGCTGTTCGCTGAGAGAGGTCAGGCTGCTTTCCGCCTGCTGCTTTGCAAGCCTTGCGGCAGTCTGCTTTCCGTACAGCTGCGACTGTCTGCGGTCAAGCTCCCTGTACTTTTCATCAAGCTTTGAGTTCTCGCCCGACGATTGGTTCAGCTTTTCCTTTTCGCTTTCTATTGCGGCTTTGTCGGCTGCTATCCTGCTCTGTCCGCTTTCAATTTCGGCGTTCAGCGAACGGATTTTTTCGTCAAATTCCTTAGCGCTTTCGGCTGAATGAAGAATCTGCCGCTCAATGGATTTAACCCGCTCCTCGTTATGGACAATCTCGTTTTCCATGACGGCGATTTCCTTGTCCGCGCTGGCGATTTCGTCCTTAGCGGAGTCGTTTGTTCGGCGTAGATTTTCTATTCTGGCAGTCAGCCTTTGCTTGTTTAAGGAAAGAGCGCCGCTTTCTTCTTCAAGCTGCGCAATTTCACGGTCGAAATGCTCGCACTCGCCCTGATTTGCAAGTACCTTGTCGCTAAGCTCGCCCATGGTTTTGTCCAGCTGGTCGATTTCATGTATGTTTACGGAAATTTCAAGCTGCTTTTCCTCGTCTGCCAGGACCTTTGCCTTTCTTGCCTTTTCCGACTGCTTTTCAAGTATTGGCAGCCGCTCCTCAAGACCGCTTGCAATATCCTTTAAACGGAGAATGTTGTCCTCTGCTCTTGCAAGCTCGCGCTCTGCCTCCTCCTTTTTGTGGAGAAACTTTGAAACGCCTGCTGCTTCCTCGAATATTTCGCGGCGCTGAGTGCCTTTGGCGTTGACGATTTCCGCAACGCGTCCCTGACCGATAATTGAATATCCGTCGCGTCCAAGACCCGTTCCCATAAGCAGCTCGGTAATGTCCTTAAGCCTTGATTTAGCGCCGTTTATTAGGTATTCGCTTTCGCCTGTGCGGTACAGCTTTCGCGAAATAACAACCTCGTCTGCGTCAATGCCGAGGGCTCTGTCGGTGTTGTCGATAGACAGCGCGACCTTCGCAAAGCCCATCTGCCTGCGGGCAACGGTGCCGTGGAAAATTACGTCCTCCATTTTGTCGCCGCGCAGAGTTTTAGCGCCCTGCTCGCCCATTACCCAGCGCAGAGCGTCGCTGATATTGCTTTTGCCGTTGCCGTTGCTACCGACTATGGCGGTCATTTTGCGGTCAAAGGTGAGTATTGTTTTGTCGGGGAATGATTTAAAGCCTTGTATTTCAAGCGTTTTAAAAAACATTGCGTTCCTCTGTTTTCGTAATTCTCAGGTAAGTACCCTGTTCAGCCTTGATTTTGTAGCTGAATCCCATTTTTTCAAGGGCAATGCGGTTTGAGCCTTTTTGTCCGTTGATTTTGCTGACGTTTCTGCCGTCGGTGTATATGATGAATTTTCTGCCGCCCTGTTTGGTCATTTCGGCGGCGATTTTTTTCAGAAAAATTCTGCTTTCGCAGATTTCGCGAAGTGCGGGGTGATAGCTTCCGCCTATCATTTCCTTTTCAACCTCGGCGCTTGCGTGAAGTCCCAGCCGTATTACGGAAATTCCAGCTGCGTTAAATTTTTCAAGCAACTCCGCGCATAAATCAACTGTTTCCTCAAAGGAAAAGGCAGCGTACCCGCCGCTTTTCATAAGCTCCGCAAGCCTTGTATTTTCAAGTATTACGGTGGGATAAATACGCACGGTGTCGGGGTTCAGGCTGATAAACTCATTTGCCGTTTCAAGGCATTTTTCCCGTGTATCAAGGTAAAGCCCCGTCATCATCTGAAGTCCCAGCTCAAAGCCGCGGGATTTGATGAGTCTGCTTGCTTTTCTGACCTGCTCGGCATTGTGTCCGCGCTCGTTTGCTGCAAGAACATCGTCGCTCATGCTCTGAGCGCCAAGCTCAATCGCCGTCATGCCGTATTTTTTAAGCAATGCAAGAATGTCGGCGTCAATGCAGTCCGGTCTTGTGGAGCAGCGTATTCCGCAATACTGATCGGGATATTTTCTGCAAAATTCCTGTGCCGTTTCAAGCAGGGAAATCATGTAATCCCGCTCAATCGCCGTAAAGCTGCCGCCGAAGAATGCAATCTCCGCCCGCTTTTCGGTCTTTTCAAGATTGGGCTGCTGCGCGGCGAGAATTTCCCTTACCTCGTTGGCAGTCGGAGCTTTCTGAGCTCCCGAAATGTACCGCTGATTGCAGAAGCTGCAAGTGTGCGGGCAGCCTGAATGTGGGATAAAAATCGACAGGTTAGTTTGTTTCATAGCCCATAAGGCTGATTGCCTCTTTAGCGGCTGCCTGCTCAGCCTCTTTCTTGCTGAAACCGGAGCCTGAGCCGATAACCTGACCGTTCAGCAGCACGTTTGAGGTGAACACCTTGTTGTGGGCTGCGCCTGCTTCTCCCGCAAGCTCGTAGGTGACTTTCTCCTCGGGATTCTGCTGGATAATTTCCTGCAGGATTGTCTTGTAATCGCCGATAAGCAGCTTTCCGGAGCGCAGCACGTCAAGCGGCGGAATAAACGGCAGTATGAAATCCCTTGCCTTTTCAAGTCCGCCGTCAAGATAAATCGCCGCAATAAGCGCCTCGAAAGCGTCTGCAAGGATCGAGCGCCGCTGACGGCCGCCTGTGTTTTCCTCGCCCTTTCCAAGGAATATTTCATCGCCAAGACCGATTTTCTGCGCAAAAGGGAAGAGCGCGTGTTCGCAGACAATGCTTGCGCGCAGCTTTGTAAGCTGTCCCTCCGGCTGGTCCTGTAGGTTTTCAAACAGATACTTTGACACAACAACGCTGAGCACCGAATCTCCTAAAAATTCAAGGCGCTCGTTGCTGTGATGGTTTTTACCGTTGACGTATGAGGAATGGGTAAGAGCCTCGTGCAGCAGGGCAGGGTTCTTGAACTCATATCCTATACGCTGTTCAAATTCAGTCATTTTCTGTTCCTTTTATACGTTTTCCTTTACGGATTTATCTTCTTTAAGCGTTCTGAGGCTTTCTGTCATTTCCTCGATTACGTTGTTTTCAATAAATTCCTTTGCCTGACGGATTGCGTTTTTGAACGCCTTTGCGTCGCTGCTGCCGTGAGCCTTGATAACAGGCTTTGCCGTACCGAGCAGCGGCGATCCGCCTACCTCCTTGTAGTCCATCTGGCGGCTAAGGCTCTTGATTCCGCTCATTGTAAAGGCTGCGCCGATTTTTGTGCCTATATTCTTGAAGAAAATGTTCTTAAGGGATTTCTTCATGAACTTGCCCATGCCCTCGACGGTTTTAAGGTAGATGTTGCCGGTAAATCCGTCTGTGACGATAACGTCGCAGGCACCCATCGGAACTTCTCTTGCCTCGGTGTTGCCGATAAAGTTGATGCCCCTTGTTTCGCTGAGCAGCTCTCTTGTTTCGCGCTCAAGGTCGCGTCCCTTTTCTTCCTCTGTGCCGATGTTCAGCAGACCTACGCGGGGACTTGTTATACCCATAACCTTTTCCATGTAAACGCTGCCCAAAATAGCAAACTGCTGGAGCATTTCGGGACGTACCTCAGTGTTTGCGCCGCCGTCAAGGAGTATGTATTTTGAGTTGATGCTCGGAATAATAGGCGCAAGGGCAGGGCGCTTTACGCCCTTGATTCTGCCCACAAGCAGGGTGCCGCCCGTAACCAGTGCGGCGGTGCTGCCTGCGCTTACAAATGCGTCGGCTTCGCCGTTTACAACCAGCTGAAAGGCCTTGCCCATAGAGCAGTCCTTTTTGCCCTTGCGGATTTCCATCGGGTCGTCCTCAATCTCGATAACACCGTCTGCGTCTACGATTGTTATATTTGTCTGCGGAAGCTTAAGCGCTTCAAAGCGGTTCTTGATAGTCTGCTCATCGCCGGTCAGAACTACCTCCACGCCGTATGCCGCAGCTGCCTCGACAGCGCCTTTTATTACTTCGTCGGGGGCGTTATCGCCGCCGAATGCGTCAACTGCAATTCTCATTTTTATATCCTTTCTCACTGTTCGCTGAGCAGCTTTTCAAGGTCCGCAAGACCGCGCTCCGCAATGGCGGAGTATTTCAGCTGCTTGTCGCGTATATTCTTTTCAAGTGGCGGAAGTATTCCCATGTTCGCGCCCATTGGCTGGAAATCCTTTACGGTTTCGTCGCTGATATAGCTCAGCAGCGCTCCCGTCATGGTTGTTCGGGGCAGGTCGAGCAGCTTCTTCCCCGAAAGCAGTCTGCCAAGCTCAAAGCCTGCAATGATTCCGCTCATGGCGCTTTCGGTGTAGCCCTCGACGCCCGTTATCTGTCCGCCGAAGAAGATGTTTCTGCTGCCTTTCAGCATGAAGTGGCTGTCCAGCACCTGCGGACTGTTCAGAAACGTATTTCGGTGCATTACGCCGTAGCGCATGAATTCAGCGTTTTCAAGACCTGTTATCATTGAAAAAACGCGTTTCTGCTCGCCGAATTTAAGGTTAGTCTGGAATCCCACAAGGTTATAGAGAGTTCCCTCGTTGTTTTCCTTTCTCAGCTGAACGACTGCGTAAGGCCGTCTGCCCGTTCTCGGGTCGGTAAGTCCGACAGGCTTCATGCAGCCGTATCTTACGCTGTCAATTCCGCGCTTTGCAAGCACCTCCACAGGCATACAGCCCTCGTACACCTTGAGGTTTTCAAATGCCTTCAGCGGTACGCTTTCCGCGTTTACAAGCTCGCTGTAAAACGCCTCGTACTCTTCGCGGGTCATGGGGCAGTTGATATAATCGGCGTCCCCCTTGTCGTAGCGCGTTGCGAAAAACGCTTTGCTCATGTCAATGCTTTCGGCGGTAACGATTGGCGCTGCCGCGTCGTAAAAGCTCATTGGCAGTCCGCATTTCGCCTTTATGGTTTCTGCAAAGGCGTCGCTTGTCAGCGGACCTGTGCAGATGATTGTGTTTTCCTCGGGAAATTCGGTAATTTCCTCGGAGATTACCTTTATGTTGGGGTGGCTTGTGATTTTCTCTGTGATATAGTCGGAGAAAAGCTCGCGGTTTACTGCCAGCGCTCCGCCTGCGGGCACCTGCGTTGCGTCAGCCGCTTCCATAGTCAGTGAGCCGAACATACGCATTTCAGCCTTTAACATTCCTGCCGCGCTGCCAACGCGGGCGGCTTTCAGGGAGTTGCTGCAAACCAGCTCCGCAAAGCCCTTATAATGGTGAGCGGGGGAGTATTTCCGCGGCTTCATCTCGTAAAGCGTTACGTCAAAGCCCATGTTCGCCAGCTGCCACGCAGCCTCGACGCCTGCAAGACCTGCTCCTATTACTTTAGCGTTCATATATTAAAAATCCATATCCTCGTTCTTTTCGGGGGTTTCGGCTGCTTCGCGCTCATAGCCGCAGCCGGGCTTTGCACAGTATATTTTGCCCTTTTTGCCTGCTTTTTTGAACATTGTGCTGCCGCACTGCGGACAGGTTTCGGCAATAGGCGTATCCCATGTCATGAAGTTGCATTCCTTGAAGTTTTCGCAGCCGAAGAACGGCTTGCCCTTTTTGGACTTCTTTGCAAGCATTTTCTTGCCGCAGATAGGACAGTTGCCCTGGGTTTCGCTTACGATTTTCTTAGTGTTTTTGCACTCCGGAAATCCTGAGCAGCCAAGGAATTTGCCGTAAGGCCCGATTTTTATAACCATCTTTTTGCCGCAAAGCTCGCAGTCAATATCGGTAGGCTCGTCGGGAACCTTTACGCGCTTGCCCTCCATATCATGCTCCGCTTTTTCGAGAGTTTTGGAGAAATCTCCGTAGAAGTTTTTCAGAACGTCTACCCATTCCTCCTTGCCCTCTTCGACTTTATCAAGGTCGTTTTCCATTTTGGCGGTGAACTTTGTGTCAACAATGTGCTGGAAATGCTCCTTCAGCAGGTCGGTAATAACGTCACCAAGCGGCGTCGGCTTAAGCTGCTTCTGTTCGCGCTCCACATAGTGGCGGTCCAGTATTGTCGTAATTGTCGGGGCGTAGGTTGACGGTCTGCCGATTCCGTTTTCTTCAAGAGCCTTGATAAGGCTTGCTTCGGTGTAGCGCGGCGGCGGCTGGGTGAAGTGCTGATTGCCTGCAAGCTCTTTGACCTTGAGGATTTCTCCCTCGGTGAGCTTTGGCAGTGCGCCGCCCTCCTCGCTGTCGTCCTCGGCTGATTCCTCGTACAGCTTTGTAAAGCCGTCAAACTTAACGGTATATCCGTTCGCCTTGAACATACAGCCGTTTGCTTCAATATCCGCCGCAACCGTGTTCAGCAGCGCGTTTTCCATCTGGCTTGCCATAAAGCGCTCCCAGATAAGCTTGTAGAGCTTGTATTGGTCGGAGGTAAGGCTGTCCTTTACAAGGTCGGGTGTAAGGTCGATTGTTGAGGGACGCACCGCTTCGTGAGCGTCCTGAGTACCTTTTTTTGTCTTGTATTCGCGGGGCTTTGCAGGAACGTATTCCTTGCCGTAGCGCTCCTCGATAAGGGCTGCGGCTGCGGCTTTTGCCTCGTCGGAAATACGCAGGCTGTCAGTTCTCATATAGGTGATAAGACCTACCGCGCCGTGTCCCTCGACGTCAACGCCCTCGTAAAGCTCCTGAGCGGCTTTCATGGTACGTCTTGCGTTGAACGAAAGCTTTCGGGAGGCTTCCTGCTGCAATGTAGAGGTTGTAAACGGCGGTGCAGGCTGTTTCTTTCTTGTGGATTTTTTGATATTCGCAACCTTAAATTCTGCGTTTTCAAGCCGCGCTAAAATCCTGTCGGCTTCTTCCTTTGAGTTAAGCTCAGCCTTTTCGCCGTCGATTTCGTTAAGCTTTGCGGGAAAAGCCTTCTTGCTTGTGGAGTTCAGCAGCTTTGCGTCAATGCTCCAGTATTCCTTTGGAGTGAACGCATTGATTTCGTTTTCTCTGTCAACGATAAGCCTTACTGCAACGGACTGTACACGTCCTGCGGAAAGACCTCTGCGCACCTTTTTCCAGAGGAACGGACTGAGCTTGTAGCCAACTATTCTGTCAAGAATACGGCGTGCCTGCTGTGCGTTTATAAGGTCCATGTCAAGGCTTCTCGGCTGGCTCATGCCCGCCTTGATGCCCGATTTGGTGATTTCGCTGAATGTAACGCGGATCGGCTTTGAGCCGTCAAGATTGAGAACATGGGCAAGATGCCATGAAATTGCCTCTCCCTCTCTATCAGGGTCGGTTGCGAGATAGACGGTGTCCGACTTTTTAGCCGCCGCCTTAAGCTCCTTGATAAGAGCGGATTTATCCTTTTTATTTTCGTAGCTCGGTTCAAAATTGTTGTCAACGTCAACGCCTAATTTCGACTTCGGCAGGTCGCGGATATGACCTACTGACGCAACGACTTCGTAATCCTTGCCGAGATATTTCTTTATTGTTTTGGCCTTTGCAGGCGACTCAACGATTACTAAGTTCGACACATTATTTTCCTTTCTGTTTCTGCATTTCCCAGCAGAGTATGGACGCCGCGACAGCCGCATTGAGCGACTCGGCATTTTCTATGGGGATATACACGCTCTGCGTGCATAATTTCTGTACCTTTTCGCATATTCCGCTGCCCTCGTTGCCGATGACTACGGCGGATTTTTCGGAGAAGCTGAGCCTGTTCAGCGGCTCTGCGCTTTTGTCGAGCATTGCTCCGTAAACCGAGAACCCCTCTGCTTTAAGCATGGGTATAAGCTCCTCGGCTCTGCCTATATAGCATGGCAGTCGAAATAAGCTGCCCATTGTTCCGCGGATAACCTTTGGAGAATATATGTCGGCGCATTCCTCCGTCAGGATAACGCCGTCAATTCCCAGCGCGTCGCCTGTTCTTATGATAGTGCCGATATTGCCTGCGTCCTGGAGGGAATCCAGTATCAGAAAACGGGTGCTATTTCTTATTGTAACCGAATTAAGCGGTTTGTCAAGTGTTTTTACTTCCGCGAAAAAGCCCTGAGGGGTTTTTGTATCAGAAATATATTCCGAAATATCGTCGTTAATCACAACTATTTCGCATCGGCGCGATACAATTTCAGCGGTTTCGGCATATTTGGCGAGAGCTGCTTTCGTGGCTAAAACCGATTTGACGGCAAGACCCGATTTTACAGCCTCCTCGCAGATTTTATGTCCCTCCGCAACGAATGAACCGTTTTCGCGGCGGGCTTTACGCTCGTTTATAAGCGACTTGTAGTATCTGACGAGCTGATTTTTTCTTGATGTTATCTCCATTTGACATTCCTGTTTCATTGTGTTAAAATTTATGGCATCAGCAAAGTGAGGTTATTATATGCGATTTTCTGAATTATCGCTGATTGCCGAGGACATCGGACTTGATTATTCCGCTGAAAAGGCGTCCCTTTCGGGAAAGCTCGGCGGCTTTGAAACCAATGTCTGCGACGACGGCAGCAGCTATATTGTTACCATATTTGTAAAAATCCCTCTGAAAAGGGAAAGGGAGGTTTTCTCGTTCATCAACAGTCTTGCTGAAAGCTTGCCTAAAAATACAGTCAACAGTCAGAGCAGCGGCATTGATTTTTTGCAGGCGGTTCTTGAAAGAAACAACCTTATGCAGGAAAATCTGGAGCTGCTGATTGAGTTTTTAGAAAAGCTTGCTGCATTTCTTAATGACGGTGAATTTGAGAAAACAGCGATAAACGAAAAGGCGCTGCCTGTTTTATCGCCTGCGAAAAAAGCGCCGGAAACGAAAAGGCGCAGAGTGAAAACAGCCTTTGACCGATACAGCGTAAGAGGAATAGTCGGCGCGGTTATCGGCGCGGCTGCCTGCACGTTCATTGCGGGACTTTCCATAAACGTAGATTCCTCGACCTTTGGGTATCAGATATGGAGCTGGATTTTCGGCGCTGCAATCTGTCTTGTAATATTGGTAGATTACTATTTTCTTGCAAAGAAATTCGACATTGCGGGGATAATTTCCTGCTCGGCTTTAAGCTTCCTTTCCATAACCGCCGGCGCCTCAATGGCAGGTATCCACACGCTGTCGAGGCTGATTGAAGCCGATACGGGAACCGCTCTCAGCCTGCCGGAAATCCTGTCGGACATTGGCGGCTGTATCGGCAAATACCCGGATGTTGGTGAAATGGGGCTGGAGCTGCTGCTGAAAGGTTTTTTTCTGGGCGCTGCCGCGTCGGTGCTGTTTTACCGCTGGTATTTTACCAAGCACCGCGGCGAAATGTTCGTTGGCGAAAGCGACGGAAACGGCTCGGAAAGCAGGTAAAAATATCATACCCTATAAATACGAATATCACGCCTATGTATATAGGCGTGATACTTTTTATAGCTTAAAGAGCAGCCTTTGCCTTTTCGCAAAGCGCTGTAAAGCCCGCAGCGTCGCTGATAGCGATTTCGGAAAGCATCTTGCGGTTTAATGCGATGTCAGCCTTCTTTAAACCGTTGATGAATGTTGAGTAGTTCATTCCGTTGAGCTTGCAGGCAGCGGAGATACGAGCGATCCAAAGCTTTCTGAAATCTCTCTTCTTTAAACGTCTGCTGATGTAAGCGTACTGACCTGACTTCCAAACAGCTTCCTTAGCTGTCTTGAACAGTCTGGACTTGCCGCCCCAGTAACCCTTTGCTAATTTTAAAGTTTTATTTCTTCTCTTGCGAGTAGCTAATGCGCCTTTTACACGAGCCATGATTAAATCCTCCTATTATTCTTTAGTTCTCTCTTACTTTGCGTATGGCATGATTGCTCTTACTTCAGCGAGGTTTGTCTGATCGCAGTAGCCTGCTGCACGGTTAGAGCGTTTACGCTTTGTAGCCTTCTGAGTTAATCTATGGCGACGGTTGGTCTTCTGGTACTTGATTTTTCCTGTTCCTGTAAACTTAAAGCGTTTCTTTGCTCCGCTGTGAGTTTTGATTTTGTTCTTTGGCATTTAGGTGTCCTCCTCTTAGTATTTTTATACAATCATTCTCTCATTCGGCTGACTTTTTGTTTGAAGCAGACTTTGGTGAAAGAACAACAGCGTAGTTCTTGCCTTCCAGCTTTGATGGCTTATCAGCAGCGCCGTATTCGGCACAAGCGTCCTTGAATTTTCCCATCAGGTCCTCGCCCAGTTCCATGTGCGTCATTTCTCTTGCGCGTCTGAAACGGATTGTAACCTTAACCTTATCGCCGTTTTTCAGAAACTTAATAGCCTGATTAACCTTGATATTGAAGTCGTTGGTATCAATGTTGAGCGACATTTTAATTTCCTTAAGCTCAACCTGCTTCTGATTTTTCTTTGCTTCCTTTTCTCTCTTTGACTGTTCAAAGCGATACTTACCGTAATCCATAATACGGCATACAGGCGGATTGCCCTGCGGAGCAATGAGGACTAAATCGAGATTAGCCTCCTCTGCCTTTGTTAAAGCCTCATCAGATGACATGACGCCAAGCTGTTCGTTGTCGGCACCGATTACACGAACTTCCTTTTCATGAATTTCTTCGTTGATGAGTAATTCTTTTGCGCTGATAATATGCACTCCCTTTCAAATAAAAGCTGAAACCGCAAAACAAAAAGCGCAAGATTTCTCTCGCGCTTAAAATTCATATACAAGTATAGGAATTTATAAACAACCGTGCAAACGTCAGTCGGCAGGTGAGAGCAAATCTACTTTTTGTTTATACATTACTTTGCTATTATACAATACTGTTATCCGTTTGTCAAGGGTTTTCCGAAAATTTTTTCAGCCTTTCAATCCTCTTGACTGTCTGTCCATGTCCTCGACTACAATGTCGAATATTTCGCCCAGCGACGCACAGTATTCAAGCACCTTCCACGGTTCGTTGGTGTGGAAATGGATTTTGATAAGGTCGGAATCGCCCACCGCGATCAGGCAGTCGCCCTCGAAATTTGAGATAAAGTAGGCTCTTACTGCGTCCTCGTCAAGGTTTTCGCCTTCAATAAGCAGCTGTGTGTCATATCTGAATTCTGTCATAGTATCCTCCGTTTATGTGTAAAGTATTGTTTTTTCCGAAAAAAGTGTTATACTTGTTTTAAACAAGTTTATGAAAGAAAGGTTTGCTTATGCTTAAAAAAATTCTATCGCCCAAAAGCTGCGCCCAATGCAAGCTTTGCTGCGGCTTTGATAAGACCGATTTGTGGGAAATCCCCGTTGTTTCCGCGGAAACTGCCGATTATATAAGGTCCAATGTCGGCGGGGATTATTTCCTGTTTCCAAAGGGAAACAGCTTTGTTTTCGGCATGGATTTCGGCGAGGACGGCATTGCGTGGTGTCCTATGCTGACTGATAAAGGCTGCAGGCTGGGCGACAACAAGCCATTTGACTGCCGCGTGTGGCCCCTGAGGGTAATGCGCCTTGAAAATATGCTGGCGGTGGTTATTTCTCCCGTCTGTGAAACCACGTCGCAGCTTTCCCTTGCTAAGCTGATGGAATTTGTGAACGGGGGAATGGCAAAGACCATTTTCGACGAAGCGGAGAAAAATCCCGATATTGTCAAGGATTACATTGAGGGCTACCCCATACTTGCAATAAAGAAAATCAAGTGATTATTCGGTCACATCGGTTACATCGTCCTCTATGTAGCTGCCAAAAAAGTTGGTAATCTGCATGATTTGCTGCACGGTGAGGTCGAGCTGATACATTCCGTCAAGCTCAGCCGAAAAATGGTTGATGTTATCGTCGGCTTCAAAGGTTATAGTCTTGAAAAGGTAGTCCGTTTCCGCGAGCTGCCCGAGAATTTCATGGCAGTCTGACGCGAACTGCATAACGCTTCTCTGTGAGGTTTCGAAATTCACCTTGATGAAAAGGGAGTCGGTGTTTTTTATGTCGTCGGCGGTTTTGTAGCCGCTGACGTCGGTGTTTTCGATTTCAAGGTCAATGTCAACGGACTTTATGTTGGCGTCAGTGCCGAGGTATTCAAAAAACTGAGCGCCTATTTCGTTTTCAATGCGCTTTTCGACGTAGTATCTGTCGTTGTATTCAGTGGAGGTCGCCAGTGAAACGAGGGACACGAGAAACGTAAATATCACGATTCCGCCGCACAGAATCAGGCTTTTGAAGTCGAGGGCAAAGCTGATATTTTTTCTCAGCACCAGATTAAGCAGTATCTCAAGCCCTAAGAACACCAATATTATTGGCGTGATTTTTGCGGCGTTAAGGATTCCCGCAGGGGAGAACAGCGAAATAATCATTGCAATTCCCATTACAATAAGAAAGAGAACTGCCGAGAAGGTGCCTATAATGCAGCTTTTTTTGCGGTGCTTTTTTGTTCTTTCGGGGATTTTTGGCTTATCGGGCGGAGGCTGAACCGGCAGAGGCTCGGTCAAAGGCTTCGGGGCTTCTTTTTCCTCGGCAGGCTGAACAGGCGCTTCGGCAGGCGGCTGTTCCATTTGGCGTATCGCCTCTTCGAAGTTCTGCTCCTCTGTTTTGAAGCTTTCCACCTCTTTCAGAATATCATCTATTTCAGACATGGCAATTATCCTTTCGCTTGTTAAGGATATTTTACCCCAAAATGGCGAAAAAAGCAAGTAAAATAAAAAGCGAGCACCGTTACTACGATACTCGCTTTATTGGAGCGGATTACGAGGCTCGAACTCGCTACCTCCACCTTGGCAAGGTGGCGCTCTACCAGATGAGCTAAATCCG
>CAKSIR010000016.1 GCA_934462775.1 uncultured Ruminiclostridium sp.
TGCGGAAGTCGGCTTAGGGCTTTGCCCTAAGTACCCACCACTTTTTGAAAAAAGTGGACAAAAACTTTTAAATTTGTTTTTTTCGACAAGCTGAATCGCTGTTGAATTCATCAACAGCGATTTCCGTTTTCCGCAAAGCTGACAGTTGACGCTGAAACGTCACATTTTTCACGCAGCAATCAAGCGGAAAGCAGCTCCTGACTTTGACAGCACTGCCTTTCATTCCTGCTTACAACAAAGAAATATACAATTTCAGCTATGGCGGTTATCGCCCATGAGAAGCTGTATAGCAGGTACAGCGATGTAATCGTCTGAAAATGTGCGAATATCGTATATACCCAGACAACCCTGAACACGCAGGAGCCCATTATTACCGTCACAGTCGGGATTATCGTCTTGCCTATTCCGCGGGCGGCAGCAATGGTGCAGTCCATAAATGCGGCAATCGAGTAACTCCAGCCCATAATGTAAATACGCTCCATGCCTGCGTCAATTACCGCCGCATCGTTTGCGAACAGCGACAGAAAGCCCCGTCCGAACAGCATGAGCAATCCGCCCAGTATCGCACCCGCTGCAAACGAATAGGTCAGGCTCACAACATAGCTTTTCATCACACGGGAGTAATTTCCCGCGCCGCGGTTGCGGCTGATAAAGCTTGCGCAGGCAGTGTGCAGCGCAGCCTGAACGTTGAATATGATTGCGTCTGCGTTGGCTGCCGCAGAGTTGCCTGAAACAACCACGGCGTCAAAATGGTTTACACCTGTCTGAACAAACAGATTTGCAATGGCGAAAACTGCGTTTTGTATACCTGCCGGTATACCCAAAACAAGCACATCTACGCACGCCTTACGGCTGATGTACTTTCGCGAGGGGCGCAACGCGCAGCAATCCTTGCGGCGGACAAGGTGAACAACTATCATTACCGCAGAAACGTATTGAGCAATAACGCTTGCCACAGCCACACCCGCTGCCGCCATTCCGCAGCATATTACAAAAAACAGATTGAGTCCGACATTAAGCACGCCTGCTATGGACAGATATATCAGCGGACGCTTTGTTTCTCCGCAGGCGCTGAGTACGCCGCTTCCAAAGTTGTACACCGCCATCGCAGGCATTCCCAGAGAATATATGCGCAGGTAGATTACCGCTTCGGGCAGCAGCTCTGACTTGGTTTTAAGCAGCACCAGCATTGGCTCTGCAAGTATCGGACATATCAGCCCCAGCAGCACGCCCGTTACGCCGCATATCAACAGCGACGAATGCACCGTCATTCTTACGCCATTATAGTCCCTTGCGCCAAGTCTGTGCGCGGCACGAACGTTTACGCCCGAACCCATTCCTATAAGAAAGCCTGTAAAAAGCGTAACCAGCAGCGTTGTTGAGCCAACTGCTCCAAGCGCTATGTAATCCGCAAATTTTCCCGCAATCGCTACATCGCTGAGGTTAAAAAGCACCTCAAGCACCTGCGTCATCATAAGCGGCAGGCTGAACTTCAGAATGTTCTTCCACAGCGAGCCGGATGTCATTTCTATTGAACACTTCTTTGTATTCATTTGTCGATTCCTTGTCTGCATAATAATAGTATACGGCGCAGCGCCTTTGCTGCGTGCAGATATGAAGCTGCACGTTTCCGCCAACGAACAATCATATCACTTACGCTGCAAATTGTCAAGCGGTAATCGGAAAAATTCAACAATTCTACTTTGCTCATTTTATACTATATTCTGTAAAGTCTGTTACCGTGTTCAGGTAAAGTTTAGTATAACAACCAATAGACTGAAATGAATATAAACAAAAGTATTTAGCCTTATTTTTCAAAAACATGACATAAAAAAACAGTATCTGCACAGAGATACTGCTTTCGTATAATCATCATGACGGCAAGGAAAGGGGCTGTTTTTAACATTATGATAAACAGCAAATTGTAATTTTTGCTATAACTTATATTGCATAAAATTACTGTTATGAACAAACCCAAAATTGGAATATAGCTTAACTCCCATATCCGATGCCGTAATTTGGACTGTTCCGCACCCGTATTCTCTTGCATCGTTTACTACTCGAGATAATAATTCCTTTGCTACGCCTTTTCTTCTGTAACTTGGCTCAGTAAACATGCTGGACAATAATCCTATCTTCCCGCTTGGACATCCAAAATAAGGCGGTTTCTCAACAAATGACATTCCACTGGTGCCGATAATCTTATCCCCGTCAAATGCAAGCCAAGAAACAAATGTTCCATCAGACATATGACGAGTATAATATTGTTTCAGAGAGGAGGTCAAATCGAATTCTTCTTTTGCCCCTTCTTCTCGCAACTGCTTTATTCTCATGTTGATAAAAGTGCCTAACTCTTTTTCTGTAAGCTTTCTATACTCTATTTTCATATACAATCCTTCCGCATTTAATAAAATCCTCATGCCGCAAATGCGATTACAAATAAACCCGCCGTTTTATTTAGCCCAGCCGTAAGTGCAGCCGACCGCCTTTTTCCACCCTTTGATAAGCTCGGCTCTCTTTGCTTCCTCAATATCCGGTTCAAAAGTGCAGTCAATGCCCCAATTTTTGACAACCTCTTCCTTGCTTTCCCAGTAGCCTACCGCCAGACCTGCAAGGTAAGCCGCGCCCATGGCGGTAGTTTCAACGCAATTCGGGCGCAGCACAGGCGCGTTGATTAAATCCGATTGCATTTGCAGCAGATAATTGTTTGCGGACGCACCGCCGTCAACCTTCAGCGCCGCCAGTTCAATACCCGAATCCGCTTTCATAGCCTGAAGCACGTCGTTTGTCTGATAGCAAAGGCTGTCAAGAGTTGCACGGATAACATGGTATTTATTAACTCCTCGGGTCAGCCCCACGATCGCGCCTCGCGCGTATTGATCCCAGTACGGAGCGCCCAATCCCGTAAAGGCAGGAACAACATAACAGCCGTTGGTGTCGTCAACCTGCTTTGCCATGTATTCGGAGTCCGCCGCTGAGGTTATTATCTGAAGCTCGTCCCTCAGCCATTGTAGAGCGGCGCCCGCAACGAAAATCGAACCCTCCAGCGCGTATTCCACCTTGCCGTCCAAGCCCCATGCAATTGTCGTAACCAGTCCGTTTTTGCTGAAAATCGGCTTTTCGCCAATATTCATCAGCATGAAACAGCCCGTGCCGTAAGTATTCTTCGCCTCGCCCGGTTTAAAGCAGGTCTGACCGAATAAAGCAGACTGCTGGTCGCCTGCCGCGCCCGATATTTTTATCGGAGCTCCGAAAAACTGCGCCAAGGCTTCTCCGTAAATGCAGCTGCTTGGCTTAACCTCGGGGAGAATACATTTCGGTATGCCAAGCTCGTTCAGAATATCCTCGTCCCACTGCAAGGTGTTAATGTTGAACAGCATTGTACGCGATGCGTTGGAATAGTCGGTTATATGAACCTTACCGCCTGTCAGCTTCCAGATAAGCCACGTTTCAACCGTTCCGAACAGCAGTTCACCCCTTTCCGCACGTTCTCCCGCACCCTCGACATTTTCCAGAATCCAGCGCAGCTTAGTGGCGGAAAAGTATGCGTCAATCATAAGACCCGTCTTTGACTGAAACGTTTCAGCCAATCCCTTTTCCTTAAGGCTGTCGCAGTATTGACTGGTACGGCGGCATTGCCACACAATAGCAGGGCATATTGGCTGACCTGTGGTTTTGTCCCAGACGACAGTGGTTTCACGCTGATTTGTAATGCCGATGGCGGCAATGTCGACTGCGGCGGCATTGGCGTTTACCATTGCCATCTGCGCAACCTCAAGCTGAGTTGTCCAAATTTCATTGGCGTCATGTTCAACCCAGCCGGGCTGAGGGAAATACTGGGTAAATTCCTTCTGCGCAAGCGCGCACAGCTCGCCCCTTTTGTTGAACAGAATACAGCGGCATGACGTAGTGCCTGCGTCTAAAGCCATAATATATTTTGACATTTGTAATTCCTCCGTTTTACAGACAGCTAAGGCGATGTTCTTAATATACCGTTAGCAATATAGCTGCTGTTTTCATTATAACACTATAAATACATCGTTTCAATAGCGGCAGAGCGTTGCCCAACGGTTTTCATTTTGCCGCGCTGCTAAAATATTTAAAAGAAACTCGTTTTTTGTTGACAAAACCAAAAAAATAAAGTATTCTTTAATATATGCGGCAAAATATACAAAAATATCTAATGCCGTCTTATTACTATTATAAAGGTGTATTCAATTGAAAAACAATCTAAAGGGAAGCATAATGCTGCTTATAACATCGCTGATATGGGGAACGTCATTTGTTGCTCAAAGCGATGGCATGAACTATATAGAACCGTTTACATACAACTCCATGCGAACTCTTTTGGGAGGATTTGTGCTGATTCCGGTAATCCTGCTTTTTCGTTTTCTTGATAAGCGAAGCGGAAAAGAAAAAAAGACGTATTCGCTGAAAAATACGCTCGTCGGCGGGATATGCTGCGGCGTTATTCTGTTTATAGCAAGCTCGTTTCAGCAAGCAGGCATCGCTCAAACAACAGCAGGAAAGGCAGGCTTTGTAACTGCTCTGTACATTGTAATCGTGCCGTTGATAGGCATATTTCTTCATAGGAAAATGCCGCTCAGAATGTGGCTGTTCATCGCGGCAGCGCTTGCGGGCTTCTGGCTACTGTGCATAAGCGACAATTTCAGCATATCGGGCGGAGATCTGCTTGTATTCTTCGGCGCGCTGTTCTTTGCGCTTCACATAACTGTGATAGATTATTTCAACGGAAAAGGAACCGACGGAGTTCTGATGTCGTGCATACAGTTCTTTACGGCAGGATTGCTTATGCTGATATGTATGTTTATTTTTGAAAAGCCTGTTATTGACAATATTATTCAGGCGCGCGTATCAATTCTTTATGCGGGAATCATGTCCTGCGGAGTTGCATACACGCTTCAGATACTGGGGCAAAGGCATACAAGCCCTACCCTTGCAACGCTTCTTATGAGTCTTGAATCGGTTTTTGCGGCGCTTTCAGGCTGGCTGATACTTGGTGAAAATCTGAGCATAAAGGAACTGCTCGGCTGTATTCTCATTTTTTCGGCAGTCATACTTGCGCAGCTTGCCGGTACGGATAAACAAAAAATTACAAACGGAGAGAGAAAATGAAAAAATATCTGAGCAAAATCATATTTGCGGCTGTAATGCTTATATTTCTGATTTGCTGCATTGCAGCCACGCCGATTTCCGAAGCGGTTGGTTCGCTGTGGTCGCTGCTGCCTCCTATTGCGGCAATCGGTCTTGCGCTTATCACAAAAGAGGTTTATTCCTCGCTCTTTATCGGCTGCCTTACGGGCGCAGTAATATATGCCGCCGCGTCAGCGTCAGGCGTTGAGGGCGTTTTCAAGACAGTGGTTCATGACGGACTTATCGCAAACATCTCAGACCCGTACAATGTGGGCATTCTTGTATTCCTTGTTGTTCTCGGCGTTATTGTTGTGCTGATGAACAAAGCAGGCGGCAGCAGGGCTTACGGCGAATGGGCTTCAAGGCACATTAAGTCCCGTGTAGGCGCGTGCATTTCAACGTTCCTCCTTGGCGTGCTTATTTTCGTCGACGACTATTTCAACTGCCTTACGGTTGGGTCGGTAATGCGTCCCGTATCCGATAAGCACCGCGTTTCCCGCGCAAAGCTTGCATATATTATCGACTCAACCGCCGCGCCAATCTGCATTATCGCCCCCGTTTCGTCATGGGCAGCCGCAGTAAGCGGCACCGTTGAGGGCGTAAACGGCATCCAGCTTTTCATCAACACAATCCCGTACAACCTTTACGCTATCCTTACTATTATTATGGTTGTATTCATCTCTCTGACAGGCACAGACTTCGGTCCTATGAAATTGCATGAAAAAAATGCTGCAAAGGGCGACCTTTTCACAACGCGCAGCACTGTTTACGATACCTCCGACGATGAAGCGAAATCAAAGGGCAAGGTAATCGACCTTGTTATCCCTGTAATCGTTCTGATTGTATGCTGTGTTACGGGCATGATTTACAGCGGCGGCTTCTTCAGCGGTGAAAGCTTTGTGGACGCTTTTGCAAACTGCGATGCGTCCTATGCGCTTTCTCTCGGCTCGATAATCGCTCTTATTATTATAATAATCTACCTTATTGCAAGGCGCGTTCTCACCTTCAGAGATTGCATGGACGCAATCCCCTCCGGCTTCAAGCAGATGGTACCGGCCATTCTTATCCTTACGTTTGCGTGGACCTTAAAAACAATGACAGGTCTTCTTGAAGCGGGAACGTACGTTTCGGGAATTGTACGCAGCGCGTCCGCTATACAGATTCTGCTTCCCTGCATTCTCTTTATTGTTGCACTGGGACTTGCTTTTGCAACAGGTACGTCTTGGGGTACGTTCGGTATTCTTATCCCAATCGTAACGGGAATTTTCCAGTCGGAGCTTGTAGGCGTTTCCGAAGCCGGCGAAATCCCCTCAATGGTAATCATCTGCATTTCAGCCTGCCTTGCAGGCGCGGTATGCGGCGACCATTGCTCGCCTATTTCCGATACGACCATTATGGCGTCAACAGGTGCGCAGTGCGATCATGTAAATCACGTTTCAACGCAGCTTCCCTACGCGCTTACGGCTGCCGCTGTCTGCGCGGCTGGCTACATTCTTTCAGGCTTTGTACAGAACGTGTTTATCGTTCTCGGATTTACTGTGGCACTTATGCTTGCAGTCCTGTTCCTTATCAGAATGGCTGAAAGAAAAAAGAACTCAGACAAATAATTCCGAGCAGGACGTCAGATTGATTATCATGTTAGGAGCGATATTATGAATGACAGCCTTACAATGCTTCTTGGCAAAGCAAAAAACAACGCAAAGCTTACAGCCGAAATTTATGCAACAAGAAGCAGTGCAAATCCGGTAAACGCGCTTTGTGCTCTCGCCGCTGCCGAGGGGTTTCCGATAACCGCCGCCGAGCTTCTCTACGAGGGAGAGGAAGCCTGCGCAGCCATGTGCCGTTCCGTAAACGGCGGCGGAGTTGACACTCCGGAGGGATGGGACGATGTTTATGAAATGTTTTTCGCTGCGCTTGATTATATGAATAAATAACGGTGGAGCTAAAAAAGCTGGAAATAGCGATAATGCGTGATATAATGGGGCTGCAAAGACGTTTAATCTGTCGGTAAATCGAAAATTGGAGGATTACCGTATGTGCTTTATATGTGATAGACTTAAAATGATCAGCAGAGGAACAAATCCATATTTTGTCAAAGAATTGGAAACAGGTTATGTTGTTATTGGTGACAATCAGCATTTTAAGGGATATACATTATTTCTATTCAAAGAACACAAAACAGAATTATTTCAATTAAACTATTCGCAAAAGCTGAAATTTCTGGAGGAAATGTCTATTGTTGCAGAAGCTGTTTCAAATGCCTTTGACGCAGAAAAAATGAATTACGAATTGTTAGGCAACGGTGATACTCATCTCCACTGGCATTTGTTCCCCAGGAAAAGCGGCGATATTGAAAATTACGGCAACAACGGAAAAGGACCGGTTTGGTGGTATCCTATGGAAAAAATGTATAGTGATGATAACCGCCCTTCTGATATAGAATTACAAGACTTGAAAGAAAAACTACTGGCAGAATTAGAAAAATTGTTGTAAGGTATATTCCTGTTTATAAAAGATTTAACACATACAAGTAGCAGCCGTCACTGATACGCACCTCTAGCTAAACACTTTCAGAGATGTGTATCACACGGCTGCTCCTTTTTAACGTGCTTTACGCCGCTTATAATTGTTTTTACAAAAATCTAATACCCCTTACCCTCTTTAAGTCCACCAATTTTGCAGTTGGCTTTATCAACGTTTGCAATAATCATTCGTAATATCACTTTTTGACAACAAGGTCAATAATTTCGAGAAATAATTTTTGGTACAAAAAACGGTATTATCGTTTGACAATACCGTTTTTTTATTTTGAAAGTGTTCTTTTTTTGGTCGTATGTTGGTCGTAAATTCGTAAGATTTTGTGCTTATAAGCCAAATTAAAGGCTATGTTAAGCCATTTTTTACTTATCCGGTCTCATTGTCGGGAACAGCAGTACATCTCTGATTGAATCGCTGTCTGTAAGCAGCATAACAAATCTGTCAAGTCCCATGCCAAGACCGCCCGTTGGCGGCAGACCGTATTCAAGCGCTGTAATGAAATCCTCGTCAACCTCAGCGTTGAAACCGGCTGCTCTCTTTGCCGCAACCTGCTTTGTGAAACGTTCGCGCTGGTCGATTGGGTCGTTAAGCTCGGAGAACGCATTGCCGAACTCGGTAGCGTTGATAAAATATTCAAAACGCTCTGTGAATGCAGGCTCGGTCGGCTTTCTTTTTGCAAGAGGAGAATTTTCAACAGGATAATCGTAAATGATAGTCGGCTGAATAAGATTTTCCTCAACAAATTCCTCAAACAATGCAATCAGCACATCGCCCTTTGTCGCCTTTGCGTCAACCTCAACGTGCTTTTCCTTTGCAGCTGTTCTTGCCGCTTCATCGTCAGCCCATTCTCTGTAATCCGCTCCGGCATACTTCTTTACGGCGTCAATCATGGTCATTCTTGTCCACGGCTTGCCTATTTCAATCATATTGCCTCTGTAAGGAACGGTATCAGTTCCGCAAACATTGATTGCAACAGTTCTGTACATATTTTCAATAAGATCCATCATTCCGTAGTAGTCGGTGTACGCCTGATACATTTCGATTGATGTGAATTCAGGGTTGTGGGTCGCGTCCATACCCTCGTTTCTGAAAATACGTCCCACCTCGTAAACTCTGTCAAAACCGCCTACGATAAGGCGCTTTAAGTAAAGCTCTGTTTCAATGCGGAGGTACATATCAATGTCGAGCGCATTATGATGTGTAACGAAAGGTCTTGCAGCCGCACCGATTTCAAGTGTGTGAAGTACAGGAGTGTCAACCTCAATGTAGCCTAAATTGTCAAGGTAATTTCTGATTTCACGCAGAATTCTTGAACGTGTAACGAAAGTATCCTTAACCTCAGGGTTGGCAATAAGATCAAGATAGCGCTTTCTGTAACGTTCTTCCTTATCCTTTAAACCGTGCCACTTTTCGGGCAGCGGGAGGAGCGACTTGGAAAGAAGCGTAATTTCCTTACAGTGAATCGAAATTTCGCCGCGTCTTGTTCTGAACACAAAGCCTGTAACGCCGACAATATCGCCTAAATCCCACTTCTTGAACTCCTTGAAGGCGTCCTCGCCGATGTCGTCGATTCTTACATAGACCTGCATTCTGTCGCTGCCGTCGCGAATATCAATAAAGTTAGCCTTTCCCATATCTCTCCAGCTTGTGATACGGCCTGCAATGGAAACTGTCTGATTTTCCAGAGCTTCAAAATCCTCGCGGATTTTCTTTGCAAGATGAGTTACAGGAAACTTTGTGATTTCATAAGGATTCTTGCCACCTGCCTTTAATTCAGCCAGCTTGTCAAGGCGAATCTGGTGCTGTTCGCTTATGTTCTGCTGAACCTCCTCCTCGGTAAGTTCAACGTTGTTTTCTTCTATATTGCTCATTCTGTCGATACCTTTCTTTTTGTCTTACTTGGAAATATCAATAATTTCAAACTTAAGGATTCCCGACGGAGCTTCAACGTCAACAACGTCGCCCTTTGCATGACCGATTACGGCCTTGCCGACAGGTGATTCGTCGGAAATCTTTCCAGCCTTCATGTCAACCTCCTTAGAGCCGACAAGATGAAGCACGAGAACTTCGTTTGCGTCAATGTCTTTAACTGTGATTTTGTTACCGATCTGGATATGCTCTGTTGAAAGATTATCGGAATCAAGAACCTGAACGTTCATAAGAGTTGCTTCGATTTCGGCAATTCTCGCTTCAATAATACCCTGCTCGTTCTTTGCTTCATCATACTCGGAGTTTTCCGATAAGTCGCCGAAAGAAAGAGCTACCTTGATTTTTTCTGCAATCTCACGTCTTTTGACGGTTTTGAGTTCCTCAAGCTCGTCCTCCAGCTTTGCAAGACCTTCCTTAGTTAAAACTGTCTGTTTTGTTGCCATAATTGTCCTCCATGTATGTGTTTTTTAATTGTTTATTTGTTCATCAGCAGTATTCTGCTTTAATGTTAAAATAACCTCAAACGCCTTTTTAACCTGCGGGTCGTTTGTTGAAGAAAGGTCGGCCGCTTCAGTGTCCATGGCAGCCCCGCCCATGTCAACCGCATATTCGGGCTTTACTCCTGTGCCCTCATAGGAGTCAGACGACATAGGCTTTATCTCAGCGGTCGTTACCTCGACAGCCGAACCGTCCTTGAAGCTTTTTATCTCGGAAAGCCTGCATCTTCCCTTGGTGTTTGCGCCAACAATTACTGCGCCCTTATAATCCCTCAGAGTAACCGCAATCAGCTCTCCCGGTCCCGCTGTGTTCTCGTTGACCAGTACAACTATCGGCTTGTTTACCGACTGCTCGCTTGTGGTTGACACAAGCACCTTTTCCGTTCCGTCCTTATAAATAACGGTTGCTGCCACCGATTCTGACATAAGCCTGTTAAGTATTCCCGAGGTTGCGCCGTAATATGTGCTTGATACATCTCTCAGGTCAATTACAAAACCGCTTACCTCCTGCGCCAGCAGCTCGTCTACTCTCGTTGAGAATCTGTCGGCAGTAAGGCTGTTGAAGCCTGAAATTCTGATATACCCGTAGTTGTCAACAAGTCTGCCTGAAACCGTTGAAATTGTGAAAGAGCGGCGAACCATAATCTTTGTAATATCCTGACCGCCGCGCTGAATTGTAAGAGTAAGCTTTGTACCCTCGTCGCCGGTAAGCTGATTTATAGCTGTTTCAGCGCCGATTTCCAGTACGCTGACGGCGTTTACCGCAGTGATTATATCCCCTGCGACAACGCTCTGCTCGTATGCGGGCGAACCTGCATACACGCTTTCCACGCGGACATATCCGCTTTCATCGCGGACTGCCACAATGCCTGTTCCGATAAGGGTTCCGCTTTCAATCTGCTGTTTCTGATAATATTCCGACGCGCTGTAATACTTGGCGTAATCGTCGTCAATGCCGTCCATATAGCCGTTCATTATGCTTTCGACAAGTATTTCCTCATCAATAGCCGCAATGGCATTGCTTCTCACAAAGGAGTCAACCTCCTCCATCTTTGTGTAAATCTCCTCACGCTGCTGTACGCCTGCGATTTTCCGGTTGTACATATTCAGCGACGTTGTCATTGTGACAACAAAGGTTATTGCACAGGCAATTGCTATTAAGCTTATCGTAACGCCTAATGATAGCTTTTTATTCATATAATGTCCATCCTTTTGTCTTAGCCCGGAAGATTAACGTAGTTAAACGGATTCTGTGCTACGCCGTTTATACGCACCTCGAAATGCAGGTGCGGACCCGTTGACCAGCCCGTCGAGCCTACCGCCGCGATAATATCTCCCTGATTTACCTTTTGTCCGACTGAAACATACACCTCGCTGCAATGTCCGTAAAGGGTCGTGTATCCGTCGCCGTGGTCGATAACTACATATTTGCCGTAGCTGTAACCCGGAACGTAGCTTGTTTTGGCGACAATTACCTCTCCGCCCTTTGAGGCGTAGATGTTCGCGCCGTTAATGCCCGAGTTGCCGATGTCTATGCCTGAGTGGTTGCCGCTTCTCCAGTCGTCGTATCCGAAATAAGTGGTGATCAGGTGGAACTGCGTACTGAGCGGCCACATCCATTCGCCGTTATCATACACGACATCGCCGCTTGCGGCAGCCTGCGCAGCCTTGATAATTTCTGTAATCTGCGCCTGATAGTCTGCAACCTCCTGAGCGTTCAGCTTTTTCTGATATTCAAGATTATCCTGTTTTGCTTCAAAGTTAGCAATCTGAGTGCTGTATGTGTTGTAATCGCTGTTGTACTGATCCTGAAGCGCCTTGCTTTCGGTGCGCTGATTTTCAAGGTCTTCCTTTTCGGTAACAAGCGTTGCCTTATCCTCCTCAAGCTGTGCCTTATCGGCTTCAAGCTGAGTAATTTCATCGGCAAGCTGCCGGTTCTTTTCGTTCAGCTCATCAATTGCGTCAAGCAAATCGTTCATGAACGTTTTGTTCTGGTCGCTGATATTTTTCATCAGCTCTGTTCTTACAAGCAGGTCGTTAAAGTCCTTTGAACCCATAAGAACCGTAAAAATATCCTCGTTTGAGGTTATGTACATTGCGCGGATTATCTGACCGAACTTATATATGTTTTCCTCGTTCTGCTTTTCAAGGTCGGCAATCTGAACCTTTTTATCCTCGATTTCCGCCTCCTTCAGCGCAATGCTGTCGTCCTTTTCCGCAATCTTTTTTTCCAGATCCTGTATGTCCGCTTCCTTGTAGTAAATCTTGTTGTTCAGATAGTCGATCTCGTCTTTCTGATTAACAAGCTTTTGATAAACAAGGTTCTGAAGCTGCTGACTGTCCGCAATATCTGAATCTATCTGCGAAATCTGCGAATCAAGCTGCGCATTTTCCTGCTGAAGGTCGGCAATTTTCTGCTCAAGCTCCGAGGTTGTTACCGAGTGAACAACGTTATTTTCAGAGGGCTGTATTATTATACCACAGCAGAGGGAGAAAATTACAGCGAAAGACGCCGCTTTAAGAAATTTTTTAAATTTTTTACGTTTCATTACATACCTCCGTTATGTAGGTTATGTCACACTTAAACGTCATACCTTAAGGTGCTTGCCCATGCTGAATACCGTACCCAGCGCGCCGAGCAATGCGCCTGCAAGGCAATTAAGACCGAGAACAATCCATGTTACGCTGTCGAACGGAATAACATTTACAAGTCCGAGAACCTGCCAGATTGTAATATCCTCCGAGAAGAAAGAAACCACCGCCTCATAGGCAAGCTTTGTAAGCCCCCACGAAGCAACGCCTGCAAGTATTCCGATAAACATACCCTCGATAAAGAACGGAATCTTTATAAAGGAGTTGGTTGCGCCGACGTATTTCATAATGCTGATTTCCTTTCGGCGGGCGAAAACACTGGTTCTGGTAGCATTGTACACAATTACAACGCAGACAACTATCAGTGCAACCAGCACTGCGGCGCCGATAATTCCGAGCGTTGTTCTCATGCTCACAAGGAACGAGGCGTAGTCGTAGGGCGCTGTAACGCTTTCGATGCCGTCTATCGACTTGAACTGCTCAACGGTTGTGTTCATGCGAGTGAGGTCGCTGACTGTTACCTTAAATGTATGAGGCATTGGATTTTCGGCAAGATAGTCGAACAGCTCCGAATATTCGCTCATTTCAGCCTGCTTGTCCGCCCACGCTTCATCGGCGGAATAGAACACTACTCTTGAAACGTTATCGTTTGAATTGAGGACGTCCTCAATGTGATTTAGAGTTGTCTGATCGGTTTTGTTGTCAACATAGACCAGCACCTCGTTTTTCTCCTCAACGCTGCCGATAACAATGTTTATGTCCATTGCAACAAGGGTGGAAAGTCCGATAAGCAGCAGACTTACCATCATAATGCAGAAGCTCGCAAAGGACATCATTCTGTTGTGCCATACGGAAACAACACCCTGCTTTACCAGGTAAGAAAAATTACTCCCCTTCATCGCTGCCTCCTATGTAGGTATCGTTCACGATTGAACCGTCCTTCAGCTTGATTATTCTTCCGCCGAAATACTTAACAAGGTCATGCTCGTGAGTTACCATTATCACCGTTGTTCCGCAGCGGTTAATATCCTTCAGCAGCTCAACGATTTCGTATGAAAGCTCAGGGTCGATATTTCCCGTAGGCTCGTCCGCAATTATAATGCTTGGGTCGGAGGCAAAGGCTCTGGCAATTGCAACACGCTGCTGCTCGCCGCCCGAAAGCTGGTTCGGATAGAATTTTGCCTTGTCGCTCAGCTTTACAAGGTTCAGCACATATGGCACGCGCTGGCGTATGTACCTGTTGGAGCGGTCGGTAACGCGCAGAACGAACGCCACGTTTTCATAAACCGTAAGGTTGGGAATAAGGCGGAAATCCTGGAAAATCATACCGATAGAGCGGCGGAAATAAGGGATTTTTCTGCCTTTTAGCTTGGAAAGGTTATATCCGTTTACAAAAACTCTGCCGCTTGTAGGAACTATTTCGCGCATAAGAAGCTTTAAAAGGGTACTTTTACCCGCGCCGCTGTTGCCGACGATGAACACGAACTCGCCGTCGTTAATGCGGAGATTCACCTCGTTTAATGCGTCAACTCCGTTCCTGCCGCCGTCCTTGTAATGGACGTCAACATTCTTTAATTCAACCATTAAAAATAATCATTCCTTCTTAATACAGCTGCACCTACTGCTTTTTCAGTGCCGTTTTCTGTTTCCGATAACACCACAAAACCCTTGACGCCGTAAAACGTCAGGGTTCTGCCATCTTTTATTTTGTGTTCAATCAGAACTTTACGGGGTCTGCGGACAGATACTTCTTAACCATGAGTGCAATTTTGAAAATAATGGCATGGTCAAATTCACGAAGATCAAGTCCTGTTAGCTTCTTAATCTTGTCAAGTCTGTAAACCAGCGTATTTCTGTGTACGAACAGCTTTCTTGATGTTTCCGATACGTTAAGGTTGTTTTCAAAGAAACGCTGAATTGTGAACAGTGTTTCATGGTCAAGGGACTCGATTGAACCCTTCTTGAACACTTCCTTAAGGAATGTTTCGCAGAGAGTTGTAGGCAGGTGATAAATAAGTCTTGCAATACCTAAATTATCATAGCTTACAATTGTCTTGTCCGTATCGAATACCTTGCCGACTTCCAGAGCCATCTGCGCTTCCTTAAATGAGCGCGCAAGATCCTTTACGCCTACAACAGGCGTACCGATACCAACGTTCACTCTTGTGAAGAACTCGCTGGAAAGCGTGTCCGAAATTGACTTTGCAAGCTTTTCAAGATCCTTAACATCGGTGTTGTTCTTGATTTCCTTTACAAGCACAATGTCAGACTCTGTAATATTGAAAACAAAATCCTTGTTCTTATCAGGGAACAGGTTCTGAATTACGTCATAAGCTGAAACGTCGTTTGAAGAAATAATGCTGATTAAGAAAACAACTCGGCTGATGTCTGCGTTGAAGTGCAGCTCTCTGGACTTTATGCTGATGTCGCCCGGCAGCACGTTGTCAAGAATAATGTTCTTGATAAAGTTGTTTCTGTCGTATTTTTCGTCATAGTACTGCTTTATGCTGGAAAGGGAGATAGCAAGGATTGAAGCGTACTTGCCGGCTGCCTCGTCCGTTCCCTCTACAAACACAGCGTAGTCCGGCTTAACATGAACGCCGAAAGGCTTATAGGTATAACCGTCACGAATGAAAATGTCATGAGATTCGCCTAACTCTATTGAAAAAAAGTCGTTGCTTGTACCGATGCGGGAAAGCTCGCTGCACGCTACAACCGTTGCATTTTCATCAATTACACCGATTACGCGTCCGATAGTATCTCTCATCTGATGTACTACGCCCTGAAAAAGTCTGTTTGACATAACCTATTATCCTCTTTTCTACGTTGTGTGCCGTATAGCCTGGGTTAGCTCTCCGCATAAATCCACGGCGCTGGGAGCATATAACAGCATTGATTAAAATATACATATATATTTTACATGAAAATGCACGAAAAATCAAGAGCTATTTATGAAAAATGTAAATTTTTCTTTAAAAATTTTTAGCATATTGCCAAAAAAGCTTTAAAGTGTTATAATTTAATAAATGTGTATCATGTAATTTTGCACATATTTTCTTAAAAAGGAGGTATTTGACCATGTATAAAGCGGAAAATAACTATTATGGCACAATAATACTCCTTATACTTGCAAAAGAAAAGGGACGAATGTGAAAACTGCATGAAATTATAATAGTATATTAAAGCGAAAGGATAGAATATAATGAGCGAAAAATTTTATATCACCACCCCGATTTATTACCCATCGGGAAATCCCCATATCGGACATTGCTACACAACCGTTGCCTGCGACGCGATTGCGCGTTTCAAGAGAATGCAGGGCTACGATGTAATGTTCCTCACAGGTACAGACGAGCATGGTCAGAAAATCGAGCTTAAAGCAAAGGAAGCAGGCGTCACTCCAAAGCAGTACGTTGACCGAATCAGCGAAATTTTCAAGAACCTGTGGAGCTACATGAACATCAGCTACGACAGGTACATCAGAACAACCGACGACTACCACGTTGAAGCTGTTCAGAAGATATTCAAGGAGCTTTACGACAAGGGCTATATCTACAAGGGCGCGTACGAGGGCAAATACTGCACTCCCTGCGAAAGCTTCTGGACCGAAACACAGCTTGTTGACGGCAAGTGTCCCGACTGCGGCCGCGATGTAATCGACGCGAAAGAGGAAGCTTACTTTTTCAAGATGTCGCCGTTTGCCGACAGAATCGAGAAGCTGCTCACCGAAACGGACTACCTCATGCCGAAAACAAGAGCAACCGAGCTTGTAAACAACTTCATTCGCTGCGAGGGAGGCCTTGCCGACCTTTGCGTTTCAAGAACAAGCTTCACATGGGGCGTTCCCGTATCGTTTGATGAAAAGCACATTGTTTACGTTTGGATTGACGCACTTTCAAACTATATTACCGCCCTCGGCTATGAAAACGGTCATTACAACGACTTCGACAAGTTCTGGCCTGCCGATGTTCACATGGTTGCAAAGGACATTATGAGATTCCACGCAATCATCTGGCCTGCAATCCTTATGGCGCTCGACCTGCCGCTGCCAAAGCACCTTGCGGTTCACGGCTGGATCACGTTCAACGGACAGAAAATGAGCAAATCGCTGGGCAACGTTGTCGACCCGTTTGTTCTCGGCGAACGCTACGGCGCTGACGCAATCCGCTACCACATTCTCCGCGAAATGCCCCTTGGTTCGGACAGCTCTTTCTCCAACGAAATCATGATTAACCGCATCAACTCCGATCTTGCTAACGACCTTGGCAATCTTGTTTCCCGCACGGTTGCAATGGTTGACAAGTATTTCGGCGGCACCCTTCCCGACGACCGTCTTGCAGGCGACTTTGACGCAGACCTCATTGCAATGGCAACCGCCCTCAAGGCAAAGGTTGAGAAGGGCATTGACGAGGTTCAGCTTTCCAACACCCTCGCCGAAATCTTCAAGGTTGTTTCGAGAGCAAACAAGTACATTGACGAAACCGCTCCGTGGGTGCTTGCAAAGGACGAAGCAAACAGAGCAAGACTTGCCGCTGTTCTCTATAACCTCCTTGAAACAATCAGAATTACATCAATTTTATTAACCCCGTTCATGCCATCTACAACTCCGAAGATTTTCGAGCAGATCGGCGCCGCTGAAGCGGTACAGACACTTGAGTCAACCGAAAAATTCGGTGCGCTCGACAAGAACGTTACAGTAAAGAAAGGCGAGGTTCTGTTCCCGAGAATTGACATTCAGAAGGAAATCGACGAGCTTAACGCAATGCTTGCTCCCAAGAAAGCTCCTGTTGTAGAGGACGAGGATCTTGACAAGGCGAATATTATCAAGATTGAAGATTTTGCAAACGTAAAGCTCCGCTCCGGTGAAATTACCGCCTGCGAAAAGGTTGCAAAGTCCAAAAAGCTGCTTAAAATGCAGGTTGACGACGGCAGAGGCGGCAGACAGATCGTTTCGGGCATCGCCGCATGGTACAAGCCTGAGGACCTTATCGGAAAGAAGATCGTGTTCGTTGCAAACCTTGCTCCCGCAAAGCTTTGCGGCGAGGAAAGCCAGGGAATGATCCTTGCCTGCGATGTCGGAAAGGACGCAAGAGTTATTTTCCTTGACAGCGACGTTCCGAACGGCTCTGTTATCAGATAAAAACCTAATAATTCCAAAACTGCCTGCGACTTAAAGTCACAGGCAGTTTTTCTTTTACGGCAGCAGCACAAACTCATTGCATAAACAAATTAAATAATAAAATCTCTTGATTAAAGCAGAAAAATGTAGTATAATAAAAAAGCTATTAAAATAAATCAGTAAAGGAAAATTTGTATGGCAAAGCGCAGAAAAAAGAAAAACACATTATCCGCCGCAATAGTGGTTCTGAACCTGCTGATTGTGGGAATAATAATTGTAATGTGCGTTCTTATATACATTTATATGAACAAGGAAACCGATAACGGCAGAACCGAAAGAACAACCACCGCCGCATCGTCTGCTGTTGTTACCACAACTCCCCCGCAAACTACCACAACTACCACAACCACAACCGTCAGCATGACGAAAATTTCAACGACCACTCCCGAAACCGTTATAATCGAAACCGAGCCTGTGGCAACCCTTCCGTCGTCCGATGAAGCGGATACAACCCTCCAGACAACGGTTGACGCGGACTATTTTGCAAACGATCTGTTTATCGGCGATTCTATCTCCACGGGTCTTAACGGCTACGGCTATCTGCCGTCGGCAAACGTTTTTGCTCAGGTGGGACTTAATCCGGAAAGCGTTCTCACAAAGGAGGTTGACGGCTGCACCGTTTCCTCAAAGGTTGCGGAAATGCAGCCTAAGCGCACGTTTATAATGCTCGGCTCTAACGGAATCGGCTTTCTCGACCCGTCGTACATGGTTGACAAGATGAAAGAGCTGCTCGCAGTTGTCGAAGAGTCCTGTCCGACAACACAGATTGTAATTATTTCCATAACGCCTGTAACTGCCGCGCATGAGGCGAGCGCAAACGAAAATATGACGAACATCAACGCCTACAACGAGCTGTTAAAGCAGCTTGCGGCAGACGGCGGCTATAAATACATCGACCTTTGCTCGCAGTTCAAGGACGACAGCGGATATTTCTCAGCCGCTTATGCGGAGGCAGACGGTCTGCATTTCTTAGGTACAGCCTATGTTGCCATGCTCAATTACATAAAGAACGAGCTTGGTTAATATAAAAGAAAGGACATAAAAATATGAAAAAGATAATTATTTCTGCATTACTTTCCGCAATTATGCTTTTAAGCGCCTGCGGCGGCAATGCTGACACAACCACAGCAAACGGCGGCAATGCTTCAGATGCTGCGGCGGTAACAGCTTCTCCCGCCGACATTACCTCAGCGGTTATTGCAGAAGTTCCTGTAAGCTCAGGCGTTGCAAAGACAAAGAACGATGTTGCTGACTACTACGATGTTGACGCGTCAACCCTTGCGGACGCTTCCTTCTACATTTGCGGCTCAGGCGCATATCCTGACGAGCTGGCTGTTTTGCAGTTCAATGACGCAGCAGGCGCTGAAGCGGGAAAAACCGCTTTACAGGCTCGCCTTGATTCACAGATTGAGCTTTACACGACCTACACGCCGGACGAAATGTATAAGCTTGAGGGCGCAAAGGTATTCACAAGCGGAAATTATGCGGTTTATATCGCCCTTTCGGACAACGATAAGGCAAACGAAATTGTAAAGGGCTATCTTGGCTGATTAACTCACGAAAGGCGGTAAACTTATGGCAGCAGAATGTATGGTAATTGCGCTGATTATTATTGCAATCTTCTTTTGCTTTTTTAAAACAAAACGAAAAAAATGGGCTTACTCGACACTGCCGCTTATGGTTCTGCCACTTGCTAACGGTGTTCTTTCGCTGTTTTTCACTATTGTTCTGAAAACGGAAGTGACCCTTTACTGTGCGTTTATCACTATTATAGTGTCAATGATTGCGGCGTGTATCTGGATCGGCATTTGCAGCATGACTATGATAACTGGCAGACGAACACGCATTCCGTATCTGGGCGTTACAATCCTGTTTAACCTGCTGCTGGCGATAATACTGCTGAATCATTATTACAATCTTGCGGCACCGATTGCAGCATAAAAATAATCCCTTGTCTTACGGCAAGGGATTTTCTATTTACTTTTTTCCGAGGCTGTTCAAAATGTCGTCAATGCTGAACCCTTCATCGTTATCGTCATCGTCGTTAAGAAGCTCGTCAAGTCTGGCTGAATTGTCATTGCTTTCCATACGCTGAGAATTGTGCTGCAGAAATCTCGGCTGCGACTTGGGAGTGTAGGTTTTTATTGGCTCTGATTCCTCAGACGCTTTTACCACAACCTCTTCCTCGACCTCTGTTTCCTCGCGGATAAGCTCCGCCTGCTTGTTCTTCTGAACATTATTTATCGCCTCTGCCATAGGTGCGGAGGACGTTTTCTGCCTTTCGGCAAGCTCATGCTCCGCCTTTGTAGCGGCTATTGCCTCATTAAGCCTTTTCTGCGACAGCGGCATCTGCTCCCTGCGGTCGGACTGCTTTTTCTTCTGCGGACCTGTAAACAGCACATCATCGTTTGCGTAATCCTGACGGCTGCGCTTATACGGAGCATACTTAGGCAAATCGTCAACGTTTGTTGCCGAAAATCCGCCTTGCGGATGATTTGGTTTCTCAACTGTGCTTTGTTCGGGATTCATGTTTTTTCTATACGTTTCGGCAGCCGAGGATTTTGACCTTGGTATGTAAGTCGGAACCTCCTCCTGCTTTTTAATCGGTTCAATAATCGGCTCGTCGTCATCCTTGTAAAACAGCTTATAGATTTCAAATGCAATGATGATAATGCACGGTATAATCGCAATCATCAGCATTCCGAGCGGTGAAGAAACAAACCCGACAACAGTGCCCAGAATAGGCGAAACGTACATTGCCTTGCCGATTATCTGGGACTGTGTCAAGGTGTGAAGCGCTCCGTTTTCATCTTTCACCGAGAAGCTGTAAATACCCTCGTCCAACGTACCTGACTGCATTTCCCCGATAATTACCCTGTCGTCTTCCGAAAAAATAACTATGTTTCCACTGTTTATTTCATCGGGATTCACCTTTTCGGTAATAATTGCGTTGCCGTTTGAAACTACATCAAACGCGTCGGTTTTCACAAGATATATATTATATCCGAAAACACTCGGCGCATCTCCGCCAACTGAAAACACAATTGCCACCGATATAAGAAAAAGCGCAACAATCAGCATAAGCGCAGCGAGTATCCAAAGTACTGCTTTTCCTGCTTTTTTTTTCGAATTTATGGTTACCACCTCATTTTTTACTTGACAAAAACCCGATTTTGTTATATTATATATATGTTGTGTTTCTATTGTAGCATATTTTTCAATTTATTGCAATAGAAAATGCTTGTGTAGCACAGCTGGTAGTGCAGCGCATTCGTAATGCGCAGGTCGCAGGTTCGAATCCCGTCACAAGCTCCACGAAAAACCGCATTGTAGAGCCATTTGGTGAGCATTGCGGTTTTTTGTTGTTATTCAGAAAATATGTCTTAGTGCGCCATTAGTGCGCCATTAACAAAAAAGTACGCTTATTTCACCTTTTCCGTGAGATAAGCGTATTGTTTTATGCGTTGCGTTTTTCGAGAAGCTCCTCGAGGCTGTCAACCGCCTGTGCGTCTGCCTGCTCTACCAAGTGGAGATATTTGTTTGTTGTGGTGAAATCAGCGTGTCCAAGCCGTTCCTGCACGGTTTTAAGGTCTGTGCCGTTGTATAAGAGAAGCGTTGCCGATGTATGCCGCAGGCTGTGAAATTTTCGGTGTGGGATATTATGCCGCTTAAGGAACTTGTCAAACTGTCTGCTTGGGGTCTGAGTGTGCATAATTGAGCCGTCCCATTGAGTGAAAACCCAATCGTCACCGTTCCAAGCGCTGCCGAGCCTCATTTCATCAAGCAAGTGCTGCTGTGAAAGCTTTTTCAGGAGCTCAATACAAGATACATTCAGCGTTACCGTCCGAGCCTTGCCGCTTTTAGGGGGCTTTGTCCTTACCGGCTCGCCTTTCAGCTTGTAAGCAGAGCGGCTGATTGTCATTTTTCTTGTGCTGAAATTTATATCGGAAAACTTAAGCCCCACAAGCTCACCCTCACGTGCGCCGGTAAATATAGCAAGCTGTATCATTGTCTGGAATTGCAGACTTTCATCTTTAAGGCATTGCAGAATATATGTTGCCTGCTGCCGTGTGAATATCTCTATTTCAGGTCGTGATATTTTCGGAAGAGTGAGCCGCCTTGCGTCAGCAGGATTGCTGCTTATATATCCGAGCTTTGTGGCGAGAGTAAGCATTGATTGAAGAACGGCAAGCCTGCGGCGCACCGTTGCTGCTGAAAGCTTTTCTCCGCTTGCGTCCGCCTCTCCGCTGCGTTTTTTCTTTGGCATTGTAGAAAGCTGCTTGATGAACTGCTGAACGTGTACGGGCTTAAGCTCTGACAGTTTAATGTGACCCAATGCAGGCAATATCAGCGTGTCCAGTATGCTTATATACGAGCGGTAAACAACAGGGCTGAGCTTTTCCTGCATTGAGGAAAGATAAACCGGCGTAAAGTCAGACAGCTTAAGGCTTGCCGCTGTTCCCACAAGCCCGTTTTTGCATTGCTCCTCAAACTGTACCGCCTGCCTATTCAGTTCCTTTTCAACCTGCTTTTGGGTCATTCCTTTATCGGGCTTGTACGTCATTGTGTAAGGCTTTAGCCGATTGCCGCTGCTGTCATAGCCTCGATATACTCTTATTGTGTAGCTGATGACATTGCCGCTCTTGTCTTTTCGTGGAGTTATTGCCGCCATTTAATCACCTGCTTTCTGTTGAATAAATCAATATTTTGAATTCTCATCAGTTAGGAACAACTCAATATCTCTTTCTTTGAAGTTATTGTCAATTATGGTTGTCTGTATTGATGTTGGGAGTTTAATTTCATTGCTGCTTTTTAGATTTTCTATTAAATTAAATTTGCTTATTGCTTCTTCGTCAGTCATAACCGAGCTCCCAAATATACAGTGTCCTTTAGAAAAGTCGCTTATCAGCTTTTCAACACAAGTCAGATATAAATCCTCTGTGAGTGTTCCTGCGTGGAAAACCTTCATCAAATCATTTAATCGGTCCAAAAATTCAAACAAATGTTCATTGCATATACTTATTTGGCATTCTGCCCTATCTCTGTGATAAAACTCTTTTAACCCCGTTTGAGCTTCTGTTACAACAATTACAAGGCTTCTTAAATATTCTTTAATGTTAAAATTAACAATATCTCCATTTTGTTCATCAACTCCGCATAGCCAGTCAAGGGAAACCCCTAAAGCCTGTGCAATTACAAATGCCTTATCAAGAGAGGGCACTTTTGCTCCCTCTTCTCTTTCATAGCTTGAAATTGATACTGTTGACACTCCAGCAATAGTGGCAAGTTCTGTAATTTTCATTTTCCTTTTCAAGCGTGCTTCCTTAAGCCTTTCAGAAAATGAACGAGTATTAAAATTATCCATAGCTTTTCACCTCTTTTTTGTTGTTGTTTACATTTTAACACTATTTTTTGTATATGTCAATAGTATTTGTCTAAATTAGTCTAAGTTGTTTTAAACTATTTTCAGTTGCTTTAAATTATTTTAAGTTGTTTTAAGTAAACTATACATTATGTTCATAAACTACACTTGACTTTTTATACTGATGGTGATATAATTTTAACAACAACACAAAAAAAGGGGGGGTGAGAATATGACAGGTGCTGAGGTAAAAAACTTAATCTTGAAAAGCGGCTTAAAATGCTGGCAGGTTGCCGCTGAAATGGGAATGAATGACGGCAACTTTTCAAGACGGCTCCGCAAGCCTTTCAGCGAAACAGAAACAGACCGTGTAAGGGGAATTATCGAAAAACTGAAAGGGTACGAAAATGCAAACTAACAAAAAAAACCGCCTGCGGTGCTGCAACACCACAAGCGGCAATTAGAGCCATTCACACTAAACCAAAAAAACAGGTTACAAGCTCCGCTTATATTATACACCAAACGGCGAAGCTTTGCAACCGGAAAGGAACACAGTTTGATAAAATTAGGTGATAACATATGAATGATACAGCTTTGAAAATCCCCCACATGGAAACAATCAAGCGCACTGCTGAGATTTTCGGGCTGCCGGTGCATTTCGTAAGGTGTAAGGTGGCAAGCGGCGAAGTTGTCGCAGTCCGCGCCGGACGGCGCTTTCTTGTCAACGTGGACAAGTTTGCCGAATACCTCAATACCTCTACCGTTCAGCCTGTGAACGCCGCTCCTGACGAGTGCAGAGTGACACGCATAGATTTATAAGGCGGTACAAATGACCAACGCAGATATTATAAAGCAGTCCGTCACAATGGAGCAGGCTGCGGAGCATTACGGCTTCAAGGCAAACAGGGGCGGGTTTATATGCTGCCCGTTTCACGGCGAGAAAACGCCATCCTGCAAGCTGTACAGCCACAGCTTTTATTGTTTCGGCTGTCAGAAGCACGGCAGCGTTATAAATTTCGTAATGGAGCTTAACGGGACAAGCTTTTCAGAAGCCTGCAAGGAGCTTAACAGCGCGTTTTCCTTAGGGCTTGACTTTGGCAGGGTCATAAGCCCCGCACAGCGGAAGGAACAGGCGGAAGCAGCCCGAAAGCGCGCCGCGTTCGAGGAATGGTGCAGCGATACGGAAAAGCTGCTGAATAGGCTGTATCAGCAGTATTGCGGTATCAAGCTTGCAACCGCTCCCCCGAGCAGAGCTTACTTCGAGGCGCTTTCAAAAATTGAATACTTTGAGGAAATGCTGAGAGAATTTGAGGCAGACCGAACCAAGACTAAATTTTATAACGACTATAAGGGCGAGGTGATAAAGTGGAAGAATTACCTGACGTGAGAGCTGACAATGCGGCGGAAGCAAAAAAGCGGCTTTTGCCGGAAACTAACGATAAAGAGGAAAAGAAAAAGGTTCTTTTCAGCATTGATTTGCTTGACGTGTTTGCGGGGGCTGCCGACTTGCGGGAGCT
>CAKSIR010000017.1 GCA_934462775.1 uncultured Ruminiclostridium sp.
AGAATGTACAATCCCCGATAGCCCTTTAGGTTTTTCCAGAGCCATCTTAACAGAAACATAACATTCCCCTCTTTCCTTTTTCAATTTGCCTTTTCCTATAAAATTGCTCGGTAATCGTTTACCAAAGCCGTAAGTCATATTATAACAGATTATAAAAAAAATAAAAGGGGGGTATGAAAAAAATAATAACCAAATTTTAAGTTACTGGATTTACATTCTCTACAAATATTGACAAAGGCAGATTTTCAGTGCTATATTATAAATAGTATGGTTTAGGAGTGTTGTTTTGAAGGTTTATGTAATTGAAAATCCCGAGTTGGGTTGTATGGAGCAGGTTATGGCGCTGCTGCCGGATTGGCGCAGAAAAAAGGTGCAAAGCCTTGCCCACGATGATGACAAAATCAACTGCGGTCTTTCGTTTTTGCTTTTGCAGTACGGGCTGCTGCAAAATTTCGGATTCAGCGAAAGTGCGGAGTTTTCATACGGCGCAGTAGGGAAGCCGTACCTTTCTGAACACAGCGATACTTATTTCAGTATAAGTCACTGTCGGAACGGAATTTGCTGCTGCATCGGAAAATTTGAAATGGGTATTGACATTCAGGACATAAGACAGTATAATTATCGCACGGCAAAGCGCGTCTGCACAGCCGACGAAATTGCTGCGCTGAATTTGTCTGACTGCGGCGACCGACTTTTCTCAATGATATGGAGCGTTAAGGAAAGCGTGGGCAAAATGACGGGAAAGGGATTTCAAGAGGGCTTTCCGCGGATAGACGCTCTTGAGCGGATAAAAAATAAAAGCAGCTCCGTTTACGAAGCCGCTGATTATTTTATTTCCTTGACGGTAAGAAATTCATACGAAGAAATTGAAGCGGAAAGAGTTGATGTTACTTCTCTTCTGTCTTTTCTTCAACGTAAGATTTAAGGCGGAGGTAGGTTTCCTCGCTGATAACGTGCTCGACCTTGCAGGCGTCATTTTCCGCAGTAACAGGATTTACCCCAAGCAGCTCGATAAAGAACTTGCGGATTAGCTTATGGCGCTCGTAAACCTCTTTGGCGCGTTTTAAGCCTGTTTTGGTCAGCTTAATTTGTCCGTCGTCGCAGACCGTAATGTAGCCAAGCTCCTTTAAAATGCTCATACCCTTGCTCACGCTTGGCTTTGAGTAACCGAGCTCGTTAGCTATATCAATCGAGCGAACATATTTTGTCTGCTCATCAAGTTTGTATATCGCCTCAAGGTAGTCTTCGCCTGAACGCTGAATATCCACTCAAATCACCCTTTCTGTTCTGCATACGTTTTCATTGGTTAGCCAACGGAAACGTCATATACATTGTATCATATAATTCTCATTTTTGCAAGTGTTTTGTGCAATTTGAAGAAATATATATAAAATCATGAAAAGGAAATCAGGAATGAAGTTCACATTCAAACACACACTTACCGCCTGCTGCATGGCATACATAACGCAGGCAATTGTCAACAATCTTCCGCCCCTTTTGTTTGCGGTTTTCAATAAGCAGCTCGGGGTATCGCTGGAGCAGCTTTCGCTGCTGATAATCATCAACTTTGGCGTACAGACCGCAGTTGACTTAGCGTCGGCAAAATTTGTCGACAAGATAGGGTATAGGGCAGGAATGTTGATTTCCGCCGCAACAAATGTAGTCGGACTTATTTTGCTTGGAATACTGCCATTTGTCATGAGCAGTCCTTTCGCAGGAATTGTAATCTGCTCCTGTATCAACGCAGTGGGCGGCGGACTTGCAGAGGTGCTGGTAAGTCCTATTGTGGAGTCCATGCCAAACAAGGAAAAAGCGTCCGCAATGAGCCTGCTTCATTCCTTCTATTGCTGGGGTCATGTGGGAGTCGTACTGCTTTCAACGCTGTTCTTCACCGTGTTTGGAGTTGAAAACTGGCGATTTCTTGCGTTTATGTGGGTTGTTGTTCCGCTGATTACATTTTTCATGTTCACAAAGGTTCCTGTCCGTATGCTTAACGAGGACGCTGAAACAGTTCCCATGAAAAAGCTGTTTACCGTAAAAATATTCTGGGTGCTTCTTGTGCTTATGATTTGCTCAGGTGCGGCGGAACAGGCAATTTCCCAATGGGCGTCATTCTTTGCGGAAACAGGTCTGAATGTTTCAAAAACTGCCGGCGACATTCTCGGCACCTGCTTCTTCGCCATTCTCATGGGAACGGGCAGACTGCTTTACGGTATATTCGGCGCAAAGCTCAATCTTCGCCGAACCCTCATTTTCAGCGCTGCCTGCTGTGTTGGCGCGTATATGCTGGTCGTTTTCTCGCCGATCCCGCTGCTGTCGCTGATTGGCTGCGGTATATGCGGACTGACGGTTGCAATCATGTGGCCGGGCGTATTCAGCCTGAGCGCGGTTTCTTATCCTGCCGGCGGCACGGCGATGTTTGCGCTGCTGGCGCTGGGCGGCGATATTGGCTGTGCGGCAGGTCCCGGAGTTGTGGGTGCTGTTTCGGGACTGTTCGAAGGTGAAAACAGCATGAAGTACGGAATTTTTGCGGCGGCAGTATTTCCGCTGCTGCTGTTGCTCCTTATCGCATTTATGAAGAAAATAAAAACAGAAAAATAAGCAATCCCCGTAAATCACACAATTTACGGGGATTATTCTTATTCAGTTAATCAAAATTAACCGCGCTTCTTTGCGGAAACTGCAACAGCAAGCGCACCTAGTGAAAGAACAGCCACAGCCGTTACGTCTGCAACGCCTGTTGATGGATTTTCGGTCTTGTCGCCTGCGGCAGCTGTGTTGTCAACAGCTTCTTCTGCTGCGTCTGCTGCTGTGTCATCAGCTGTATCGTCAGCTGCGTCGTCAATTGTGTCGTCTTCGTCAACGTCGTCTTCTTCAGCGGCGTCAGCTGTTACAAGAGCTGCGCAGTCGTCTGCTGTTGCGTATACGCTTGCAACGCTTGACCAGTCAACATCGCTGTTTGTGAAAGCTTCTGCGTAGCATTCTGTTCTGTCAGCTACTTCGTATAAAGGAGCCATGCCGCCCCATTCTGCCATGCTTGATGTATCAAGACCAATATCTGAACCGTAGCCGATAATTGAGAAGCAGAGCTGAAGAACATCGCCGTCTTCAACTGTGTAGTCAGCAACGCCTACCATTGAGGATTCACCGTTGATGAGGAACATCCAGCCTGACATTGAGTAGTAGTCATAGTTTGCAAGCCATTCAGAGTCAGCGGGAGCTGTTAAATCCGCATCTTCAGGCATTGCTGCTGTGATTTCAGGAAGCGGTTCGCCCTCTGAGCTTGTCTTTACGGACGCAATGTATGTGCCTGAGCCGTCGCCGTTGTTGATGTTTTCGATTCCAAGCGCCTTATCGAAAACTGTTGCTGCTGTGTCGCCTTCTTCAAGCTCTACAACTGTTGGTTCAAGAACGAAGCCGCCGCCGATTGTGAACTTTTCTACTGCTACGACTGCCTTAGCAGGTTCGTTGTCTGCCGAAACGGATACTGCCATTGTTGCTGCAACTGCCATTGCTGCAATTACGCTTACGATTTTCTTTGTGTTTTTCATTTTTACTCCTCCGATAAATTTTGAATTTGCCAAGTGTTCTGACTTGAATTCAGCCTCAGACTGCGCCTTCCCGATTTCTCAGTGACATAATGCAGCCGTCGTCATTCTCACAGCAGCGGGGACTGTTACGGATTTTAACCGTATTCCATGACAAACTTCTGTTATTTCAGACTAACGCTGATAGAACAATTATATAATAAAAGGATTTTAACGTCAATAATAAAAATTAACAATAAAAAATCCCCAAAGCCATACACTTTGGGGATTTTGATATTACTTGTTACGCTATGCAGCAATCAGCCCTTAACAGCGCCGAGTGTTACACCCTTGATGATAAATCTTGATAAGAAGAGATATACAATAACAACAGGGATAATTGCAAGTAAGATAATCATGTAAACTTCGCCCATATCGCCTGCCTGTGAATTGATACGCGAACGTACAATTGAAAGCATGATAGGTAATGTAATGATTTCTTTCTTGTCTAAGATAAGAGCCGGGGTGAAGAAGTTGTTCCATGACGCAACGAATGCGAAAATCATCTGAACAGCCATAGCCGGTCTTAAGATTGGCATACAAATTGTATTGAAGGTTCTGAATTCGTTAGAGCCGTCAACACGCGCAGCTTCAACAATTTCAAGCGGAAGCGTACTGTCGATGTACTGCTTCATGTAGAAATATGTTGCAGGAGCGGCGATTGCAGGGATAATCAGCGGCCAGTATGTATTTGTAAGACCTAACTGGTTTACAATCTGTACGAAACCTAACGCTGAAACCTGTGTTGGAATCATCATAACTAAGATGATGAACTTGTGCGCAATATTCTTGCCCTTGAAGTCATAAACGCAGATACCGTATGCTGTCAGCGCTGAGAAGTATGTGCCGAGAAGGCAGGTCAGCGCGGCAACGATAAAGCTGTTTAAAAGACCCTGCGGAAGGAAGAAAATACTTGTATCGTTCCATGCAGTTAAAAGGTTGTTGAAAAAATATTCCTTAGGTAAAAGCTCGAAGCCTGATTGGAGCTGCGCGTTGGATCTGGTGGAGTTGATAATCATCAGATAGAACGGAGCAAGGCTCAGGAAAGTAACAAGCGCAAGGAAGATGTAAGAGAATACTTTTGAAACAACAAGAGAGAACTTGCTGCTGTGGATCTGATAATCCTCGATATTTCCGGATCTTGCCATTATTACTTACCTCCTTTCTTCTGCTTCTTATTCGAAGGAATAAGGGACTTGAATACAACAACGCTGAGTAAAGCTGTGATAACAAACAGAACGAGGGAAACAGCACCTGCCATACCATAGTTCTTACTTGTACTGATAAATCTGTTCAGATACATAACAAGCGTCATGGTTGTTCTGTTAGGCGTACCAAGTCCGGCAGAAATAATCTGCGGTACATCGAACATCTGCAGACCACCGATGAGGGCTGTGATAAGTACATAAACGATAATCGGCATAAGTAGCGGAAGTGTTATTTTAAAGAACACCTGTCTTGAGTTAGCGCCGTCAATTGACGCTGCCTCAAAGAGGCTCTGGTCGATACCCATGATACCTGCCATAAGGAGGATTGTCGTATTACCGAACCACATCAGGAAGTTGATAAACGCAATAATCGAACGCGCGGACCATTCGTTGTTGAAGAACATAAACACTTCGCCGCCCATTGACTGGATAATCTGGTTGATAGGACCAACGTTTGAAAACAGCGTGAAGAATAACATTGAGAATGCGGAAGCCATGATAAGGTTCGGCATATAGATAACTGTTTTAAAGAACTGCTGACCCTTTATTTTCAGTCTTACGCTTGTAAAAATTACGGCAAGTATAAGAGCGAAAACAATCTGTGGAATTGCACCCATCAGCCACATGATAATTGTATTTCCGGCGTATGTAAGAACATCGATGCCGCCGTTTTTACCGGGGGTGAAAAGTGTAACGTAGTTGTCAAAGCCGACAAAGTTTGGTCCGACCTGTTTTAAACCATCCAGATAGTTCTCAAAGAAGCTGTTGTAGAAAGTCATGAACAGCGGAACAAGCGAGCAAAGCGTATATACGATAAAGAACGGTGCGATAAAAGCATATCCCCACTTCGCATAGCTTATTGACTTGTGCTTTTTAGAATTCATAAGCTGATACCCTCTCATTCATATAAGTAAGAGGTGAGGCAACTAACTTGCCCCACCTCTTTTTTAATCATCTGAGCGTAAACAAGTTATCAAGCAAGATGACTTACGGAGTCTGAATTGCAGGATATGTTTCGTTTACATAAGCGTAGAAGTTGTTAAGAGCAGTTTCCTTATCGCATACGTCTGTGAAGTAGTCAAGGATTGTTGACTGATACTTTTCGTTAAGGAGCTGATCGTAGATTGTGTTGTTCTCGAACTTGATGTTCTTAGCAAGGTCAACGAATATTGCTGTGTCGTTCTGACCGCCGAGGAATGCGTTGCCGTAGTCTGGGTCGTCAGCGAACTTCTGGTTTACATTAGAGTTGTTTGTGAACTGGCTCTCGTTTTCGATAAGAGCAGAGCATACGTCTTCGTTTGTTGTGAATGCGTTCATAATGCTAGCAAGCATTTCTGTGTTGTCGGAACCTGCAGCTGCAAGAATCCATGTACCACCCCAGAAGTAAGCCTGTGGTCCCTGGCAGATAGCCCAGTCACCGGAGCAGCCCTTTTCTGCGTCCATAGCGTTGCCCATGCAGAAGTTGTAGTACCAAGCAGGACCGAAGAAGCACATTGTCTTACCATCAGCGAACATCTGCTGGTTCTTTTCATCGCCCCATACGCCTGATGTAAGTGTGTAGCCTTCCTTTAAGTATGTTTCAGCCTGGTTTGTCCAATCTTCAACAACTGATGGCATTGTGAGAGCGCCGTCTGTTACCCAAGAAGAAGTAGCGTTGTTGGAGAATACACGGTATGTTTCGCAGTAAGAAGCTGTCATGTAGTAGCCAAGTTCCTTAGCCTGAGCAGCAACAGTGTCAAACTTTTCCCAAGAGTCGAGCTTGCTCTGTACTTCAGCAGGATCGTCTGTGCCAAGAACTTCCTTAGCGATTGAACGTCTGTAAATTAAAGCAGCTGGGCAGCACTGGAAGGAAACACCCTTCATAACGCCGTTGGAGTCGCTTGCTGCAGCAACTGTGTAATCGTACATTGTGTCAGCCTTTGTAACGCCGATTGTTGAAACGTCCATTGTGAAGTCGGAGTCAACATACTTTAAGATGTAGTCAGCTTCTGCAAGGAACATATCAACCTTATCGTCAGCAGCTGCTGATTCCTGGTTACGGAGAGCTTCGTCAAGCTTGTTCTGATATACGCCGTCGTCAGATGGGTTGATTACCCAGTTAACTGTTACGCCGTCAGGAATTCCAGGTGCCTTGTCGAAGTAGATTGGGTCAGCGCCCTTTTCGTCAACTTCTGCCTGGTTGAGGGCTGTTGTACCTGCATAGTACTTTTCAAAGAAGCCCTTGAACTCTTCGTTCCAAGCGTAGATATTGAATACCTTACCCTGTTCTGTGGCAACTGTGTCAGCAACGTCTGCTGTTGTATCAGCTGCTGTGTCAGCTGCTGCTGTTGTTGTATCAGCTGCATCGTTGCTAGGCGCTGCTGTTGTTGTGCCTGCTGTTGTTGTTTCTGTGTTTCCACCGCAACCAGCAAGTGACAGAATCATTGCTGATGTTAAAAACATAGCTAAAATTCTTTTCTTCATACTTTCTTTCCTCCAAAATGGTTTGTAGAATGTGGATTACATTCTGTTAGGTTTGAACGGAAACCTCATTCAAATTGCGTTACATATATGTATTGATATATAACCTTATGAAGCTTTCCGATTTCATTTGTTACTATATCACAAAACCGTTCCGTTTGCAAGTCCTTTTTTTAAAATTTTTGTCATTAAAATTCAGAAAACGTTTCCAAATCACCGCTTTCCAATTGCATTTGTTCAAAATGACAAAGGTGAAATTTTTGTGAGCATTTCATGATGTAAACGATAACGCAGTCTGCGTCAATCACCGAAAAACGGCTATGCAAAGCCTTTTATACAATTGTAACCGTTTTGTCATATTTTAATTTATATGACGCTGTATTCTAAATAATGCATAGTTATATTGTTTAAAATGACGAAAAATTTTTCCTGCTGATTTGTAAACGTTATCCCTTTAAGTTTCGAAAATTGTGTATAATTATGTATATTTGCACTGTAACAGAATTGTAACTTAATAACTTAAATACGGCTTATTCTGTAACCGTTTTGTAACAACTTTTAATCTGCGCCTTTCGTTAAAAAGCACATTTTTTATGTGTGCATTTGTGATAAAAAAGGCTTTATGCTAAAATTTGCAGTTTTTTAAAAAATAGTCTTGCATTATATACCGAAATAATGTAAAATAAATATGTGATTTTTCAAAAGCGTATATACTATTTATATATTATTACCGGAGGTGAGTACAAATGTCAGCGTTTTACGGGTCAGACATGGGTTTTTTATCTACACTGCATTTGCGCTCAAAATCTAAGTGTAGCTTTTAGTCGGGATTTTTCTGCGAAAATCTCGGCTTTTTTATTGCAGTCACATGAGCAAGGCTCGGGAAAGGTAGGGTTTTATGAAAAAAGTTGCGGTTGTAATGGGCAGCGACAGCGATTTGCCTGTTGTAAGGAAGGCTGCCGAGGTTCTCAAGGAGTTCGGAGTCGAGTTTGAAATGCGGGTGCTTTCCGCTCACCGTTCGCCTAAGGAGGTTGCACAGTTTGCGCAGAGCGCTGACGAAAACGGATTTGGCGTAATTATTGCGGCTGCGGGAATGGCGGCTCATCTGGCAGGCGCAATTGCAGGTAATACTTATCTGCCTGTTATCGCTATTCCTGTTAAGGCAAAGGCGCTGGAGGGCATGGACGCGCTGCTTTCGTCGGTTATGATGCCGCCCGGGGTTCCGGTTGCAACGGTTGGAATTGACGGTGCTGCAAATGCAGGCTATCTTGCGGTGCAGATTCTTGCCGTAAGCGAGCCTGAGCTAAAGGAAAAGCTTGTCGCTTTCAAGAAAAAGCAGAATGAAAAAAATCTTGAGGCAGACAGAAAAATGCAGGAATTAGCCAAAGAGCTATAAGATAATCAGTATAAAAAAAAGGAGAAACAATCATGCAGAAATTAGAACAGCTTTACGAAGGAAAAGCAAAGAAGGTATTCGCAACAGACGATCCCGATCTCGTAATCGTAGACTACAAGGACGACGCAACAGCTTTCAACGGCCTTAAGAAAGGCACAATCACAGGCAAGGGCGCAGTCAACAACAAGATGACAAACTATATGCTGCAGCTTCTTGAAAAGGAAGGCGTTCCTACCCATTTCGTTGAGGAATTAAGCGACAGGGAAACGCTCGTAAAGAAGGTTGAGATCGTTCCTCTTGAGGTTATCGTAAGAAACGTTGCAGCAGGCAGCTTTTCAAAGAAGCTGGGCATTGCAGAGGGTACGCCTTTAAAGACTCCGACTCTGGAATTCAGCTACAAGAACGACGACTTAGGCGATCCGTTCATCAATGATTACTACGCTCTCGGTCTTGGTCTTGCAACAAAGGAAGAAATTGCAGATATTACAAAGTACGCGTTCATGGTAAATGATTTCATGGTTAAGTTCTTCAAGAACATCAACGTTGACCTTATCGACTTCAAGATTGAGTTTGGACGCTTCCACGGAAAAATTCTTCTTGCCGATGAAATTTCACCTGATACCTGCCGCTTCTGGGACAGCACAACACACGAAAAGCTGGACAAGGACAGATTCCGCAGAGATATGGGCAACGTAGAGGGCGCATATCAGGAAATGATGAAGAGAATTTTCGGCTGATAAATACAGAAACAGCACATAGGAAAAGGGCAGTCCGGTTATAGAAATTCCGCGGCGTTTCACAGCGGCGGCACAAAATCGGAGAATTATATGTTTGATAATTTACATGAAGAATGCGGCGTTTTCGGCATATATACAAAAGAGCAGTCGGACGTTGCAAACTCAGCTTATTTCGCTCTCTATGCACTTCAGCACAGAGGACAGGAAAGCTGCGGCATCGTTGTAAACGACCGCGGCGTGTTCAATTATCACAAGGGAATAGGTCTGGTAAACGAAGTATTCAACGCAGAGGAGCTTGAAAAGCTCGGCAGAGGCAGAATTGCCATCGGTCATGTGCGCTACTCCACCACAGGCGGACTTAATCCCCACAACACACAGCCAATCGTAGTACGCCATATAAAGGGACCGATGTCCATTGCTCATAACGGCAATCTTGTCAATGCGCTTGAACTGCGTTCCGAATATGAGCTGAAGGGCGCAATTTTCCATTCCACAAACGATACAGAGGTAATTTCTTATGCGATTACCGAGGCGCGTCTTTCAACCGAATCAATCCAAAGAGCGGTGGAAAAGGCAATGTACAAGATAAAGGGCGCATACTCCCTTGTAATAATGTCGGCGAAAAAGCTGATTGCCGCAAGGGATCCAAACGGCTTCCGTCCTCTCTGCATAGGCAGACTGCCAAATGACGAGGGCTATGCGGTGGCAAGTGAAACCTGCGCTCTTGACAGCATTTCCGCCACGTTTGTCCGCGATATTGAGCCGGGCGAAATCGTTGTAATAGACGACAACGGCATTGAAAGCATCAAGACGCACTGCGGCGGAAAAAGCACAATGTGCGTTTTCGAGTATGTTTATTTTGCACGTCCCGACAGCGTTATCGAGGGCGCGTCGGTTCACGCCGCAAGAATAAGAGCGGGCCGCTTCCTTGCGCAGGAGCATCCCGTTGACGCTGACATTGTTGTTGGAGTTCCCGACAGCGGACTTGACGCCGCGCTGGGATTTTCAATGGAATCGGGAATACCTTACGGTGTCGGCTTCATAAAAAACCGCTACGTTGGCAGAACGTTTATTCAGCCTGCTCAGGGTATGCGTGAAAACAGCGTTAAAATCAAGCTTAATCCGATTGCAGAGGTTGTAAGGGGCAAGCGCGTCGTTATGATTGACGACAGCATTGTAAGGGGCACTACCAGCGGCAGAATCGTAAATCTTCTCCGCGAGGCAGGAGCTAAGGAGGTTCATGTGCGGATTTCCTCTCCGCCGTTTACCAACCCATGCTTTTTCGGCACCGACATTGACAGCAGGGAGCATCTCATCGCCTGTAAAATGTCAATTCCCGAAATTTGCAGGTCTATCCACGCGGACAGCCTTGGCTATCTCAGCGAGGAGGGCGTGCTGAGAATTGCGGGAGGCGCAAAGTGCGGCTTCTGCTCAGGCTGCTTTACGGGCAAGTACCCAATTGAAGTGCCTGACGAAATGCCGAAGGACAAATTCGAGAGCAAGCTTGAGGAATAAAACCAATTGAGGAGCGTTGCTCCGTGAAAGGATATACACATGAAGAACAGTTTTTCTGAAAGCTATAAGGCGGCAGGCGTTGACGTAACAGCCGGCTACAAAGGCGTTCAGCTTATGAAAAAGGACGTTGAAAGGACAAATATTCCCGGCGTACTTGACGGAATCGGCGGTTTCGGCGGACTTTTCCAGCTTGACCTTACAGGAATCAAGGAGCCGGTACTGGTTTCCGGTACAGACGGCGTCGGCACAAAGCTGAAGCTTGCCATGCTGCTTGACAAACACGATACAATCGGTATCGACGCAGTTGCAATGTGCGTAAACGACATTATCTGCTGCGGTGCAAAGCCGTTATATTTCCTTGACTACATCGCAATCGGCAAGAACGTTCCCGAAAAGGTTGCGGAAATCGTAAAGGGCGTTGCCGACGGCTGTGTAATGGCAGGCTGTGCGCTTATCGGCGGCGAAACTGCCGAACACCCTGGCATGATGCCTGAGGACGATTACGACATCGCAGGCTACAGCACAGGCGTTGTTGACAAGAGTAAGATAATCGACAACACAAAGATGAAGGAGGGCGACGTTATCATCGGTCTTGCTTCAACAGGCGTTCACTCCAACGGTTTCTCTCTTGTAAGAAAGATTTTCGACATTACGTCAAGAGAGGTTCTCGAAAAGGTTCTTCCTAACGGAAAAACGCTGGGAGAAACTCTGCTTATGCCTACACAGATTTATGTAAAGCCAATCCTCGACCTTATTTCCAAGACAGAGGTAAAGGCTATTTCCCATATCACAGGCGGCGGTTTCTACGAAAACGTTCCGCGTTCATTCCCGGAGGGCTACACAGCAAAGATTACCAAGTCCAGCTATGAAGTTCCGTTCATTTTCAAGCATATGCAGGAAGTGGGCAATATTCCCGAACGCGATATGTACAACACATTCAATATGGGTATCGGCATGACCGTTGTCGTTGACAAGGACTATGCAAATCAGGCGGTTGAGCTTATGAAGAGCTATGACATTCCTGCATACTGCATCGGCGAGGTTGTCAAGGGCGACGAGGGCATTATTCTGCTGTAAGCAAGGGTTCGCGGCTGAACTGAGGGAAATGGAAAGTGAATATCGCTTTCCATTTTTCTTTACAAAAGGAGTTTTTATGAAAAATATAGTTGTTCTGGTTTCAGGCGGCGGCACAAACCTGCAGGCGCTTATTGACGCCGAAAAAACAACGGGACTGGGCGGAGGAAAAATTACCTGCGTAATTTCTTCAAAGCCTGACGCTTACGCGCTGACAAGAGCAAAGGAAAACGGAATTAAGGGCGTTGTGGTAAACCGTAAGGAATACGCCGACGTTGCCTCTTACAGCAAGGCGATCCTTGACGCAATCAACGCCGAAAAGGCAGATTTGGTTGTTTACGCGGGATTTATGACAATTCTTGACGAAAGCGTATGCAGCGCTTACAAGTACAAGATGATGAACGTTCACCCCGCGCTTATTCCAAGCTTCTGCGGAAAGGGCTTTTACGGGCTTCACGTTCACGAGGCTGCACTTGCAAAAGGCGTAAAGCTGTCGGGTGCAACGGTGCATTTTGTAACGGAAGAATGCGACGGTGGACCTATCATAATTCAGAAAGCGGTCGAGGTAAAGAACGGCGACACGCCCGAAACGCTTCAGCGCAGAATTATGGAACAGGCTGAGTGGAAAATTCTGCCAAAGGCTGTTACGCTTTTCTGCGAAGGAAAAATCACTGTTGAGAACGGCAAGGCAATCGTAGAGGAATAACGGGGAGATTCCATGAATGAAGAAAAATTCAGCGGCAAGGCTGAGATTTATGCAAAGTTCCGCCCGTCCTATCCTATGGAAATCGTGGATTATCTTTTTAATATGACCCATGCGGAGCAGGTTGCGGACATCGGCGCAGGAACAGGCATCTTCACAAAGTGCCTTATGGCAAAGCCGTGGAAAGTAACTGCTGTGGAGCCTAACGATGATATGCTCGGTGTGCTGAAAAGCACGCTTGATTGCACTGCCGTAAAGGCAGGCGCTGAGGAAACGGGGCTGCCAAGCGGGAAATACGGTCTTGTTACCGTTGCGCAGGCGTTCCATTGGTTTGATACGGTTCGCTTCAGGGATGAGTGCAGGCGTATTCTGACTCCGAACGGCATTGTCTGCCTTTTGTGGAACACCACCGACGAAAGCAAGGACATCATACTGCGCCAGAACGAGATGAACTTTAAATACTGCGGCTGCTACGACGGTCATACGGGAGGTCAGACTCCCCAGCAGGACGACGGCAGGATAAGGCAGTTCTTTGAAAAATGCGAGAAGAAAAGCTTTGTAAACCCGCTTGTATTCGGGCTTGAGGATTATATCGGCAACCGTTTGTCCCGCTCCTACGCACCGAAAAAAGGCGACGCCGTATATGACGAGTATGTGGCGGCGCTTACGGATTTCTGGAATAAAAACAGCGAAAACGGAAAAATAACAATTCCGAATATAGTGAACTGCTATATAGGAAATGTCTGAGAAAGGAAAAAGCTATGAAGATTATTTCACTGGAAAAAGAGCTTAATTCCCTGTCATACCACGGCAGAGGAATAGTTATCGGCAGGTCAGCCGACGGCAGCAAGGCTGTTACAGCCTACTTCATTATGGGCAGAAGCGAAAACAGCAGAAACAGAGTATTCATCGAGGATGGTCAGGGAATCAGAACAGAGGCTTTCGACCCGTCAAAGATGGTTGATCCGCACCTTATTATATATGCGCCTGTCCGCGTTTTGGGCAACAAGACAATTGTTACCAACGGCGACCAGACAGACACAATCTACGAGCTTATGGATAAGCAGCAGACCTTTGAGCAGGCGCTGAGAACAAGAGAATTTGAGGACGACAAGCCAAACTACACACCTCGTATTTCCGGAATTATCCATGCAGGAAACGGCGATATGAATTTTGCAATGTCTATTCTCAAGAGCGCGGAGGGCGACCCATGCTCCTGCGAAAGATACACGTTCGCATACAACAACCCAATTGCAGGTCAGGGCAGATTTATCCACACATACATGGGCGACGGCAATCCGCTGCCAAGCTATGAGGGCGAGCCTAAGTTGGTTGAAATCCCCGATATGGAAATTGACGAGCTTACCGAATATATCTGGAAGAATCTCAACGCCGACAACAAGGTTTCCCTGTTCGTAAGATACATTGACATTGCAACAGGCGATTACGAATCCAGAATTGTAAACAAGAACGTAAAATAACAGAAAGGAACAGTGCAAAATGAAGGAACTTGAGTTAAAATACGGCTGCAACCCTAACCAGAAACCGTCGCGTATTTTTATGGAGGGCGACGGCGAGCTTCCTATCGAGGTGCTTAACGGAAAGCCCGGTTATATAAACTTTATGGACGCGTTCAACGGCTGGCAGCTTGTAAAGGAATTAAAGGCTGCAACAGGACTTCCCGCCGCAACATCGTTCAAGCACGTTTCTCCTGCGGGCGCGGCTGTCGGTCTGCCGCTTTCAGATACGCTGAAGAAGATTTACTGGGTTGACGATTTAGGCGAGCTGACGCCCCTTGCAAGCGCTTATGCAAGAGCAAGAGGCGCTGACAGAATGTCCTCCTACGGCGACTTTATCGCTCTTTCCGACGTTTGCGACGCCTGCACCGCCAAGATGATTCAGCGCGAGGTTTCAGACGGCGTTATTGCTCCCGGATACACGGACGAGGCTCTCGAAATCCTCAAGAGCAAGAGAAAAGGCACATACAATATCATCAAGATTGATGAAAATTACAAGCCTGCTCCGATTGAGCGCAAGCAGGTGTTCGGCATTACTTTTGAACAGGGCAGAAACGAGCTTGTAATCGACGACAATCTTTTTGCGAACGTTGTTACAAATAACAAGAACATTCCCGAAAGCGCAAAGAGAGATCTTGCAATTTCCATGATCACTCTGAAATATACGCAGTCCAACTCTGTTGCTTATGTATGCGACGGTCAGGCAATCGGTATCGGCGCAGGTCAGCAGTCAAGAATCCACTGCACACGTCTTGCAGGAACAAAGGCTGACAACTGGTACCTCCGTCAGTCGCCGCAGGTAATGGGACTTCAGTTCATTGATTCCATCAGACGTGCGGACCGCGACAACGCAATCGACCTTTACATCGGCGAGGATTATATGGACGTACTGGCTGACGGCGCGTGGGAGAACATCTTCAAGGTTAAGCCTGCCGTTTTCACAAGAGAAGAAAAGCGCGCATGGCTCGACACAATGAAGGGCGTTTCCCTTGGCTCAGACGCATTCTTCCCGTTCGGCGACAATATTGAGCGCGCTCACAAGAGCGGCGTTGAGTACATCGCACAGCCGGGCGGTTCAATCCGTGACGACAACGTTATTGACACCTGCAATAAGTATAATATTGCAATGGCATTTACAGGCATCCGTCTGTTCCATCACTGATGCCTGACTGAAAGGCAAGGTATAAAATGGCTTTATGCAGCGAAATTTACCCAAGGCTTTTTGAATATTTGCTCAGCAAAAAAGGCGTTGAATCCGACTTTGTTGAAAGAAACAACTGGCGGCGCTTTACGGTCGGCGGCAGGATTTTTGCCGCCGTCTGCGCCGACGGAACCGATAATGCCGTTATCTGCGTAAAAGCGCCCGCCGATTACAATGAAACCATAAGGCAGCTGCATGACGATATTAACGAAAGCAGCTACAACTGTAAGCGTCAGTGGAACGAGATAAGGCTGACGGGCAGCGTTCCTTACGAGGTGGTTGCCGATATGTGCGACCGCGGCTATCATCAGGCGCTTTATAAGCTGCCGAAAAAGCTCCGCAATGACATTTTGGAGGAGTATTTCTGATGACGCTGACAATTAACACTATATTTTTTGCAGTAATGATAATTCTTCATTACTGCAAAAAGGTGCGACTTTCAAATCAGTGGGTTATGATAATCACGGTTTTCCTGCTACCGTTCAGCCTGTGGGGTATAGGTGCGTTGTTTGAAACAAGCGTTTCTGTTGTGGGTTATATCAACATCTTGACCTCTTTACCGGGACTGTTTGTGTTCGGTTATCAGAACGTTTATCCCTCAGATAACTGGTCTTTCAACAGATACTGCACCGAAAAGGCAAAAAAGCTTATAGGCGGCAGGCGGCTGATGACGGCAGGCTTTTGCGGAGCAATTGCAGGCGCTTTAATTTCCGTTTTCGGTATTCTAATGCTTGGATGGGTTACAAAAACCATGTTCGGCGGCGGCAACGATATACTTTCAGCCGTAACAGCAGCGACCATGGGATTAAACATTATCATCGGAATAATCGGCGCTATGGGGTTTATGATTTTTGCGATTTTCGGAGCGGGCTGTTTCGTACTGGGCGACATTATGCTTACAAACGGACTTGTCCGCAATAACCTTGTCTTAATGGAAAAATCGGGCGAAAGAGTTATGCACATTGTGCTTTCATCAGTGCCTGTGGTTAATATTATTTACGGGTTTGTCCGCCTGAAGGCAGTCAATGCTGCAATAAAGGCGGAAAATCTGTACGCAGAAGAATTGTTAAAAGGAGAAAACAGATGAACGTTCTTGTTGTAGGCGGAGGCGGAAGAGAGCACGCAATTATCCGTGCCTTAGCCAAATCGCCTAAGGTAGATAAAATTTACGCCGCTCCGGGAAACGGCGGTATTTCAAGACTTGCACAGTGCTTTGACTGCAAGGCAACCGACCTTGACGGCATTGTGGCTCTGGCAAAGGAATTGAAGCCCGATTATGTTTTCGTTGCACCTGATGACCCGCTGGTAATGGGTCTGGTTGACCGTCTTAACGATGCCGGTTTCAGGACATTCGGTCCGAAAGCTAACGCTGCCATATTAGAGGGCAGTAAGGTATTTTCAAAGGCTCTCATGAAGAAGTACGGAATTCCAACAGCCGGCTATGAAACCTTTACGGACGCCGAGAAAGCAATCGCATACATAAAGGAGCAGAACAGCTATCCCGCCGTTATTAAGTGCGACGGACTTGCGCTTGGCAAGGGCGTAATTATCGCAAAGGATTTTGAGGAAGCAAAAAACGCGGTTAATTCAATGCTCCTTGACCATAAGTTCGGAAAATCCGGCAGCGAAATCGTCGTTGAGGAATTTCTCACAGGTCCTGAGGTAACGGTTCTTGCTTTTACAGACGGCAAGACGGTGAAGCCGATGATAAGCTCAATGGATCACAAGCGGGCTTATGACAACGACGAGGGTCTTAACACCGGCGGAATGGGTACAATTGCTCCGAACCCGCTTTATACAGCCGAATATCAGGCAGAATGTATGGAAAAGATTTTTCTGCCTACAATCAACGCAATGCAGAAGGAGGGCAGACCTTTCAAGGGCTGTCTGTACTTCGGACTTATGCTGACTCCAAAGGGCGCAAAGGTGATTGAGTACAACTGCCGTTTCGGCGACCCTGAAACTCAGGTGGTTTTACCGCTCCTTGAAACGGATTTGCTCGACATTATGGAAGCAATCTGGGAGGAAAAGCTGGATACTCTCGACATTAAGTGGAGCGATAAATCCTGCGCCTGCGTCGTAATGGCAAGCGGCGGCTACCCCGAAAAGTATGAAACAGGCAAGGAAATCAGCGGCTTTGACGCAGACGGACAGGTTGACGCAGACGCTTTTGTTTATCATGCGGGAACAAAGCTTGTTGACGGTAAGTACCTTACAGCAGGCGGACGGGTTTTAGGAATTACCGCCGTTGGCGGCAATCTCCGCGAGGCGCTTGACAAGGCGTACAGTGCAGTGGGCAAAATCAGCTTTGAAAAGGCTCATTACCGCAAGGATATAGGTCAGCGCGCATTAAAGGGCTGACATAATCAATCGCTCGCAAAGGGCTGCGTAAGACAGCGTCCCTTGCGGGCGGTTGTCTTTGCTTAAAAATAAGTACAAATACATGGTTTTTGAACAATTTTTATATGAAAATTGCAGAAAATTTAAAAAAGGTATTGCTTATTCAGAGAAAAGTAATTATAATAGAAGTTAAAGTTTATTACTTGGAAAGAGAAAGGACACTAAAGAAAATGAAATTAAGAAGAATTGCAGCAGGGCTGCTTGCAGTTGCATCCTGCGGAATTATGCTTGCAGGCTGCGGCGGAAACAATGCGGCAAACAACACAACAACATCAGACGGAGAAGCAAAGGGCGGAAAGCTTATCATGGCTACCGAGCCGGGATTTGCTCCTTATGAGTACATTGATGGCAGCGAGGTTGCAGGTATCGACGTTGATATTGCAAACGCAATTGCCGACGAGCTTGGCATGGAGCTTGAAATTCAGCAGATGGATTTCGACGGCGCGCTTCTTGCGGTTCAGCAGGGCAAGGTTGACTTTGCTGCGGCAGGTATTTCCATTACAGACGAGCGTAAAGAGGTTATGGACTTCTCAATCGAATATGCTACATCAAAGCAGGTTGTAGTTGTTCTCAAGGACGCTAACATCATCAGCTCACCAAGCGACATTAAGGAAGGCACAAAGGTAGCAGTTCAGCAGGCAACAGTTGCTGATAGTTATGTATCAGACGATCTTGGCATGGAACCGCTCCGTTACACAAAGTATGTTCAGGCTGCCGAGGACCTTAAGAACAACAAGGTTGACTGCATTATCATGGACGAGCTTCCTGCAAAGGAAATGGTAAAGGCAAACGACACGCTGGCAATCCTTGACGAAGAAGTATTCACAGACAAATACGCGCTTGCATTCCAGAAGGGCAACACAGAGCTTGAGGATAAGGTAAACGCAATTCTCGAAAAGCTTATTGCTGACGGAAAGGTTGACGAATTTACACTTAAGCACACAACAGGCGACGCAGAATAATCAACGAAAGGGCGGGCAGTGGCATTATGCTGCTGTCCGCTATATTCTTACGGAGGAAAAACCTTGGATTTTTTTCTTGACATCTGGAACGCAATCGACAAGGCTCTTATCAAGGACAACCGATACGAGTACTATCTGAGCGGTATTTCCAACACTCTTATAATTTCACTGTTTGCCGTTCTCTTAGGCTTTCTTATCGGTGTGCTTATCGCCGTTATAAAGTTTTTCTGCAACGGAAAAAAAGGAGTAGGCATTTTTGCGAAAGTCTGCGACCTTTATGTATTCGTAATAAGAGGTACGCCTGTATTGGTGCAGCTGCTCCTTATCAATGCAATCTTTTTCTGCTACCGTGACGCAAATACCATGCTGGCGGCTATTGTCTGCTTTGGTATCAATTCGGGCGCATACGTTGCGGAAATCGTCCGCGCAGGTATTGAGTCAATCGACAAAGGACAGATGGAGGCGGGACGCTCGCTTGGTTTAAGCGGAATTCAGACCATGCGCCTGATTATCCTGCCGCAGGCTATCAAGAACATTCTTCCCGCTCTCGGAAACGAGTTTATAGTACTTGTAAAGGAAACGTCAATTGCCGGATATATCGCAGTTACCGATATTACAAAGGCTGCTCAGTATATCGGCTCAAAGACATACGATATTATTACGCCGCTATTGATTGCGGCGGCATTCTACCTGATACTTGTATTTATTCTGACAAAGCTTCAAAAAATGCTTGAGAGGAGGCTGGCTAAGAGTGATAGACGTTAAGGGACTTACGAAATCCTTTGATGACCTGCACGTTCTCAAGGGAATTGACGAACATATATACAAAGGCGAAAAGGTTGTAATTATCGGGCCGTCGGGTTCGGGAAAAAGTACGTTCCTCCGCTGTCTGAATCTTATGGAAACTCCTACAAGCGGCGACATTATTGTTGAGGGCGAATGTATTACCGCCCCAAAGGCAGACGTAAATCTGATACGCAGAAAAATGGGAATGGTATTCCAGCATTTTAACCTTTTTCCGCACATGACGATTCTTAGGAACATTACTCTGGCTCCCACAACTCTTAAGCTTATGACTAAGGAAGAGGCTGAAAAGACGGCTATGGAGCTGCTTGAGCGCGTTGGTCTTGCAGACAAGGCGCAGGCGTACCCGAATATGCTTTCGGGCGGACAGAAGCAGCGTATCGCCATTGTAAGAGCGCTTGCAATGAAGCCCGATGTAATGCTGTTTGACGAACCTACCTCGGCTCTTGACCCTGAAATGGTAGGGGAGGTTCTCGACCTTATGAAAAGCCTTGCTGACGACGGCATGACCATGGTGGTTGTTACCCACGAAATGGGCTTTGCAAGAGAGGTTGCGTCAAGGGTTCTGTTTATGGATAACGGGCTGATTGTTGAACAGGCTCCTCCGCAGGAATTTTTCGCTAATCCGAAAAGTCCAAGACTTAAGGACTTCTTGTCCAAGGTTTTATAATGTATTTTGCTCCCGCAGTGAATCTGTGGGAGTTTTCTTGTTCATAAACATTTGCATATTTGCGGCTTCGATGCAGATGATAATAAAAAACAACGGAGGATTATGCAGATATGAATGAAATGTTTTGCTTCCAGTGCCAGCAGACCGCACATAACAAAGGCTGCAACGGAAAGGCAGGCGTATGCGGCAAAAAAGCCGACACCGCCAACTATCAGGACGAGCTTATCGGAGCGCTTATTGCCTTGTCAAAGGCGGCGGAAACCGGCAGCCTCACCGAGCGTACTGATGAGCTCATGCTTAAAGGGCTGTTTACTACTATTACCAACGTTAATTTCAACAACGAAACAATTAAAAAACTGAAAACAGAAATTGAGCAGGAAAAAGGTCGTGCAAATTCGCAGAAATTTGACGATTACGACATGAAGAAAATCTGGGACGCACACGAGGATATACGCTCCCTTAAATCCCTTATCCTGTTCGGCATTAAGGGCATGGCCGCCTATGCTTACCATGCTTATGCTCTTGGCAAAACCGACAGAGAGGTAAACGACTTTTTCTATAAGGCGCTGCGTGCGATTGCCGATGAAGAAAATCCCGATAAGCTTCTGGAGCTTGTACTTGAAACGGGCAGGGTCAACTACAAGTGTATGGCAATGCTTGACTCGGCAAATACCGAGGCATACGGAAATCCTGTGCCTACCGTTGTACCGCTGACTATTGAAAAAGGTCCGTTTATCGTAGTAAGCGGACATGACCTGCACGACATGAAGCTTCTGCTTGAACAGACAAAGGATAAAGGTATCAACATCTACACCCACAGCGAAATGCTGCCCGCTCACGGTTATCCTGAACTGAAAAAATACAAGCATCTAAAGGGCAACTTTGGCACAGGCTGGCAGAATCAGCAGTCTGAATTTCATAATATTCCTGCTCCGGTACTGTTCACCACAAACTGTATTATGCCTGTACGTCAGAGCTACTGCGACCGCGTTTTTACAACGTCTGTGGTATCTTATCCGGAACTTGTCCACATAGGCGACGATAAGGATTTTACGCCTGTCATCAAAAAAGCAATCGAGTGCGGCGGTTACAGTGAGGATAAGGAAATGACGGGCATGAACGGCGGTCACACAGTGGTGACAGGTTACGCAAGAAACGCGGTGCTTGAAAATGCAGAGAAGATAGCGGAGCTTGTAAAAAGCGGTAAAATAAAGCACTTCTTCCTTATAGGAGGCTGTGACGGAGCGTCATCGAGCAGAAGCTATTACACAGATTTTGCAAAGCTGACGCCGCCGGATACTATTATTCTGACCCTTGCCTGCGGAAAATATCGCTTGAACGACCTTGACTTAGGCGATATTGAGGGTATTCCGAGAATACTTGACTGCGGTCAATGCAATGACGCTTACAGTGCAATACAGATTGCTCTTGCTCTTGCGGACGCCTTTGGCTGCGGTGTAAATGAACTGCCGCTGACGCTGGTATTGTCATGGTATGAGCAGAAAGCGGTTTGCATTTTGCTTACACTGCTGTATCTGGGCATTAAAAATATCTACCTCGGACCGACGATTCCCGCCTTTGTTTCAAAGGGAGTGCTGGAAGTGCTGGTTAAAAATTATAATCTTACTCCCACCGATAAGCCTGCGGAGGATTTAAAAAGAATACTTGGATAATAAAATAGCCGACCGATAAGGTCGGTTATTTTTGTAAAATTTTATAAAAAATCGCATGATTATATTAAAACCCTCTTGCAATTGTACAAGAAAACGTGTATAATATCAAGGTGTAATCCTTTACAATAAAACAACAAAGTACAAGAAAGGAATTTGTTATGAAGCACAGGAAGATAATGGCTCTTGTTCTGGCGGCAGTAATGACAGTATGCGCTGTTGGCTGCGGCGGAGGAACAGGAGAAAATACAACGACATCAGCGGACGGTCAGACGACCGATGTTGCTGACACAGCGGCGGACACAGGCTGGAAGTTCAGTCAGGTCGCAATGGGCGGCGGCGGATTTGTATCAGGCGTTTTCGCAACCAAGGAAAACGGTCTGTACTACGCTCGTACAGACGTTGGCGGAGCGTACAGATATAACAGCGAAACTGCAAAGTGGGAGTCAATGTCCTACGACATCAGCGAGGAGGACAGAGGTCTTTTAGGAATCTCCGCACTTGCATTTGCCGAAAACGAGCCTAACAAGGTTTACCTCCTTGCAGGTACAAGTTATTTCAGCAACGGCATGACCTGCCTGCTTATTTCAAACGATTACGGCAACAGCTTTGAGCGCGTTGATCTTACCGAAATGATAAAGGTTGACGGCAACGGCATGGGCAGAGGAAACGGCGAGCGTCTTGCCGTTGACCCTAAGAACAGCGACATTATTTACGCAGGCGGCAGCTCAGGCGGAATGATCAAGTCAACCGACGGCGGCAGAACCTTCACCGCTCTTGATATGGGTACAAAAACCGAAACGTCAAACGGCAACGGTATTTGCAGCATTTTAATCGACCCCGAGTCGGGAGATGACAACGGCTGCACAACAATTTACGCGGCAATTTCCCGTACTAAGGAAGCTAACCTCTACAAGTCGACCGACGGCGGCGCAACATGGTCTGAAATCGCTGACGCACCGCAGGGAATCATGGTTCAGCGTATGAAGTACAACGGTGCGCGCAAAATCGTAATCACCTATGCAAACACAGAGGGTCCGTGGAACAATAACCGTTCAACAGGCGGTATCCGCGTTCTTGACATGGAAACAGATACAATGACAGACATTACCCCTGCGTCAAAGGGCTACGGCGATGTGGTTATCGACCCTGAGAACCCTGACAGAATGGTAGCCTGCACCGAGAACATCTATATGGCACAGCCTAACGGCGCGTTCGGCGATGAGTTCTATCTGACAACCAACGGCGGCGCTGAGTGGACAAAGCTGAACGACATTATGAAGCTGACCGACGGCGGAGTAAAGTGGCTGGCGACAACGTCTATGCACTGGTGCAGTTCCATGTGCATCGACCCTAACAATACAAACAAAATCATGGTAGTTTCGGGCAACGGCATTTTCTCCTGCGACAATATCTGGGACGAAACGCCTGAGTTCTATTTCTTCGCAAAGGGAATAGAGGAAACCGTTCCTTACGAGCTTGTAAGCATTCCCGGCGGAAAGCTGGTTACTGTTTGCGGCGACTATGACGGATTTATTCAGGATTCAGCCGATGAATACGGCATGGTTATGAACAGTACGGCAGGCTCAATGACCAGTCTTGCGGTTGCAGCGCAGGCAAACAACATTTGGGTAAAGTGCGGCGGCAACGACCAGACAAACGGTTTCTGGTACACTGAAGATTCCGGCGAAACATGGATCAACGTGAAAAACACTCCTCTCGACGACGGACGTATTGCATACGAAGGCGCAGTAGGAGTATCGGCAGACGGAAAAACCTTCTATTGGGCGCCGGGCAACGGTACATTCGTTTACTACACAACTGATAAGGGTGAAACATGGAATCAGTCAAAGGGCGGCACAAGCACAAAGAAAATCACAGCTGACCCTGTTAATCCCGATTATATTTATGCGGCAAGCGGCAGCTCGTTCTATTACAGCACTGACGGCGGCAAAACCTTCAATGAAAACATCGAGCTTGCAGTATTCACAGCGGTAAGACCTGTTGTTGAACCGGGCGTTGAGGGCAAGGTTTACCTGCCTGCAATGGGACTTCAGGTTTCAACAGACAACGGACAGACGTTTACACGTCTTGATTCGGTAAGCTACTGCGGCGCGTTAGGACTTGGCAAGGGCAAGACTGACGATTCACCGTATGTAATCTATATGTGGGGCAAGCCCGCAGGCGAGGAAGAAATCGGTCTATATTGGTCAGAGGACGAGGGCAAGACATGGAGCAGAATCAACGATTCAAAGCACCAATTCGGCGGCCCCGGCAACGGCTACTTCGTATGCGGCGATATGAATGTTTACGGCAGAGTTTACATGAGTACGGTAGGTCTTGGCGTAGTATACGGCGACCTTGTAACCGCTGACTGATTTGCAAAAACTTATCTGTAAGAAAACACCGAAAAGCTTTATGCGGCTTTTCGGTGTTTCAGCGTGTCGAAAAACGTGCCACCGGCACCTTTTTCGAGGATTATGTTGTGAAAATTATTCACTTGTGGGG